>JAHCJH010000005.1 GCA_026126345.1 Phycisphaeraceae bacterium | reverse complement strand
GCTCGCGATGCTCGACGCCTACGTCCGTGACGACGCCGTCGCCAGGGACTACCTGGCCGGCGACCGCGTTGCCTCGGTGATCCCCGGCAAGGTGCGCTGGGAGCGCAAGTAACCGGCCCCGACCGCGTTCAGGCGCCGGCGACCGCCCGCTCGGCCCGCGCCGGCGTGTTCCGAACCATGTCCTGCATGTACACCTGGAAGTCGTCGTGCATGATCTTCATGCTCGGCGAATTCATCATCCGCCTGAATGACGGCTCCGCCGCGATCTCGCGCATGCGGCTGGCCCAGCTCGAGAAGTAGTCGTCTGGCACCTGCCCGTGCCTGTGGGCATACCACACGATCTCGAAGACCGACACCTGCATGAGATTGAAGAAGTACTCACGCACCTCACGCTCGCTGGCGGCGCCTTCGACGTCGTGCCGGTACACCTGGGCCAGGATCGGTTCCTTGACGCGCATCTCGCGCAGGTGCATCTGCAGTTCGACCAGCTTGGTGAAGTTCGCCACGTGCTGGGCACGCCGGTAGTTGCGGAACTGAACGGCGGAGTACAGCAGGCCGCCGGCAATGGCGAACGAACTGACGGCCTGAAGCGTGACCTGGAGTTCCTGGAGTGTCATGGCCGCATTGTTGCCGCCCCCACCCCCCCACCACCGCCCGCGCCAACACCCGCGCTCAGCGTGCCGGCTCCAGCCGGTCGCTGACCTGGGCGGCAATCTCCGCGGCGACCTGCTCGGGGTTGTACCCGCCCGGCACCATCACCAGCGGCCTGCCGTGCTGCCGTGCCCAGCGTCGGGCGTCGTCGATGTGCTGGTGCCCGGCCAGCTTCACCAGGGCCAGCACCAGGCGCGTGTCCGGCCGCGCGATCGCCGCCTCCAGCGGCGCCGACGAGGCGTGCTCGCGCAGGTGCACCCAGTCCAGTTCCCCCAGCTCCAGCGCCTCGGTCAGCCGCTGGCGCGCGTGGTCGTACACCTCGCCCCCGACGACAACCACCCGTGCCCCGTGCAGCCACGCGCGCACCCGCTCCACCGTCGCGCTGTACCGGCGCTGCTGCTGCTCGGGCTCGGACGCCGGTTCGCGCCGGGCCACGCTGGCGGCCATGAGCGCCGCCGACAGCGCCGGCGTCGGCGACGCCGGCTCGGCCACGCCGGCCGTGGGCGCCAGCGCCCCAGTGACGCGCGGATCCGTCGGCCGCACGCCGGCGAGGTTCAGCCGGTCGATCGCTTCGGCGATCTTCGCCCAGTCGGGCGCGTGGTCGTCGGTGGGCGCGTCGGCGATCCGCTTGGCGTGGAAGCGGACCTTGTTCACCAGCGCCGACACGTTCTTACGCTCGCGCGTGATCCGGTCCGCGTCGGCCGCCAGTTCGAGCAGGCGCTGCCCGAGCTCGTCCGCCCGCGCCGGATCGGCCGGGTCGTTCAGCCGCATGAACCGCTCGATGAACACCTGGTCGCGCTTAGTCTTGACCGTCAGCCACAGGAACGCGTCGTCCTGATCCTGGTCCGGGCGCGTCAGCCAGGTCGAGCCCAGCGCCACGCGCAGGGCCGATTGCGCCTCGGCCAGCGCCTGGATCGCCTCGCGCTGCACGTCCTCCAGATCGTCGTTGCCCTCGACCCGGAGCGCGAGCTCGGCCGCCAGCGCCAGGTTGGCGTAGCACCGCTCGATGGTGCGCAGATGCTCGTCGGCGGGCACCGGGTGCTCGGGGAAGAACTGCCACAGGAAGCACGAGGGCAGCGACTTGGCCCGCGCGATCAGCGCGTTCATCTCCGCCAGCACGTCGCCCAGCGCCGCGTCGCCCGCCCGCAGCCCGCGACGGCGCATCGCCACCGGGCACGCCTGGGCCTTCAGTCGCGCCCGGCGGGCCACCACCGCCAGATCCGGCTCGCCCGCGGCGTCCGCCGGGCGCGCCCGCTCGGGCTCCTCCGGGGGTTGCGCCGCCAGCCGGGCCCGACCGATCTCCTGCGTCGAGCCTTCCACAGGCACGTGCACCAGCGTGTCGCCGATCTTCAACGGCACCAGCGCCTGGGCCCGCTCGCCGGGGCGTCGCGGGGCCTCTTGATCCGGAACCCCCTGCTCCGCCGCGACGCCCGAGACCTGGGCCAAAGCCTCGCCCGCGGCACGCGACGCCCGGTCGTCCGCGGACACCCCGCCCGAACCCGTCGCCGGATCGTCGGGTCCGGCGATGGAACTCAGCCACGCCGCGGCCTGCCGAAGCAACTCGCGCAGGTGCGGGTCTTGCTTGGCGCGCGGGGCCAGGTACGCCTCCACCGCCGCCAGCAGGCTGGCCAGATCGCCCTTCATCCGAAATCAGCGTAGGCCTCAGGCCATGGCGGGCGTTCGGCTCTCGTTGAGCAACCGCCGGATCACGGTCTGCAGGATGCCGCCGTTGCGGAAGTAGTTGATCTCCACCGCCGAATCGAGCCGGCAGAGCACCGTGAACGCGACCTTCTTGCCGGCGCGGTCGCCCTCGGTGCCCGTCGCCACCACGCGAACGTCGCACCGCGGCTCGAGGCTCTCGGGCAGCTCGATGTCGAACGTATCGGTCGGGCTGATGCCCAGCGACGCGGCGCTCTGGCCCGGCCTGTAGGTCAGCGGCAAGACGCCCATGCCCACGAGGTTCGACCGGTGGATGCGCTCGAAGCTCTCGGCGATCACCGCCCGCACGCCCAGCAGCATCGTGCCCTTGGCCGCCCAGTCGCGGCTGGAGCCCATGCCGTAGTCCTTGCCCGCCAGAACCACCAGCGGCGTGCCCGCTTTTTTGTAGTTCAGCGAGGCGTCGAAGATGGTCGCCAGCGGCCCGCCCGGCTGGGTGAAGTCGCGCGTCCACCACCCCTCGCGCACCTTCCCGCCGTCGAGCGCCAGCGCGTTCTTCACCCGCACGTTGGCGAACGTGCCCCGCGTCATCACCCGGTCGTTGCCGCGGCGTGAGCCGTAGGAGTTGAACATGCTGCGCGGCACGCCCAGGCTCTTGAGGTACTCGCCGGCCGGCGATTTCTCGGCGATGTCGCCCGCCGGGGAGATGTGGTCGGTCGTCACCGAGTCGCCCACGCTCACCAGCACCCGCGCGCCGCGCACCGGCGGCAGGGCGCCCCGGGGCGTCTCGGCCCGCATGCCCTCGAAGTACGGCGGGTGCTGGATATAGGTGCTCGCGCCGTTCCAGGCGTACAGGTCGCTCTTGGAGACCGGCACGCTGTTCCACGTCTCGTTGGCCGTGAACACCCGCGCGTACTGCGCCTTGAACTGCTCCGGGCTCAGGCACTGCGCCTTGATCGCCTGCACCTCGGCGTGCGTCGGCCAGATGTCCCGCAGGTACACCGGCTTGCCCTCGGCGGTCGTCGCCAGCGGCTCGGTCGCCAGGTCGATCGCCACGCTCCCGGCGATCGCGTACGCCACCACCAGCGGCGGGCTGGCCAGGTAGTTGGCCTTCACCGCCGGGTGCACGCGACCCTCGAAGTTGCGGTTGCCGCTCAGCACGCTGGCGGCCACCAGGTCCCCTTCCTTGATCGCCGCCTCGATCTCCTCCGGCAGCGGCCCGCTGTTGCCGATGCACGTCGTGCACCCGTAGCCCACCGTCTGGAACCCCAGCGCGTCCAGATCGGCCGTCAACCCCGCCTTGTCCAGGTAGTCCGTCACCACCCGCGAGCCCGGAGCCAGGCTCGTCTTGACCCACGATCGCTGCCGCAGCCCCAGCGCCCGGGCCTTGCGCGCCACCAGGCCCGCGGCGATCAGCACGTCGGGGTTGCTGGTGTTGGTGCAGCTGGTGATCGCCGCGATCACCACCGCTCCGTGCGTGAGCTTCCTGGGGTTGCCGCTGCGGCAGGTGACCGTGCCGAAGGCGCCGAAGATCTTCTCGGCCGGCAGCCCGAAGCCGGTGTTGCCCATCGGGGCGCCCAGGCTCTTGAGGAATTCGGGCTTGACGTTCTTGAGGTCCACGCGGTCCTGCGGGCGCTTGGGCCCGGCCAGGCTGGGCTGCACGGTCGCCAGGTCGAGCTCCATCACGTCGGCGAACACCGGGTCGGGCTTCGAGGCGTCCCACCACAGGGCGTTGGCCTTGCAGTAGGCCTCGGTGAGCGCCGCCTGCTCGGCCCGGCCCGTGAACTTCATGTAGGCGATGGTCTGCTCATCGACGGGGAAGAAGCCCATCGTCGCGCCGTACTCCGGCGCCATGTTGGCGATCGTCGCCCGGTCGGGGATCGACAGCGCCGCCATGCCCGGGCCGAAGAACTCGACGAACTTCTCCACCACGCCCTTCTTGCGGAGCACCTGCGTGATCGTCAGCACCAGGTCGGTCGCCGTGGTGCCCTCGGGCAGCTTGCCGGTCAGACGGAAGCCGATGACCTCCGGCGGGAGCATGTAGTACGGCTGCCCGAGCATCACCGCCTCGGCCTCGATGCCCCCCACGCCCCATCCCACCACGCCCAGCCCGTTGATCATGGTCGTGTGGCTGTCGGTGCCCACGCACGAGTCGGGGTAGGCCACCGTCCGCCCGTCGATCTCCCGCGTCAGCACGCCCGGCGAGAGGTACTCCAGGTTCACCTGGTGCACGATGCCCGTCGCCGGCGGCACGCAGCGGAAATTGGCCAGCGACTGCTGCCCCCACTTGAGGAACTCGTACCGCTCCAGGTTCCGCTCGAATTCCTTCTGCGAGTTGATGGTCAGGGCCGTCGCCGAGCCGAACGCGTCCACCTGCACCGAGTGGTCGATCACCAGGTCGCACGGCACCAGCGGGTTGATCGCCGACGGGTCGCCCCCAAGGGCCTTCATCGCCGACCGCATCGCCGCCAGGTCCACCACGCACGGCACGCCCGTGAAGTCCTGCAGCACCACCCGCCCCGGCATGAACGGAACCTCGTCCTTCGACACGTTCTTCGCGTCATACCCCGCCATGCCCGCCACGTCGTCCGCCGTCACCACGAACCCGTCCACGCTCCGCAGCATCGACTCGAGCAGCACCCGGATCGAGTACGGCATCTTCTCGACCGGACCCCCGATCTTCTGCTGCGCCAGCGCCGCCAGGCTGTAGTAGCCGTACTCACGGCCATTGACGGTGAACGTGCGCTGGGCGTTGAACGGGTCGCGGCGGGGGGTGGTCATGGCTCGGCTCCGGGTGGTTTGCGTGGTGCGTTCACCACAACCGTAGCCCCGGGAAGTCATAAATCGAATCGATCGTAATTCACTATTTCATCGATTACCGTGATCTTTCTGGTGGCTGGCCACCATCTCCCAGCATGCCCGATCGAGCGAAGTGAACCCGAGCGCATCGGCGTTGACTTCAAATTGGCCGAGGTACCGCAGAAGTTCATCCTTCAGTCCGGCATTGACCCGTATCCGAAGGTGCTTGAACTGGCCCTCGGCGTGCTTCAGTAAGTCGAAGATCGCCGGGTCGTGCGGCATGTTGGCGCAACTGTGAAGCAGGAACTTCGCGCCTTGACTGTGCATACGTCGAAGGCGCGGCGGGTAGTGCCATTGAATCAGAAATGGCGGCGGCATTGGTCGTTCAAGAGCCTCGACCCAGGCCCGCTGTCCGCTTCCGTACGGGCAAGATCCAATTCCGAGCCCATCCCATCGCGCGTGTACGGCGACCGCCAATTCTGCCGCGTTGAGTGCATAGACATAGCCGGGCTTCGCCGGGTCATCCACAGCGGCCACAAACGCTGCTACGTACCAATGCGTTGTCCAATCCACCAGTCGGGTTGGAATGCCGTAGTGCCGCGCCAGCGGCATCACCTCGAGACATTGATGGATTCCTCTCAGCTCCGGTTGCTGAAGATGAGGCAACAGTCCGCGGAGGTGCAGGTGCGCAATTCTCCAGAACTCCCGAACGAGCTCCAGTTCAAGCTCAAACAGCTCCGCATGACTGGCATTCGGGTGATTGACCGCCAACCGCGACTGGCGACTCGGAAAATCCTGACTCTCACCGCGAAACCAGTACTGCCCGCCATGGGCGCCGAGATTCTCCAGATAGCGCAACAATTCCGCGAGCGTCTCTGGCTGCTCTTCACTCCACGCCGCCGAATCTTCGCCGGAATACCCGCGCCCGCTCATCCCATCCACACCGGTTCCTCCTGCACGCAACTGGTCACCACCGGCCCCTTGGCCGCGTCCACGTACACGTTGATCTCCATCCGCACGCCGAACTGCGGCAGGTAGATCCCCGGCTCGATGGTAAAGCCCGTGCCCGGCAGCATGCGGCGGGTGTCCCGCGTCTCGAGGTTGTCGAGGTTCATGCCCAGCCCGTGCACCAGTTGGCCGGGGCTCAGGCTGTGCCCCGTGCGGTGGCGGATGCCCTCGGCGAAACCGGCCCCGATGATCACGCCCCGGGCGGCCTCGTCCAGTTCCCACCCCTGCACGCCGCCGGGCCGCTTCCACCCCGCGCGGGCCGCTTCCAGCGCCGCGTCCCGCGCCGCCCGCACCGTCTCGAACACCCTCAGGCGGTCCGCGGGGCACTGGCCCTTGCCGCCCACGTAGCCGCACCAGGTGATGTCGCTGTAGATGTGCTCATCGCCCGGCCGGCGAGCCCACAGGTCGATCAGCACCCAGTCGCCCCGCTTGATCTCCGTCGGCCGGTCGGCGCCCGGCTCGTAGTGCGGGTCGCCGCTGTGGGCGTTCACGCCGACGATGGGCCCGTCGGGCCACTGCAATCCCTCGCGCTTGAACCCCTCGCGGATGAAATCGGCAACCTCGTGCTCCAGCACGCGCTGGCCCGCGCCCACCCGCTGTCGGATCAGCCCGAACGCCGCGTCCTTGATCCCCGCCACGGCGCAGCTCGCCTTCCCGTGGGCTTCCACCGCCGCGCTCGACCACGCCGCGACGGCCACCTGCGCCACGTTCGCCGATGACACCACCTCGGCGCCCAGCCCGCGAATCAATTCAACCGCGCCCGCGTCCACGCACGAAACGACGGGCAGCGCATTTCCCGGCGAGTAGTCCATCGCGATTCGCGCCCCGGGCCCCAGCAAGCCCGACAGCGCCTCGGTCATGTCGCGCCAGCCCAGGTACGACCGCTTGGGCAGGTCCACCTCCCGGAAGCTCGGCCCGTCGATACCGCTGTGCAACAGCAACGGCTCCCCCCGGCCGGCGGCGGGAATGTGCAGCCACACGCGCCGGGTGGTCCACTTCTTCTGCGGGCACAGACGCGTAAAGACCGGGTTGGACCCCCGAAAGTCGTACAGAAGCCAGGCGTCGATCCCCTGATCGGCGAGGTACCGCTGGACGTCGGACAGACTGTGCATGGCGAGCCTCCGGTGCCGCACGGTAGCCGCCGGCCTTGGCCGTGGTAGGCTCGGGCCATGCTCGCCGACATGCTCCTGGCCGCCTCGCCCGCCCACCCGCCTGCCGCCGTGCTCGCCGGGCGTCTGCACGTCGTGCTCGTCCACTTCCCCATCGCGCTGGTCTTCTCAGCGCTGATGCTCGAGATGGTCAGTGCCGCTCGTGGCCGCGGGCTCTCGCCCGCGGGCGTGCCCTGCCTGGCCCTGGGGGCGCTCGGAGCCGTCGCCGCCGCGGCCAGCGGCCTGCTCAACGCGAATCTGGAGCAGGGCGACCCCGGGCCGACGCTCCTGACTCACCGCACGCTCGGCCTGGTCGCGGCGGGGCTGGCGGCGATCGCGCTGATCTGCCGCCTGTGGCTGGAACGATCCGCCGCGACCCGTGCCGGCCCCCGCTTGGCCACGCGGGCGTCGCTGCTTCTGGCGGCGATCGGCGTGGGCGCCGCCGGGCATTTCGGCGGGTCGGTCACGCACGGCGAGCAGTACCTCACCGGCCCGCTGCGCGACATGCTTGGCATCGCACCCCCGGCCGGGCCAGCGCCGGCCCCCACCCGGCCCGCACCCGTGATCACCGCACCGGCGTCCGGCGATGGCGGCGGAGCTGTGGATTTCGCGCGCGAGGTCTGGCCCATTCTCGATCAGTGGTGCATCGATTGCCACGGCGACGCCGTCCGCAAGGGCCGTCTTCGGCTCGACTCGCGTGCCGCGGTGCTGGCGGGCGGCAAGAACGGGCCGTCGATCAAGCCAGGCGACGCCGCGGGCAGCCTGTTCATGAAGCGCATCCTGGGCGAGGGGGGCGAGCCGCGGATGCCGCTGGACGAGGAGCCGCTCACCGAAGACGAGATCGCGGCGCTCCGCCGGTGGATCGACGCCGGCGCGCCCTGGCCCTCCCCGGCGCGCTGACTCAGGCCCGTCGATCCAACCCGCGCCAGCGCGCCGCCAGCAGCGGCGTCAGGAACATGCCCAACAACCCCAGCCCCATCAGCCCGCCGCGTGACAGGTCGTAGTCCTCCAGCACGCGCGCCCAGCTCAGCCGCATCGCTCCGACCCCGAGCGCCAGCTCGAACGCGACGGTCAGCGCCACCCACAGCGCCCCGACCGCCAGCCGCTGGCCGGTCGTGCGCGTGCCGATCCAGCGGGCCGTCAGCATCCCGACGCCGACGATCACCGCCAGGCCGATGGGAACGCCGAGCTGCCGTGCCCGCCAATCCCCCACCGCCGGCGCTACCAGCGCCCCGCGCAGCGCGCCCAGCACCGTCTCGCAGGCGATGATCAATCCCCACGCCGCCAGCGCCCGAGTCCAGATCACGGCGCCTTCTCCCACCCGCGCCGCGCCACGCGCAGCAGCTCACGCTCGAACATCTGAACCGCCGGGCTCGGCTCGCCGCGCCGCCGCCGCACCACCGCCAGCCCGCGCGACAACCGGCCCTGCTTGCACGTCAGGCCCTCGCCCTCGCCGAGCGCAAACCGCGACACGAAGCCCACGCCGATCCCCGCCGCCACCATCTGCTTGATCGACTCGATCGACCGCAGCTCCATGACCACCGATAGCGCCACCCCCGCCGCCCCCGCCGCGCGGTCGATCACCTCGCGCACCGCCGTCCCGGCCTCGAAGGCCACCACCGACTCGCCCGCGAGGTCCTGCCAGCGGAACGACCTGCGCCCCGCCATCGCGTGCCGGAGCGGCACGATCAGGCGCAGTTCATCCTGCACCAGCGGAACGCGCACCAGTTCGTCCGCCTCGGGGTGGAGCACCGGCAGCGTGACGATGCCCAGGTCAAGTTCTCCCGAGAGCACCGCGCCCGCCACGGCGGCGCTGCCCGCCTCGCGCACGTAGAACCTCAGGCCCGGGTGCGCCCGGCGAACCGCCGACACCACCCCGGGCAGCAGGTACGTGGTCGCCGTCGCCCCGCCGCCGATGCGCAGCGAACCCCGCTGCAGCCCCATCACTTCCCGAACCGCGCGAGCCCCCGCCTCGGCTCGCCGCACCGCGTCGGTGGCGTGCGGTAGAAACGCCCGGCCGGCTTCCGTCGGTTCCACCCCGCGCCGGGAGCGTTCCAGCAGCCGGGCGCCCACTTCCGCCTCCAGTTTCCGCAGCGCCGCCGACAGCGCCGGCTGCCCGACCCCCAGCACGCGGGCCGCCCGCGTCAGGTGCCCCGCCCCGGCGATGGCCACGAAGTACCTCAGCGGCGTCAGTTCCACGCCGCCACACTACACGAACCACGCACGGTACGCTCCGACCGCCCGCCGCTCGCGACGGATCCGACCGTTTCGAGCATCTCTGCGACCGCGCCGGGATTTCGCCCGGCCGTTCCCGCCGTTTCCCGGAGCGTCCGATGTCCACCTCTCGCCGCGAATTCCTCGCCACGTCCATCTCCGCCGTCGGGGCCCTGTCGTTGGGCGCCGGCCTGGCCCGCGCCGTCCAGCCGAAGGACAAGGCCCCAGTCAAGCCCGGGGCCGGCCCGCTGAAGATCCTCATCCTCGGAGGCACCGGCTTCCTTGGGCCCCACGTCGTCGACGCCGCGCAGGCACGCGGACACACCGTCACCCTCTTCAACCGCGGCATCACCGAGAAGCGCAAGGGCGGTCTGTTCCCCGAAGTCGAGAAGCTCCAGGGCGACCGCGACCCCAAGAAGGGCGAGGGTCTTTCGGCCCTCAAGGGCCGTTCGTGGGACGCGGTCGTGGACACCTCCGGCTACTACCCGCGCATGGTGGCCGCCTCCGCCGAACTGCTCGCCGACGCGGTGCGGCAATACGTCTTCATCTCCACCCTTTCGGTCTACGCCGACAACAACACGCCCGACGCCGACGAGACCGCCGCTGTCGGTACGATCCCAGATCCCTCCATCGAAACCATGAGCGACGGCGCCTACGGCCCGCTCAAGGCGCTCTGCGAACAGGCGGCCGAAAAGGCCATGCCCGGGCGCGTGCTCAACATCCGCCCCGGATACATCGTCGGGCCCGGCGACACCAGCGACCGGTTCACCTATTGGCCGATGCGCGCCAAGCGTGGAGGCGAGATCCTCGCCCCCGGCAACCCAGAAGACCCCGTGCAGATCATCGACGCGCGTGACCTGGCCCGGTGGATCGTCCGCTGCATCGAGCAGCGCACCTTCGGCGTCTTCAACGCCTGCGGGCCGGTGGGCGGTCTGACCACCGCCGCCATGATCGAAGCCTGCCGCAAGGCCGCGGGCTCCGAATCCACCCTCACCTGGGTCGAAACCGAGTTCCTCGCCAACCAGGGCGTGGGCCCCGGCGTGCTTCCCATCTGGCTGCCGCAGGTCGACGGCCTGCGCGGGTTCCACCGGCGCAAATTCGACAAGGCCGTCGCCGCGGGCCTGACCAGCACACCCGTCGAGCAGACCGCCCGCGACGTGATCGCCTGGTTCCCGGGAGAGCTGGAGCGTCGGATCCGCGTGACGCGCGAGCTCATCGAACAGGCCGAAAAGGACGGCAAGCCCAAGCCCACGATGGCCGACCCGGCCAAGCCGCGCGCCGGCATCTCCCCGGAGAAAGAAGCCGAAGTGCTCAAGGCGTGGAAGGCCCGCCCCCAGCCCTGATCCGCCCGCATCAGCGCCGCCGACGACGACCCGCAACGCCCCAGGCGCCCAACCCCAGCGCCCCCGCGGCGCCCGGACCGGGCACCAGTTGCGCGCCGTAGACACCGAACGCAAAGTCGCGGTACATGGAGCCCGCCGCCGTCTCCACGGGCGCCCAGGCCCCGCCGCCCACCTGGTACCTCGCCGTGTACCCCTGCGTGGCGCCGCCGTAGTTGTACGTACTGAAGCGCGTCTGGCCCGTCGCGCCGTCGACGCCGAACACCGACACCCAGTAGCGTTGCCCGGCCGCGGCCGAGAACGACAGGTCGAAGATCGCCTCGACGATCCGCATGTTGGAGGGGGCCCACCCCCGGTCTTCCAGGCGCGACGCCCCGATCCGCTGCACCAGCAGCGCCCCGGGCGTTCCGCCCGCGTCGGCGTAGATCTCCACGCCGTACCGGCTCGGGTCGGCGGCGCCCAGCGCCGAGTGCACGTACCCAGTCACGCGGCTGATCGCGTACGGGTTTGTATTCCCCGTCGGCAGCCAGAAATCGTCCGCCGTCCGCCGCATCTCCGACCCGCCAGTGAACTGCGAGTTCAACGACGACAGTTGATCCACGGGCATCTGACCGAACAGCAGCACATCGGCGCGGCACGCTCCGTGCGCGGCCAACGTCAGAATCGCGGCGGACAGCAGCGGGCGTGCGTGCATCTCTCGTTCTCCCTCGGGTGCGACGGCCCGCGCCCCACGCGCGGCGCCTCGCCCCGGCCCTGCAAGGTGCCACCGATCCGGCACGCCGCACCCCCGCGGGCAAGCATCGGAATCACCCGCGTGGCCACGCCCCGGCGCTGCCCGCGCCGATTGCCCACGCTCACGCCCGGCGCGTCCGCGAAGCGCCGGCGTCGGGCCTAGCATCGCGCGTTATCGGGCGTTCGCCCGGAACCCCAACCCCGATCGCCCCCGGGCTCGCACGCCCGGATCATCAGGAGTTCGCCCATGGCCCGCACCCCCAACTCCAAGCCTTCCGCTGCCGTGCGTCCGCCCGCCGCTGGAAAGGCAGCACCCGCGCCTGCGGCCACGCAGCCGCCGCCCAACCTCTCGACGGCCCGCCCGCAGACCGCCCCGACCATCGAGCCCAAGGCCCGTCCCTCACGCGAGGAGATCGCCCGCGCCGCGTACTTCCGATGGCTCAAACAAGGCGGCGATCCGACGTCCAACTGGCTCGCGGCCGAGCAGGAGCTGACCCGCGGCAAGGTCCGCTGACCGCGCAGCGGCGTACCCACGCACCGGCCCCCGGCGACCCCGCGACAGACCCGTATTCGCTATCGTGTTGCCATGATCGAACGGCCCGCTCTCCGCTGCTCAGCCGTCGCGCTCGCCTGGTTCACGGGCGCCGCCGTCGCGCTGGCCCAGCCGCCCGCCGAGCAGCCGCCCAGGCCCGCGGACGGCTCCAAGCCCTCGCCGGTCGACATCGGCAAACTCGCGTCCGAGGCGCCTCCCCCGCCGCGGGTCTCGGGCGACACCCGCCCCGGCTATCGCCTCGATGAGTCGGGCCGGTGGGTGCCCGCGGCGACCCCGGAGCCCGGCAGCGACGAGGCGACGATCGCCGAAGCCCGGCGCGCCCTGGCCGAGGATCGCCCATCGGCGGCGATCATCATCCTCGATCGATTCATCGAAGCCAAGGACCGCACCGACAACCCGCTGCTGCCGCAGGCGTACCTGCTGCGGGCCGACGCCGTCAGCGCCGCCGGCAACGAGTACGAAGCGCTCTACGACTACGAGGCGGTGGTCAAGCAGTTCGCCGGCACGCCCGAGTTCGTGACCGCGATCGAACGAGAGCTCGAAATCGGCATCCGGTACTGCAACGGGTTCAACCGCAAGTGGCTCGGCTTCCGCTGGATGAGCGCCGACGATATCGGCCAGGAACTGCTCATCCGCGTGCAGGAGCGGCTGCCCGGCAGCCGCGCCGCCGAGCGCGCCGGGATCGAGCTGGCCGATTACTTCTACCGCAACCACGACCTCAAGTCCGCCAGCGACGCCTACGACCTGTTCCTGCAGAACTACCCCAACTCGCCCTACCGGCTCAAGGCCATGCAGCGACGCGTCTACTCGCGCATCGGTCAGTACAAGGGCCCGCGCTACGACGGCTCGCCCCTGCTCGACGCCCAGGTGCTGGTGCGCCGGTTCATGGCGATGTACCCGTCCAAGGCCGAAGAATCGGGCATCGACGAGGCGCTGCTCACCCGCATCGATGAATCCGCCGCGCTGCAGTTGATGGAGAACGCCGCCTGGTACATCAAGAGCGGCAACGGCGCCGCCGCCCGCTACACGCTCAAGCGGCTCATCCGCCAGCACCCCGAGACCGCCACCGCACAGCGCGCGCTGGACATGCTCATCGAACGCGGCTGGATCTCGCTCAACCCGCCCCCGGCCCCGCCCGCTCCACCGTCCGATCCGCGGCCGGCGCCGGTAGCGCCAGCGCCGCCGCCCCCGACGCCAGCCCCGTCCAGCGCCGAGCCGATGAAGCCCGTCCAACCGGGGAGCGGACAGTGAACCGCCGCACCGCATCACCGCTCGTGTTGGCTTCGCTGGCGCTCGGCGCTGCGCTGCTGCTGTGCGGCTGCAGCAGCGACCCGCGCGCCGGGTACTCGTTCCAATCGACCTTCGACGACACGATCACGTCCGTGTCGGTGCCGATGTTCGGCAACCGCTCCTACTCGTACGGGCTCGAGCAGCAACTGACCGAGGCGATCATCGCCGAGATCCGGCGCAGCACGCCCTGGCGCGTGGTCGAGGGCTCCGCCTCGCAGGCGACGCTCTCGGGCGTCATCACCCGATCGGAACTGCGCAAGGTGACCACCGGCCGCACCACCGGCCTGGTCGAAACCCAGGCCCTGGTGCTCACCGTCGACTTCGACTTCCGAGACGCCCGTACCGGCAAGACGCTCACGGCGCGCCGGTCATTCTCCGCCGCCGAGTCCTTCGTGCCCGCCCAGGGCGTCAACGAACGGCTCGGCACCGGCGAGGCCGCCGCCGTCCAGTCGCTCGCCCAGGCGATCGTCAACGAACTCCGCTCCGGCTGGTGAACCCGGCGCCGCCGCCTACTTCTGCTTGACCCAATCGTCCGACGCCGACTTGCCCCCGGGCGTCGAGATCTCGATCCTGCCGAACACGAACTCCAGCGATTCGATCAGCTGCGGGCGGTTGTCCTTCTCGACCAGTTGGTACGACACGTTCGAAAGGCTCGCGTCAACGAGCCGGATCGTCAGCCGCTGTGTCTCCACGCCCGCGGCGCTCCCCGCCCCCCCGACCGGCCCGGTCCCGAAGAACCGGAACTCGATCTCCGGGAACGTCTCGTTGGTGACCAGCGCCTGGAAGAACTGCGGCGTCGCCTCCGAAACGTCGCGGCTGATGCTGATCGGCCGCTGCTGACGCTTGCCGGACGCCTGTCCCGTTGCCGCGTCCCGCGGCGATTTCACCTCGTAATCGAACCTCGTGGCCCGGAACCACCCTTCGCGGCCCTTCTGGTTCACCTCGCCCTTGATGTCGCCCTGCTTCTGCGCCTTGACCTTCGACATGTACACCAGGTGAACCCCGCCGCCCGCCGGCTGAGACTCGGCGGACAGCCCCACGCCCACCGCCGCCCCCGCCAGGATTACCACCAGCGCCCCGGCCGCGGCGGACAGTGCGTGCGGATTCAGACGCAGCTTCGCGATGTTCATGGTCGGCTCCACCGAAGGCAGCCGGGTGCAACGCCGCGCCACCGGCGCGACCGGCCCCGACGACTCCGGCAGCATACCGAGCCGCTACCGGTACGCGTACCCCACCCACTCCCGCAGGCTGTCCACGCCGCCGTCGAAGTACACCACGTTGAACCGCGGCCCGTGCTGCGGGTACCAGTCGAAGAACAGGCCGATCCGCTGGTGCGTGGTCCGCATGATCGCCCGCAGCGACGTGTGCGGCGTCTGAACCACGAACGTCTCGTACAGAATCCGCGGGTAGTACACGTACGAGCCGCCGGTGTCGGGCCAGCGCAGGGTGTCGCTCGGGCAGGCCCAGGGCCGCACCCGCTCGCTCATGCTGGGCGGCGCGGCGTCCAGGTAGTCGCCCAGCGCCCGCACCAGCTCCACGCGCCCCGCCGGCACGTCGATGCACTGCGTCGGCGGCAGCGGCACGTCTCCCCAGTCGCCGTAGTAGGTGATCGTCGCGGTGCCCAGCGATCGAAGGTTGGCCTTGCAGGCCAGCTCCTGCGCCACCAGCCGCGCCGCCCGCAACCCCGGCAGCGTCGCCGCGATCAAAAGCGACACGATGGCCGCTGACATCAGCAACTCAACGACCGTGAACCCCCGGCGAAGCGACCCGTCCATGGTCCGCTCCAGGCTGGCGCCGCCCCGCGCTGGCAACTCAACGACGGCCGCCTCTCCTTCTCGCCCCCCGCGGGGCACAGGCGCAGAAATCGTCCCGCCGCGAGCGCGGGTTCAGTCGTGCATGCCGGCGGCGCGCACTTGCCGCGCAAGGCCCGCCCCGATCGGGGCAGGACCGCCCTAGGTCGCCGATGGGTTACACCGGGGCAGAGCCGCTCAAGGCTTGCGGTACTTGGCCGCGGCTTCGTCGCTCAAGCGCGACGCCTTCTCGATCACCACCGGCGTGGTCGGCACGTTCCCGTGCGGGGGCTTGGTCTCCGTCGGGACGACCTTGATCTTGTCCACCACATCCAAGCCGGCGACGACCTTTCCGAAGACGCAGTACGCGCCGCCGTCGGCCTGGGCCCGATCGAGGAAGTCGTTGTCCTTGACGTTGATGAAGAACTGCGCCGTCGCCGAGTCCACGGTCGCGGGGTTGGGCTTGCGGTCGCCCAGGCGGGCCATCGCCACGGTACCGCGCACGTTCTTCAGCCCGTTCTGCCACTCGTTCTTGATGGGCTTGTCGGTCTTCTTCTGCTCCATCGACTTGGTGAAGCCGCCACCCTGGATCATGAAGTCCGGGATCACCCGGTGGAAGATCGTGCCGTCGTAGTGGCCCTTGTCCAGGTACGCCAGGAAGTTCTCGACCGTGATCGGCGCCTTGGTCTTGTTCAGTTCCAGGACGATCTCCCCCATCGACGTCTTCAGCGATACGTACACGTACTGCTCCTTGGCGGGCGCATCGGGCTTCGGATCACCCTTCGGCGCCGCGGGGGCCGCGGGGGCGTCGGGCTTCTTGCCCGGCTCGCCGGGCTGCAACGCCCACACGCCGGCGCACATCACGAATGCCCCGGCGATCGTCCCCAACCGAATCAAGCGGATGTTCATGACCTTGGCTCCTGCGACCGGCCGCATGGTAGCGGCGCGCCCCCCGGCCCGTCCGCCCCCACGTATGCTCCGCCCCTGCGTCCCGCTCGGATTCACCCGGGCCACCCTCCGCCGCCAGGAACCCACCATGACCGCGCTGTGCATCGCCCTGGCCGTCGTCGCCGGCATCCTCCTGCCGCTTCAGGCCGGGGTCAACGCCACCCTGAGGTCCACGCTCGCCGGCCCCGTCTGGGCGACGTTCGCCAACTTCGTCGTGGGCGCAACCGCCTCGGTCGCGTTCGATCACTTCGGGATCCTGGGCGCCGCCGCCCGCGAGCTCACGCCCGCCCGCGCCCTGGGCGTCGCCCTGTTGCTCGGCGGCATGGCGCTGGTGCTTCGCGGCTAATCTCCGCCGGCATGTCCCTCGCCGGAACCATCGCGGCCGAGATCGAGCGGCTCATGAACGCGGGCCGCGCCGCGCACGCCGAAGCCACCATCCGGCGCGCCCTGGCGCGAGACCCGCGCGAGCCCGGGCTCAACCAGGTCATGGCCCTGTTCCTGATCCGCACCGGACGCCCGCAGCAAGCGGTCTTCTTCGCCGAGCGGGCCGCGGCCGGCGCCCCCGACGCCGCCGAGCTGCGGTACACGCTCGGGCTCTGCCTCACCAACACGCCTCGCCGAGCGGAAGCGGTGGCGGCGCTCCGCCGGGCGGCCGAGCTCGACCCGACGCAGGTGAGGTTCCACAACGCCCTGGCGCAGGTACTCATCGGCCTCGGCGACACCGAGCAGGCCGAGGCCGCGTTGCGCCGCGCGCTGCACCTGGCGCCCGACGACCCGACGGCCCTGTGCCTGCTGGCCCGCCTGTACAACGAGACCGGGCGCGCCGAGGAATCGGTCGACATGCTGAGCGGGGCGATCGGACGGCTCGGCCCCTCGCGCGACCTGCTGGCCTTCCTGTGCACCTCGCTCAACTACAGCGCCCGGGCGACGGCCGCCGAGATCTTCGCCGCCCACGCCCGCCTCGGCGCCACCGCCCCCGCAGCCCCGGTCCCCACGCCGCCCGCCCAACCCCGGCCGGGCGGACCGCTGAAAGTCGCCATGCTCGGCGGAGATTTCCGCCAGCACTCCGTGGCGTACTTCCTCGAACCCCTACTGGAATCGCGCGATCGCGCCGCAGTCCACATCACCATCTACAACCAAAACGACTCAGAAGACGCCGTCACTCGACGATTCCAAGCGCTAGCCGACCGCTGGCTCAACGTGACACAGCTCTCCGACGCCGAGCTGTTCGCCCGCGTGCGCTCCGACGGCATCGACGTGCTGGTGGACCTGCTGGGCGTGCTGGACGCGACGCGGATCGACCTGCTGGCGCGCCGGCCCGCCCCGGTTCAGGTCGCGTACCTGGCGTACCCCAACACCTGCGGCCTGCCCGGGGTCGGCCACCGCATCGTCGACGCCCTGACCGACCCGCCGGGGTCCGAATCGCTGGCCACCGAGTCGCTGGAACGCATCTCCACCGGCTGCTTCCTGTGCTACCGGCCCGACGGCCGATCGCCCGAGGTGCGCGCCCGGCCGACCGACGCGCCGATCACGTTCGCATCCTTCAACAACACAGCGAAGATCTCGACCCGCACGGTCGAGCTCTGGTCCGCCGTGCTCCGGGCCGTGCCAGGCTCGGGTCTGCTGCTCAAGGCCACGCACCTGCAGCACCCGCCGGTGCAGCAGGCCCTGGCCGCGCGATTCGCAGCGTGCGGCGTCGAGCCGGGCCGCGTCCGCTTCGCCGGCCGCACCGAAGACGTGCCCGAGCACCTGGCGCTCTACCACGATGCCGACATCGCGCTGGACACATACCCCTACCACGGCACCACCACCACGTGCGAGGCGCTCTGGATGGGCCTGCCCGTCGTCAGCCTCGTCGGCGACCGGCACGCCGCGCGCGTCGGGCTCAGCCTGCTCTCGGCCATCGGCCGGCCCGAGTGGGCCTGCGCCGACGACGCCGCCTTCCTACGCACCGCGGTCGGCCTGGCCACCGACCGGGCCGTCCTGGCATCGCACCGCGCCGAGCTCCGCGAACGCGTGGCGCGGTCGATCCTCTGCGACGCCCCGCGCCAGTCGCTCGCCTTCTTCGAGTTGCTCGCATCGCTGTGGCGGCGCTGGGCCGGCAGCTGAGCCGCGCCAACCACCGCCGACCACGCGTCAGTGCCGGAACCGCCGCACGCCCGTCACCAGGCAGGTGACCCCATGGGCGGTGCACAGGTCAAACGTCTCCTGATCCCGCTTCGAGCCGCCCGGGTGCACGATCACGCCCACGCCCGCGTCGATCAGGATCCGCGGCCCGTCGGGGAACGGGAAAAACGCATCCGAAACCGCCACCGCACCCTTCAGTTCATCCGCGGCGCCCGCCCGCGCCTTCTCCACCGCCAGGCGACACGCCGTCACCCGGTCCACCTGCCCCACGCCCCCGCCGAACAGCCGCACCGAGCCCGGCGACGCCGGGTCCGCCCCACCGATCGCGATCGCGTTGGAAGACATCGACCGCACCATCACCTCCAGGGCCGCGGCGGCCGCGACCTGCGACGCATCGGGCGCCGGGCCGGCCTTGTGCTCCCATCGCGCCGGGTCCGGCGGCAACCGGTCCGCCTCCTGGGCCAGCAATCCGCCGGGGAACGAGCGATAGGCAACCTGGTGCCCACCCGCCTCACTCGGCGCGGCCCCGAACTCCAGCAGCCGGATGTTGGCCGACCTGGCCCGCAATAGCTCCAGCGCCGCCGGTTCAAACCGTGGCGCCAGCAGCACCTCCAGGAACACGTCCTTGCGCGTCAACCTCGCCGCCGCCGCCTCGTCGATCGGAGCCGAGCTGGCGATGATCCCGCCGAACGCCGCCAGGGGATCGCCCGCGATCGCACGGTCCACCGCCGCCGGCACCGAGCCGCCCGTCGCCGCCCCGCACGGGTTGGCGTGCTTGATCACCGCCGCCGCGGGCGAGCCGCCCGCGACCGATGACAGGGACAACGCAAGTTCCAGCGCCGCCGCGGCGTCGTTGATGTTGTTGTACGACAGTTCCTTGCCGTGGAGCTGCCGGGCGCCGACGACCGACGGCCCGCGCCAGGCCGGGTCGCGGTACACCGCCGCCCGCTGGTGCGGGTTCTCGCCGTAGCGCAGAGCCTGGGCCCGCTCGTACCGCAGTGTCAACCTCGTGGGGAACGGAGCTTCTCCATCCGGGCGGTCCGCGAACACGCGCGACAGGTGCGCCGCGATGGCCGCGTCGTACTCGGCGGTGTGGGCGAACGCGGCGGCCGCCAGGTCGCGCCGCAGGCGCAGGGTGGTGCTCCCCGCCGAGTCGCGCAGGTCGTCGAGCACCCGGGCGTATTGATCCGGGCTGGTCACGACCGCGACGAAGGCGTGGTTCTTGGCCGCCGATCGAACCATCGCCGGCCCGCCGATGTCGATGTTCTCGATCGCGTCGTGCAGGGTCACGCCGGGCCGGGCCACGATCGCTCCGAACGGGTAGAGGTTGACGCACACCAGGTCGATGGGCTCGATGCCGTGCTCGGCCATGGCCGCCGCGTGGGCGGGCTCGTCGCGCACGGCCAGGATCCCGCCGTGCACGCGCGGGTGCAGCGTCTTGAGCCGCCCGTCCATCATCTCGGGGAATCCGGTCACGCGCTCCACGGGCGTGACCGGCAGTCCGGCCTCGGCCAGGGCTCGCGCCGTGCCTCCGGTGGAGATCAGCGTCACCCCCAGCGCGTGCAGCCCGCGCGCGAACTCCAGCAATCCCGTCTTGTCGCTCACCGAGAGCAACGCCCGGCGGATGGGTACCAGGTCGGCCATGGGGCTCGGCACTCCCGGCGAGGTGCGTGGGTCACGTCCGGCGGCGGGCGGGCTGTTCAGCGGGGCACGAACCGGCTGATCGATCCGCCGGCGCGCACCACGTACAGGTCGCCGTCGTCGAAGCGGTCGGTCACCAGGGCCGCGACCCCGGGGATCTCCACGCGCTGCGACACCGCCCCGTCCTTCTCCAGCGTCACGGCGTGCCGGCCGTCCCACACCAGGAGCTTGCCGGAACGCGTGCCGATCACCGTGCCGCTCACGCCCGGCGCGCCCCAGAGCCGCCGGCCCGTCTTGGCGTCCAGCGCCGTCAGGCCGACCGAGGGCACGTCCACGTACAGCACGCCCCCGGCAAACACGGGGGCCGACGTGAGCACCGAATCGGTCCGGTAGCGCCAGCGCGTCGCTCCGCCGAACCTCTCGATGCAGTAGATCGACTGGTCCTTGCTGGCGATGTAGATCGCCTCGCCGCTGGTGGCGGGCGCCGCGGCCGAGCCGGCGTAGATCCGCGTCCGCGCCTTGGCGTTGCCCGTCTGCGCGTCGAGCACGATCACATCCCCCGACTCCGACACGAACGCCGCGTCGTCCTCCATCTGCACCGGGTCGGCCTCGATCGGCCCGTTGAGGGCGTAGCCCCAGGCCCTGAACCCGTTGATCATCAGGTGGGCCATCACCTCGCCGCCCCGCGTGCCGAAGACCAGGTACGGCCCGATCATGATCGGGCGCGTGCTCACCACACGCTCGAACCGCTGCTTGTCCTGCAGCGTGCCCGTCTCGATGTCCAGGAACATCGCCTGGTAGTTCGAGCACACGATCAGCCGCCGCCCCGACCGCAGCACGCCCACGAAACTCGCCAGCCGCTCATCGGCGATGGTCGCCCAGCGCGCCGCCCCACTGGCCGTCGAGATCGTCGTGAGGTACGCGTTGTTGTCGATCACCACCAGCACGTCGCCCAGCACGTCGGCCCGGACCAGCCGTGCGCCCTTCTCCATCGCCGCGTACCCGGTCCACTGGATCTTGTACCCCAGCTTCGCGTAGTCGTCGTGGTTGATCTCGACCGTCGCGGGCTTCTCCGCACGCGCGCCGAACGGCCACAACGACGACAGGCCGCCGCCGCCCCCGCTCGACGAGCACCCGGCGAGCAGTCCAAGGCCCGCGAAACAGGCCAGCGCGAAGGTCCGGGTGCGGCGGTTCAGTTCCAGCATGCGACAGGGCTCCAGGCGATCCACGGGCGGGTTGGGCTCGACGCGCCATCGGCGCGACGCGCCGGCATGATACGGATTCCATGCCCCGCCGTCCCGGTCGCCGCGCCCGGCCCCCCGCGGGTGGGGTTATGGTCGGGGGCCCGCGTCTACGCTTGGCCCGATGTTCACGGGCCTGGTCCAATCCACAGGAGTGCTCGAGTCGCTCAGCCCCGCGCCCGCCGGCCGGCGGCTGGTCGTGCGTTGCCCCCGTTGGGACCATCGCCCCGCCCCGGGCGACTCAATCGCCGTCAGCGGCTGCTGCCTCACGGTCGCCGAGCCGCCCCGCGCTTCGCCCGAAGGCATGCTGCTGGCGTTCGACGTCGTGCCCGAGACGCTCGACCGCACGACGCTCGGCGGCCTGGCCCCGGGCGGCGCGGTCAACCTCGAGCATTCTGTCACCGCCAGCACGCTCATGGGCGGCCACTTCGTACAAGGGCACGTCGACGGCGTCGGACGCATCGACCGGGTGCAGACGCAGGGCCAATGGCGCCTCCGCGTGGCGCCGCCGCCGGCGCTGATGCCGTACATCGTCCCCAAGGGCAGCGTGTGCCTCGACGGCGTCTCCCTGACCATCGCCGAAGTCAACCCGGCCGAAGGTTGGTTCGAGGTCGCCCTGATCCCCACCACGCTGGAGCGCACGACCCTCGGCGCGCTCCGCCCCGGCAGCGCCGTGAACATCGAGGCCGACGTCCTGGTCAAGACCGTTGTCCACGTGCTGCGGAACTACCCGCTCGACACTCCCGCCCGCTGACACGCCCATGCGGATCCTCGGCATCGATCCCGGCCTGCGCCTGACCGGCTACGGCTGCGTCGAGCGCGCCGCGCCGGCCGGCGCCCAGCCCCGCGGCCGATCGCCCGACCGCATCGGCCTGGTCGAGGCCGGCGTCATCCGGCTCGACCCGCGCTCCCCGGTGCCCGACCGCCTGGCGGAGCTGGACCATGACTTCCGCGCGCTGCTCGACCGCCTGCAGCCCGCCGCGGTGGCCGTCGAGATGCTCTTCGCCCACTACAAGCACCCCGCCACGGCCATCGTCATGGGCCATGCCCGGGGCGTGCTGCTGCTGGCCATCCGGCGCGCCGGTCTCGAACTGATCGAACTCCGCCCGACCGAGGTCAAGAAGTCGCTGACCGGCCACGGCCACGCCGGCAAGGAGCAGATGCAGCGCGCCGTGCGCGACGTCTTCGGCCTGCCGACGATCCCCAAGCCCCCGGACGTCGCCGACGCGCTGGCCGTGGGCCTGTGCGCGCTGACCCGATACGACCGCTGACGGCCGACGTACCCTCCCGTCCGATGGCCCCGCCCGCCGAACAACTCCGCGCCCAGGTGCTGCTGGTCGACGACGAGCCCGACCACGCCGACGTCATGGCCGAGGCCCTGCGCAAGCCCGGCCACGTCTGCACCATCGTCACCAGCGTCGAGCGGGCCCTCGACGAGCTCAAGCACGGCACCTTCGACGTCGTGGTCACCGACCTGCGCATGCCCGTCAGCGGCGGCAAGGACGGCGTCGCCCCCGACGGCGCCGACGCCGGGCTCGTCGTGCTCCGCGCCGCCCGATCCATGCAGCCCCAGGCCGAGACCATCATGGTCACCGCTCACGGCGACGTGCCCACCGCCCGCGCCGCGTTCAAGGACGGCGCGTACGACTTCATCGAGAAGCCCCTGGACCTCGAGGTCTTCCGCAACCTCGTCAACCGCGCCGCCGACACCGTGCTGCTCCGGCACGAGGCCCAGGGCGGCCTGGCCGGTCTCGTGCAGCACGACGGCTTCGAGGGCATCGTCGCCGGCAGCGAGCCGATGCGTCGCATCCTCCGCACCGTCAAGTCCGTCGCCGCCACCACCCTGCCCGTGCTCATCACCGGCGAGAGCGGCACCGGCAAGGAACTCATCGCCCAGGCCGTCCACCGCAACTCGCCCCGCGCCGCCAAGCGCTTCGTCGCCCTCAACTGCGCCGCCGAAACCGAGACCCTGCTCGAGGACCAGCTCTTCGGCCACGTCCGCGGCGCCTTCACCGGCGCCGAGAAGGACCGCGAGGGCGTCTTCGAGTACGCCTCGGGCGGAACGCTCTTCCTCGACGAGATCGGCGACATGCCCCTGAAGATGCAGGCCAAGCTCCTGCGCGTGCTCGAAACCGGGCGCGTCGTCCGCGTCGGCAGCAACGACGAACGCCAGACCGACGTCCGCCTCGTCAGCGCCACCAACAAGGACCTGCCGGCCATGATCTCCCGCGGCGAGTTCCGCGAGGATCTCTACTTCCGAATCAAGGGCAGCCAGATCGCGCTGCCGCCGCTGCGCGAACGCCGCGAGGACATCCCCCGCATCGTCCAGCACGCCCTGGCCCGCGCCGCCGGCGGCATCTTGCCCGGCAAGCCGGTTCCCGCCATCTCCGACGCCGCCATGATGCGGCTGACCAGCTACGCCTGGCCCGGCAACGTGCGCCAGCTGCTCAACGTCGCGCAGAACATGATCGTCGCGGCCATCGGCGAGGGGCACGACGCCGACGGCCCGCTGCAGCTCGACGTGCGCCACGTGCCCGACGACATCCGCTCGGCCGACGCCGCCGACGAGCCCGGCGAAGGCCCCTCCGTCGGCGGGTCGCTCGCCGGCACCAGCCTCGAACAGATCGAGAAGCGCGCCATCCGCGAGACCCTCCGCCTGACCGCGGGCAACCGCGAACAGGCCGCGCGCCTGCTGGGCATCGGCGAACGCACGCTCTACCGAAAGCTCAAGGAATACGGGCTGCGGTGAGGATCGCGCCCGGGTTCACGCCACGCCGACGCACCCCATCAGTTTCCTCGCAACGAAATCAGCACCCAACCACCCGCGCGCCGTCACCCGCCACCGCCCGCTCGCCGACGCCAGCCAGCCGTCGGCCTCCAGTTCCGCCGCGGCGGCCGCCAGCCGCGTGCCCGAGCCCGGCTCGGCGGCCTCCGCATCGGCCATCACCTCGGCGGCGTCGAGCCCCTCGCTCAGGCGCACGCCGGTCATGATCCGTTCGCGCACGGCCCGGGCGCGGTCCGGCGCCTCGTGCTCGGCCACCGGGGCGTAACCGCCGTCGCTCTGCGCCAGGTACGCGCCGAGGTTCGGCGCGTTCTTCCACCGGTGCCCGCCGGCCCGTCGGTCGGGCCCGGCCCACACGTGGCCCGAGGCGCTCGGGCCCGCCGCCAGCCACGACTCCTGCCGCCAGTACGCCAGGTTGTGGGCGCAGGCTTGCCCGCCGCGGATGCCCCCCAGGGCGTAGTTGCTCACCTCGTACCGCTCCAGCCCGCGCTCGGCCAGCAGCGCGCCGGCCAGCTCGAACATGTCGGCTTCCAGGTCGTCGTCCACCGGGGTGAACTCGCCCCGCTTCAGGCGCACCGTCATCGCCGTGTTGGGCTCGTACGTCAGGTTGTAGCACGACAGGTGCGTGGTGCCCAGCGCCAGCGCGCGCCGCACGTCCGCCTCCCACTCGGCCAGGGTCTGGCCCGGCACGGCGTAGATCAGGTCGATGCTGCGGCGCTCCACGCCCGCGCGGGCCGCCAGGTCCAGCGCCTCGGCCACGCGCTCGGGGTCGTGCCGACGCTCCAGCGTGCGCAGGTGGCGCGCCTCGAACGACTGCGCCCCCATGCTCACGCGGTTCACGCCCCCGGCCCGCAGCACCCCCAGCAGCTCCGCCGTCGCCGACTCCGGATTGCACTCGACGGTGAACTCGCCGGCCCCCGACCGGATCAGCGACAGGTCGAACAGCCCGTTCATCTCCGACAGCAGCCGCCGCCACACGTCCTCGCGCAGCAGGCTCGGCGTGCCCCCGCCCACGAAGATCGTCCGCAGCGGCGCGCCCGAGGCCAGCGGCGCCTGGGCCCGCAACTCCTCGATCAGCCGCTCGACGAACGCCCCCTGCTGGTCGCGCTGGTCCACGAACGAGTAGAAGTCGCAGTAGTGGCACTTGTGCACGCAGAACGGCGTGTGCACGTACAGCGACCGCACCGGCCCGTGCCCGCCGGCCACCGCCGCCCGCGCCGAGGTCCACCCCAGCGAACCATCCCCGCGGCCGCTCCCGGACACCGTGATTCCGACCGGCCCGTTCATGCCCGCTGCGCCTCCGGCACCCCTCCCGACGATCCCCGGCAAGGATCTGCTATTGTTGAGACACACCGGCGGCCCCGCCGGCGCGACTGTGCGGAGTGGGTGTCCGCCCCCCGGGGGCGAAAGGACCTGCCGTGGACGTATCGCTGGTCATGGTCAAGGGCGACGGCTCCTCCAAGGAAATCAAGCTCACCGCCAGCGGCTCGGTCATCGGGCGCGACGAGCACGCCAAGATCCGCATCCCCATCGCCAGCATCTCCCGCCGCCACTGCGAACTCACCTGGGACGAGGACGAGGTCAAGGTCAAGGACCTCGGCTCCTCCAACGGCACGTTCGTCAACTCCAAGCGCATCCGCGAGGCCGAACTCGCCCCCGGCGACCTGCTGGCCGTCGGGCCCGTGGTCTTCGTCGTCCGCATCGACGGCTTCCCCAAAGAGATCGACGCCAAGGACGCCTACGCCGCGGGCGTCATCGGCGAAGACGACGACGGCGAAGGCCCCAAGGGCGCCGGCGCTCGCCCCCCCACCATCGCCATGGTTCCGCCCAAGCCCGTCCCGGGCGCCACGCCGCCTTCCACCGGCCAGCCCCCCGCCAAGGGCGGCAAGAAGTCGCTGCTCGACGACGATGAGGACTTCAGCGACCTGCTCAAGCGCCTCGACGAAGAGGACGACGACGCCCCCGGCGGCAAGAAGAAGTAACTCCCGGACCACGCGCGAACCGTCGCCGCCTCACGCCGTCGGGATCTTGTCGATCGCGCCCATCACCTTCTCGAACGCCGCGGCGTACTGATCGAGCAGTTCCTTCGTCGCGCTGGGGAACGACGGAAGCTTCAGCAGCGTGCCGTTGCCCTGCGTGGTGCGGGGCAGGGCGTTGGGGTCGTACGTCGGCAGCGTGACGCCCGGCACGTTCTCAAGCCGGGCGAGCTTGGCCCACACGCCCTCGGTGAAGACGGGCTGCTGGTGCAGCAGCGGGTAGCGCGGCGCGGTCACCTGGCACCCTTCGGCCTGCAGGGCCTTGGCCACCGCCTTGGTCGGCGCCTTGAACCGCGCCTGGTCGTACCGCACCAGGAACTCGAAGTACACCCGCTCGGTGTTCTCCAGCCCCGGGTCGCCGCTCATGAACGTCTGGAATCCCATCGCCGCGAGCTTCCTGCTCAGGTAGACGCAGTTGGCGTTGCGCCGGGCGTTGCGCTCGTCGAGGTGGCGCAGCTGGGCCCGGGCCACCGCCGCCGACAGGGGCGACATGCGGAACTTGTAGCCGAAGCCGGTCGCGGCGAACCGCGCATCGGGGTGGCCCAGCAGGTGCAGCGGCACCAGCCGCTCGTACTGCGCCAGGCGCGCCGCCCGCAGCATCATCTCGGGGTCCTTGCAGACCAGCAGCCCGCCCTCGGCCGACGGCACGAGCTTGTTCACCTGCAGCGAGAAGACCGACACATCGCCGATCAGGCCGATCTTCGTGCCGTGGTACGTGGCCCCGTGCGCGTGGCTGGCGTCCTCCATCAGCAGCAGCCCGTGCTTCGTGCACACCGCCGCCAGCTCGTCCATCTTCGCCGGGATGCCGAACAGGTGCGTCACGATCACCGCCTTGGTGCGGGGCGTGATGCGCCGCTCCACGTCGGCCGGGTCCAGCGCCAGCGTCTGCTCGTCGGTCTCCGCGAAGACGGGGATGCCGCCGGCGTGCAGGATCGTCAGCACGCTCGACCACCACGTGGTGCTCGGCACGATCACCTCGTCGCCCGCGCCGATCCCCATCGCGTGCAGACCCGCCAGGATCGCCGCCGTGCCGTTGTTGTGGCTCAGCACGTTGCCCGACACCTGGAACACCTTGCCGTTGGGCAAGGGGAAGTCCATCACCTCCAGCCCCATGTACCGCGCCCACTCGCACTCCAGCGCCAGCACCTCGGGGTGCGGGCACGGGTAGCCCCCCATGTCGCGCGGCAGGTGCCCGCTCGACAATTCCCCCGACCGAAGCACACGCAGCACCTCCCGCTCGTCCTCCTCCGTGATGATCGGCCAGCGGTTCGCCTCGGTCTGGTCCAGCGTCACCGCGGGCGCGCCGCCCAGGATCGCGGGCGTGCGCCGGTCGTTCCCGGCGGTCGGGGTGCTGGCGGTCAGGGTGCTCATGCGCGTGCTCCTGGCTCGGCGCCCCGGTCGGCACGTGCCGGACCGGGCGTCGCTCAAGGTTAGGGGGTGATCCCAGCCCGGCGTGCCGACCGGGCGCGCAGCACCATCCCCGCCCCGGAAGCACGTGCGTCCGTCACAACCTTGCCCGCCGTTACCGCACGATCACCACGCCGTGCGGGCCCACGCCCACGCCGACGTAGAAATCACCGGGAACCAGCCGCGCGTTCTCGCCCGGAACCAGCTTGAAGAACGCCAACTCGCCGTCCACCGAGTTGGGATCGAAGGAGCGGAACTGCGTCACGACGACGTTCCGCCCCGCCGCGTCGAACGTGATGCCCTCGGGCATCGCGCCGATCTCGTACTCGCCGCGGGACGTCAATTGCCCCGTGCCCGGGTCGAACGACAGCAGACTCACCGACCCGCCGGGGGTCAGGCGGGCGTCGCCCGTCGGCAGCATGGAACGCCGCAGGTTGGCCGTCACCACCCAGTGCCCGTCGGGGCTCATCGCCAGCCCTTCGGGCGACACGCCCACGCCGGCGGTCGAGACCACCGCGTGCTCCACCTTCGGCTCCGGCGCGCCCTCGGGCACGATCACCTGCGACGGAACCGCGCTCAGGCGGATCACCGACAACGACCCGGCCGGAGCGCCCACCAGGTAACCCTCGACCTGGTCGCCCCAGTGCAGCTCGTTGACGATGAAGTGCCGCCCGTCCGGCGAGAAGCGGCCCATGAACGGGTGCTTGCCCACCTTCACCGGCGCACCGTACCGCGCAAAGCCCATGCCCCCGTTGTTGAGCGTGCGCGTGAACTCGTAGAACACCACCTCGTCCCGCATCGGAAGCACCACGGCCACGTACCGGCCGTTCGGGCTCCACGCCACGCTCGACGCCAGAGCCGCCCGGTCGTCCAGGCCAAGCAGCTCCCACGACAGCGCCTTGCCGAACGTGCCGTCCTTGGCCACCGGCACCACCACCAGTTGCTCGCCGGCCTGCCCCGTCGCGACCGCGATCAGGTCGCCGTCGGGGTGCACATCCACCGACGTCGGGTTCTTGCCCACCTCCGCAGCGCCGACCGTCCGGGCGTTCACGCCCGGCCCCACCGCGATCGACGTCACCGAGTTGCCCGCCGGCAGGTCGCTCACCTTCGTCGCCCCGGCCCCGGCCCGCCCGCGGTTCTCCACCACGAACGCCAGCGTCCCATCCGGCGAGACCGCCAGCGCCGTCGGCGGGCCCATCACCGAATTCGACACCTCGATCTGCGTGAACGGCGTCTGCCAGCGGTCGCCCTTGTCCGAGTCGGCGATCGGCAGACCGATCAGCGTCAGCGTGTCCTTGCCGGCCTTGCCCCGCAGCCGCCCATCGGCAAACGTCTCGGCCTGCATGTCGCCGTCGCCGATCACCGCGATGTACTTACCCGTAATGTCGCGCGGGCCCGGCGGGCTCGGATCGATGAACAGACCCGCCGCCGGCCCGTGCGTGCAGCCGGCCAGCCCGGCCAGAGCGATCAACCCGGCGCACACCGTCGGCGTGCCCCAACGCGTCGAGAAAGCAGTGGTCCCACTCATGCGATCGTGACTCCGGTCTAGGGGGGAGATTTCGGCCGCTAGCGTAGCAGATCGCCCTGGGCTTCGCGCCCGATCGCCCCCGGGCTGTGCACCGCCCCCGGCACCCCTTCGAATTCCTCCACGCGCGCCATCCCCCGCAGCCGCCCCACCAGCCGCGCAAGATCCGCCGGCAGCGGCGCCTCGAACCGCATCGGCCGCCCGTCGATCGGGTGCCGGAACTCCAGCAACGCCGCGTGCAGCGCCACCCGCGCCAGCCCCGGGGCCGTCCCGCCCGCCGACGCCTTCCCGCCGTACAGGTCGTCGCCCACCAGCGGGAACCCCCGGTGCGACAGGTGCACGCGGATCTGGTGCGTCCGCCCCGTCTTCAACTCCACCTCCACGAGCGAGAACGCATCCTCCCGCGCCCCGCCCGATGGCCGCACACCGCCCAGCCCCACGCCTGCGCCGCTCCCGCCCGCGCGCTCATCCCAGTAATGGCCCAGCACCCTCGCCACCGTCAGCGCCGGCTTGCCCAGGTGATCGTGCCGGACCACCTGCTTCTCCCGATACCCCTTCTCCCGCGAGGGGTGCGGCCCCAACGGCACGTCGATCACGTCGATCCGCGGCTCCACCAGCCCGTGCACCACCGCCAGGTACCGCTTCTCCACCGTGCGGTCCATGAACTGCCTGGACACCTGCCAGTGCGCCCGCTCGGTCTTGGCGAACACGATCACGCCCGACGTCTGCCGGTCCAGCCTGTGGATCACCCCGGGACGGGCCTCGGCCTGGCCCACCTCCGACAGCGCGCCGCCGCTGGCCGAGCGGTGCTTGAAGTGGTACGCCAGCGCGTTGACCATCGTCCCCGACAGGTGCGACCGCGCCGGGTGCACCATGATGTCCGGCGTCTTGTTCACCACCACCAGGTGCTCATCTTCGAACATCACCGCAAGCGGGATGTCCTCGGGCACGATCCCCTCGGCCCGCGGCGGCGGCACGAACACCTCCACCAGGTCCCCCAGCCGCAGGTTCGTCGAAGGCTTCGCCTGCCGCCCGTTCACCAGCACCGCCCCATCCTCGATCAGCCGCTGCAACTGCGCCCGGCTCATGAACGAGATCCGGTCCGTCAGGTACTTGTCCAACCGCTTGTCCAGGTCGCGCGTCAGCCGGAACACCACGCGCGGCGCCGTCGCCTCCTCGTCGGACTCCGCGCCGGCCCCTTCCGCCCGCGGCACCACGTCCGCATCGGATTCGCCCAGGCCGCCCTCACCGGGCGATGGCGTCGCCGCCTTGGGCGCGCTCGCCGATTGCGCGGCCCGGTACACCGCCGCCTTGTCCACGCGACCGCCCGGGGTCAGCAGCGGCTTGCTCGGCTCGGTCTGCGGGTCCGGCAGCGACGCACCGTCGGCGCGCCGCGCCCGTTCGCGCGGGCCGGATCGATCACGTCCTGGTCGCTTGGCTCGCGCCATCGGGCGCGCTCAGGGCTGCTTCGGCGCCGCCGGTTCGGGAGCCTTGGGAGCCTCCGGAGCCTTCGGCGCTGCGCCCGGTCCATCAGGGAACACCGTCTGCTCCCCCGGCGGGAGCATCGGCGGCAGCGTCACGGGCGCCGCGCCCGGCGTGGTCGAAAGCCCCTGGCTCCGCAACTGCTCCAGCACCTCCGGCGGGATGTTCGCCGGCAGGCCGCCCGGCGTGTTCGCAGCCGGCTTCGGCGTGCCCGTCTTGACGTCCGACGCCGACACCAGCACCGGCGCCCCGCCGATCACCCGCGGCAACGACTCGATCCGTCGCGCCGCCTCCGCGGCGATCTTCTCGAACCCGGCCTTCTTCGCCAGCGCCGCGGCCGCTTCGTAGTGCCGCCTCGCCTCGTCGGCCTTGCCACGCGTCTCTTCCACCGCCGCCAGGCCCATCTCCGCCCCGATCGCGTGGATCTCCATGCCCGAATCCGCGCCCGCCGCCTCGATCACCTTGCGGAACTGCGTCGCGGCGTCGTTGAGATACCGCTCGCGCTGCTCGGCGTTGATCAGGTCCTTGGCGTCCTTGACCTTGCCGTCGTTGTCCAGTTCCGCCCCCGGCGCCACGCCGCTGTACGCCGCGACCAGGTACCCATCGGCCGCCGCCGCGCGGGCGATCAGCGGCACCGCCCGCTTGCCCGCGTGATCCTCGGCGACCCGCAGCAGGACCGACGGGTTGCGCGACTTCAGAGCCTCCTGAAGCTCGGCGAACGCCTGGGCCATCTGCTGCTCGCGGTACTCGCCCAGCCGGCGCAGCCCCACCACCACCGCTGCGACCGCCAGCACCGCCAGCAGCAGCGGGAACGACCACTTCTTCAGGAATAGCACGAAGTCCTGATTCAGCCGGCTCTCGGTGAGCCCCGCGCCTTCCTGAATCTGCGTTTGCCGTTGTTCCAGGGCCATGGTGTTCGCCGCTCCGATCTCGCCCGGCTGCTCGGGGCCGTCGGCCCGCCGGTGCAAGAGGCAAGTTTAGCCCGCCTCACCCCCCGTTCAGGCTTCCCAGAACCGCCACGGCGTCGGGGCCGTCAGCGCCGCATCCCCAACCAGCGCGCCCCGCACCGCCCGCGCCAGTTCTTCCAGCCCGCGCCCGGTGCGGACGCTCACCCGCACGTCCGCGTCCCAAAGCGCGGCCCCAAGGTCCTCGCGCAAGGCGACGCGCAGCACCGCCGCGCCGGCCGCTTCCGGCGGCGGCTCCGTCAACGCCGCCCCCGCGTCCCCCGCCAGCACCACCAGCGCCGCTCGCCCCAGCAGCGCCATCGCCCCCGTCCGCGCCGCTTCCAACGCCCCGTCCCCGACATGCCCCAACCCCGGCGTGTCGGCCCAACGCACCGTCAACCCGTCCAGTTCCAGGTTCACGCCCACGTGGTCGCGCGTCGTCCCCGGCTCGTCGGCGGTCACCGCCACCGTCCGCCCCGCCAGCGCGTTCAGCAGCGTGCTCTTGCCCACGTTGGCCGGGCCCAGCGCCACCACCAGCGGCGGCGCCACCAACCGGTCCAGCTCCGCCGACACCGCCAGCACGCGCCCGTCATCCGACCGCCCGCCACGCGCCCTCCACGCCGACCACCGCTCCGGCTGCCGCAGCAGCACGTCCACCGCGCGCGCGCTGGCCGCCCGGCCCAGCGCCGCCGCCACCGCCTCGTCCATCTCCGCATCGGTGCGCGGCTCGCCCGGCACGTCCTGGCCGATCTCAGCGCCGCACGCGCGCAGCGCCCCCAGCACCCGCCGCACGATCTCCGGCCCGCCGTGCGGCATCAGGCTCGCGCGGCGCTCATCCCATCGCGCCACCACGCCCCGGTCAACCCCCGCGATCGTCCGCACCGCGACCCGCCCGGCCGAAAGCCCCCCGCAGCCGAGCTCGCCCAGAACCCGCTCCACCGACCCGTCCGGCGCGCCAACCACTTCGATGCACGCGATCGCGCCCGCCCCCGCCGGCCGCGCCGTTGCCAGCCACGCTCGGACGCTCATTCCTCGTCATCGCCCTCGCCGGCGTGCACCGTGCGCCACGCGGCCATCATGCCCATCGGCACCAGGTCCGGCACGATGTTCTCCACCAGTTCGTCGTGCTCGAACAGCAGCGGCGCATCGCCACCCGTCGCCAGCACCCGCGGGTACGAACCGTGCGCCTCGGCCACCTTGTCGATCATCAGCCGCACCAGCCCCTGCACCGACCGGCAGCACCCCAGCAGCATCGCGTCGCGCGTCGTCAGCCCCAGCGCCGCGGTCGGCAGCGCCTCGCCCCCGCTCCGGGGCGGCTGCACCTCCGGCAGCGCCGACGTCTGCTCCCGCAGCGCCCGCAACTGCATCGCAAGCCCCGGCGCGATCACCCCGCCCCGGTACACCCCGAATCCGTCCACGAAATCCACCGTCACCGCCGTCCCCGCGTCGATCACGACGCACGCCTCGCCCGACCGCGCCGCCGCCCCAAGCGCCGCCAGCAGCCGGTCCACCCCCACCGTCACCGGCGCGGGCAACTCGTGCTGAATCGGCACCACCAGCCCGCTGCCGCCCGTCGAGACCAGACGCGTCACCTGCAACGCTCGACCGGCCAGTTCGCTCACCAGCCGGTCGGCCAGCGGCGCGTTCACCGACGCCAGCAGCAGGCGCGTCTCCGCCGCGGGCGTCGCCGCTGCCGCCTCGGCAACGGCCGTTACAACCGCGCCGGGGTCAGCGTTGTCCATCACGCGGCTGGGGTCCATCGCGCCGTGGGCCCCCTCCCACGGGCGGCACCGCGCCACCCTCGTGCGCGTGTTGCCCACCGACACCAGCACCAGGTTCGAGATCGTCATGGGCCATCGTAGAGTCCCCTACCCTGCGGCCATGCCCCGCTGCCGCGTGGATTCCTCGATCGAGCGCAAGGTCATCGACGGCTTCGAGTTCCCCCTGGGGGTCTACCCGATCGAGCCGCTGCAGCCGCGCGAGGGCTACACCGTCGCTTTCGAGTCGGCCGACGGCGGCGCCGAAGACCCCGACGAGCAGACCAGCCAGTGGGAGGAATGGCCCGACCGGTACGTGTGGGACATCGTGGTCAAGGCCTCCCGCGTCGAGTCGCTGGTCCGTTCGTTCCTGGCCCTGCTGCCGGGGCGCGTCTACCCGATCCTCGACGTGCTCGGTTCCGATGCGTTCCGGGAGATCGACCCCTACATCGCCGACGAGCCCATCGGACAGGAACGCCTCCTCGACGCGCTGCGCCGTTTCCGCGCCTGGTTCTACGAGGACGGCCTCATCGGCTTCGGCGCCATGAGCGACGAGCCGTTCCTCTACGTCTTCGTCGACGAGCACAAGATCGTCACCGTCCGTGCCGAAACCGCCCTCAAGGACCGCGTCGAACGCCTCCTGGCCGCCTTCGACCTGCAGGAAGTCGAATCGCTCAGCGGCGCCGACGCAGCCGTCCACGAGCACCGCGGCGTGCTCGACGCGCCCGACGACCGCCCGGACCTGCTCACCGCCGACGAGATCGTCGAACACCTCCGCGACGAATGGGGTCTCTCGCTCAACATCGACGGCGACCGCAACGTCGATGAAGCCGGCAACGACCTGGGCATGACCGGTTGGCGCTGCCTCGTCCGGCTCTTCCCGCCCGACAGCCCCCCGCTCTACGCCGAGGTCTTCCTGGCGGCCGAATGCCTCAACGCCGCCTGCGAACTCGCCGCCGACGCCGTGGAGTCGCTGCCCAACCGTCCGGGCGAGCGCAAGACCAAGACCGGCGGAAAAACCAAGCCAGACGCCGGCCCCGGCGATCTGGACGTCCTCATCGCCGATCGGCTCTCCCCGGAGGACTTTGCCACCGCCACCGGAAAGGCTGGCGAAAAGGCCCTGCACGCCGACGAGGGCAGCGTGCTTCAGTGCCGCTGGTTGAGCTGAGAGTACCCGCTCAAAAACCAAATATCATGCCGGCCTATTCCGGGTCGGCCTGCTCCAAGTCCAGCCCTGTCGGCAACTTGTGGACATCTTGCCCACCGGGCGGTTTGCGTTTGCCAACGACTGGCGGTATCGTCGGGCCCCTCCGCCGGAGCGACTCGGGCCGGCGGAGCCCGGAGATATTGCATGCCCGTGAATGCTGATCGTCTGTCCCGTCCGTTGGTGGCCCGTCCGCTGGTGCTCGGCGCGCTCTCCGCCGCCGCGTTCGCCGGTGTGCACTCCGTGGCCCCGGCGGCGCTCGCCCGCATCGCCGGCACCGACACGCCCCTGCCCGCCGGCGGCTCGCTCGAGCGCGCCGGTGCGCTGGCCGACGCCGGTCGCCTCGTCGAAGCCCGCGCCCTGTTGATGCGCGCCGTGCGACCCGACGCGGGCCTCTCCGCCGAGCAGCGCGACAAGGCCGTCGAACTCCTCGACCGCGTCGAACGCCGCATCAAGCAGACCGACGTCGTCGAGATCTCCCTGCAGAAGGCCGAGCTGGCCGTCGCCGACGGTGATCTCCGCACCGCCGAGCGCCACGCCTCCGCCGTCGCCGCCCGCGGCGACGCCAAGGCCGCCGAGAAGTCCCGCGCCGATTCCATCCTCGCCCAGATCGCCGATCGCCGGGCCGAGTTCGCCGGGCGCGCCGGCACGCTGCTCCAGCAGGCCGTCGCCGATTTCGACGCCGCCCGCTACGTGCAGTCCAAGGCCGCGCTCACCGCCATCTATCGCTCCGGCGTCGAGCTCTCGGCCGACGACCGCCGCACGGCCGACGCCTACCAGGTCCGCATCGTCCAACTCGAACAGGCCCAGGGCCGCCTCTTCGACGCCGAGTCCGTCGCCGTCGGCATGATGCAGCCCGGCACCGTCCGCCGCGGCAACGAGCCCAAGCCCGCCGACAAGCCGGCCCCCGCTCCCGCCGGCGACAACACCATGCGCCCGGTCGAGCCCGCGGCCCCAGCCCCAGCCCCCGCCCCTGCCCCCGCTCCGGCGCCCAAGGCCGAGCCCAAGCCCGAACCGATGCCCGCCCCCGCGGCCGAGCAGCCCAAGGCCCAGCCCCAGCCCTCGCCCGGCGAGATGGCCCCCGGCGCCGCCGGCAACCAGCCGCTCCCGCAGGACCAGCTCATCCAGCTGGCGCTCCGCACCGAGGCCCAGCGCGTGCTGGCCGAGGCCGACGCCGCCTTCAACGAGGGCCGCTACGTCGAGGCCGCGCGCAAGTACGAGCTCGCCTCCACCGTGCACAAGCCCTACCTCTCGGCCGATGAGGTCAAGAACGCCGAAGCCCGCCTGGCCGAGTGCCGCGTCCGCATGAAGCAGGGCGGCGGCCTGGTCGAGCAGGCCGGGGCCCAGACCGCGCTCATCCGCGAGCGCGCCAACGCCGAGTTCAACAACGAGCTCCAGCAGGCCAACACCGCCCTGGCCGCCGGCAACATCTCCGACGCCCGCGACCGCAACGCCCGCGCCCGCCTCACCGCCGACCGCGCCCGCGAGGCGTTCAGCGAGGGCGAGTACCAGGCGATGATCAAGAAGGTCGACGACCTCAAGGCCCGCATCGACGCCGCCGGCGAAGCCATGGCCCGCGACGAGGCCAAGCGCCGCGAGATCGACCTGGCCGCCAAGGCCCGCGACTCCCAGCGCTCGCTCCGCGAGGAGAAGGAACGCAAGATCTACGAGGGCATCGACCGCGCCCGCAGCCTCCAGCGCGAGCAGAAGTACAACGAGGCCCTCCAGGTCGTCGAGCAGGTGCTCTTCCTCGAGCCCAACAACGCCACGGCGATGTTCCTCCGCGACCTGCTGCAGGACATCATCGTCTACCGGAACTTCGACGAGATCCAGCGGGCCAAGCAGCGCGGCTTCCAGCACCTCGAGCTCGAGTCGCAGAGCCCGCTGATCGTCCCCACGCGCTTCATGAACTTCCCCAACGACTGGCCCACCAAGACCTTCAGCCGCGCCGACGCCGGTGCCTTCACCGACACGCCCGAGAACGCCCAGGCCCGCGCGGCCTTGGACGCCAAGCGCGTGCCGGCGCAGTTCGCCGAGAACACCCTGGCCGATGTCTTCGAGTACCTCCAGAAGACCACCGGCCAGAACTTCGACGTCGAGTGGGCCAGCCTCCGCCCCCTGGGCATCGAGCCCACCACGACCGTTTCGCTCAACCTCGCCGACACCCCGGCCCGCGTGGTGCTCGACCGCGTGCTGGCCAAGCTCGGCCGCGACGGCGACCGCCCGGCCTGGACCGTCAACGACGGCATCGTCACGGTCGCCAGCGCCGAGGACATCAAGCGCCACACCGCCACGCACATCTACAACATCACCGACCTGCTGCTCGAAGTCCCCGACTTCACCGACGTCCCCGTGGTGGACCTCACGCAGACGCTCGCCAACGCCAACGGCAAGGGCGGCGCCACCCCGCCCAGCCCCTTCCGCAAGGCCGCCGAGCGCAAGGACACCCGCCAGAGCCGCCAGGACCGAATCAACGAGATCATCGGCCTGGTCACCCGCACCGTCGACCCCGATAGCTGGCGCGACAACGGCGGCGACATCGGCGCCGTCCAGGCCCTCAACGGCTCGCTCATCGTCACCACCACCCCCACCAACCACCGCGAGATCGCCGGCCTGCTCAGCAAGCTCCGCGACATCCGCTCGATGCAGATCAACATCGAAGCCCGGTTCATCCTCGTCAACCAGGACTTCTTCGAGCAGATCGGCATCGACCTCGACATCTACTTCAACGCCAACAACAACCAGGTCACCGCCGCCCAGGCCGTCGACCCCACCATCCTCCCCAGCGACTTCTTCAACTTCGGCGGCACGCCCCCGCTGGCCCGCAACGTCACCGGTCAGGCCCCCGTCACCGGCGTGACCGGCAGCCCCGACGGCACCCAGATCACCCAGGGCGTCATCCCGCCCCGCAAGTGGTCCCCCATCGGCACCGTCAACGACTCGCTCGGCCTCGGCAGCTTCCTGGCGGGCAGCAACGACTTCGCCACCAGCCTGCTCCAGCGGGCCCCGGCGCTGGGCGTCGCGGCCCAGTTCCTCGACGACATCCAGGTCGACTTCCTCCTCCGCGCCACCCAGGCCGACCGCCGCACCATCACCGTCACCGCGCCGCGCCTGACGCTCACCAACGGCCAGACCTCCAACGTCTACGTCCTCACTCAGCGGTCCTTCGTCTCCGACCTCGAGCCCATCGTCGGCGACAGCGCCGTCGGCTTCGACCCCACCATCGCCACCCTGGCCGAGGGCGTCACGCTCCTGGTCGAGGCCGTCATCACCTCCGACCGCCGCTACGTCACGATGAACATCGACACCTCGGTCACCAAGGTCGATGAGATCGCCCAGCAGGCCGTCACCGCCGTCGTCGGCGGCCAGCTCGTCAACTCCGCCGAAACGCAGTCCTTCATCCAGCTCCCCCAGCTCACCATCACCCGCGTCCAGACCACCGTCACGGTCCCCGACGAGGGCACCGTCCTGCTCGGCGGTCAGCGTCTCGTCACCGAGATCGAGATCGAGACCGGCGTCCCCGTGCTCAGCAAGCTCCCCATCATCAACCGCTTCTTCACCAACCGCATCGAGGCCAAGACCGAGCAGACGCTCATCATCCTCGTCAAGCCCACCATCATGATCCAGACCGAGGAAGAGGAGAAGTCCTTCCCCGGCCTGCACGACGCCACCCGCACCGGCCTGGGCGGCTGAACCCGCCGGGAACCCTCACGACCCCCTCGCGGGCGTCCGCTCCACGGACGCCCGCGTTTGTTTTTGCCCCCCCAATCGCCCGGATTGCCCAACCGCCCGCCCCGCACACCGCCCGGCGGGACGGGCGCCCGAACCGGCGATACACTCTGGGCATCGGACCCGCCGGGGCCGCGCCCCGGGCGCAGGCCCCGATCCGGCCGAACGCTGCCTCGACCGCCCGGTACACCCCGGCGGACGCATGGACGCGTCAGACTTCAGGAGCACGGCAGATGCGAACCAGCGAGTCCCGCCTCAAAGTCAAGAAGGACGGCGGCGTCATCGAGGTCCAGTTCCGCGACCGAAACATCCTCGACGAGGCCAACATCCAGCAGATCGGCGAGGAAATCAAGACCCTCATCGACTCCGAGCAGAAGCCCAAACTGCTCATCAACTTCACCGACGTCGACCACCTCTCCTCCGCCGCTCTGGGCACCCTCATCACCGTCAACAACCGCCTCCGTTCCCTTCAGGGCCAGCTGCGGCTCTCCAACATCGATCCCCAGATCTACCAGGTCTTCGTCATCACCAAGCTCAACAAGCTCTTCGAGATCCACGAAACCGCCGACAAGGCCCGCGCCTCGTTCAAGCCCTGACACCCCGCCCTCGGCTCCAGCCCCGCCGCGGCCTCGCCCCACACGGCAGCGCCGCCCAGCGGGGCTGTTCTTTCGACGCCACGCCCACGACGATCCCCCGCCGCATGTCCCAACCCAACGCGGGCAACGCCGACCACGCCGTGCTCACGCCCGCCAATAACCGGGCGGATATCAACGTGGTCGAGGAAGCCGTCCTCAAGGCCCTCGACCGGCACGGCTACCCCGAAGCCTCCCGCTTCGCCGTGCGCCTGGCCCTCGAAGAGGCCCTGGTCAACGCCTTCATGCACGGCCACCGCGGCCTGCCCGAGTCCGAGACCGTCGAGGTCGAGTTCTCCGTCTCCCCGGCCCAGGTCGTCCTCACCGTCACCGACAAGGGCCCCGGCTTCAGCCCGGAGTCCGTCCCCGACCCCACGGCCTCCGAAAACATCGAGCTCCCCTCAGGCCGCGGCCTGATGCTCATCCGCTCCTTCATGACTGAGGTCCGCCACGAACAGGGCGGCAACCGCCTGGTCATGCGGTACGAGCGACCGGATCAAGCCTGAGCACGTCGGCTACTTCGGATCGAATCCGTGCGATTCTCCGATCGCGGTCCCCGGCTCCTGCGGAGCCGAGTCGCCACCTCCGCACCCCGCGAAGTACGCCTGGACGAACAGGTCAAAGTCTGCGCCCGTCAGGAACCCATCTCGGTCCCCGATTCCTTTGGCATCGGTGATGTCCGCGATCAGCGTGCCGTCTGATCGCCTCGTCTCCTGGAAGAAAACGGTCATGAAAACTTCCCAGTCCCTGGGCGTGACTCGTCCATCCGGGCCCGCGAGTGGATCGCCGGAATTCTCGGTGGCGATGTCCGCGACAGAACAGGCACACACACGCACGATCAGGGCCGCGGACGAGCTCACGATCGCACACGCATTGTTGCCATTCTGCGTGACAACGCACTCGAGCAGACCGGCGTCACCGGCCGTAAGACCGGAGAAGCTCATTACCGGGCCGTTCGCGCCAGAAACGACCGCACCCGACGCCTGCGTCCCGTTCGACAGAGCTTCCCCGTTTCGCCGCCATTGGTACGTGAGTTGGCCCGTGCCAGTGGCCGCCACTTGAAACTGGGCATTCCCACCGAGGCACGCGTGGACTGCCTGCGGCCCATCGATGGATCTCATCCGCTCCACCCACCGTGCCAGATAGGGGCTGACGATACTCCCAGGCATGTGAATTGCCCTCCGCCAGGAGATCTCCTTCGGGAGTCAGCCCAAGCGCCCAGACCTCGCTGTCGAAATTCCCTCCGAGTCGCTCCCATTGCTGCCCGGTCCACTTCCGCACCGAAGTCGCCAACGGCACGTCGCCCGCGAAAAGGCCGGCGACCACCAGCTCCCCGCTCGGACGCACGCTCATCGTGGTTACGCCGCGAAAACCGCTCAGAGGAGTCCAACCGGCATGAGTCCACCGAATCACCGCGCCGTTGGAAACCGAGCTGCCAAGCCCCGCGTAGACGACGCCGTCGGGCGACTGGACGATGGCGGCGATCGTGGCCGACGGACTGGGAGGCGGGGCGAACGTGCTCCAGGCGGTTCCGTCCCATCGCATGAATCCCCATGCGGACCCCGCCATCAGAATCGACCCGTCCGCGAGCCTCGCCATGGCCGTCGGTTCGAGTGTTGAAATCCGCACCCATTGCGTGCCGACGCGATGGAACACACCGGAGGAGCCGGCGTAGATGGCCTGGTCATTGCCTCGTACCACCACGTGGCGGACTTGCGTGCTGGCCCGGATGTCCTGCCATTGGGACCCCGTCCACCTCGCGATGCCTTCTGAAAGAACCCCGGCCCCTACCGCCCGGAAGTACCCACCGACGATCAGTTCCGATCCCGCTGTGCTCGCGATCGAATCGATCCGACGGTTCGACTCGTGGAAGCCCCACGTCCCGCCAACGCTGACCCACTGGTTACCGCTGCGCTTGGCGAGAAGATCCGCACGCGTCCCCCCGACCCCGTGGAAGTACCCGCCAACGTACACGTCACCCGAAGGTGTTGTACAAATGCTCTGAACGTAGCCCGCCGGACTAATGCCTCGCCCCATCGGCTGCCAATCGCTCCCGTTCCAGAAGGCCACGTTTGCCGCCAGCACGCCGGAAGCGAGCAGAAAGTCGCCGCCCGAAAAAACCCGCCCGTCCGCAGCGCACGCCAACGCACGCACCTCCCCCGAGGACGTGACGTTCTGAGTGGTGAACCACCCGGTCCCGACCCGCTGCCAGGCGGTCCCGTTCCACCGATTCAGTGCCATGTTTGAATCGCAAACAACCACCAGTCCGCCCGGACCGGTGCCGATGGGGCCCCGCGCCGAGATCGTGCCCATGCTCTGCCAGGTAGCGCCGTTCCACCGTGCGAAACGCTGGCAACACGGCGCGGTCCCGCCCAATGTGCCCAAACTACCGTACACGTAGATGTCCCCGTTCGGCGCTCGCGCCATCGACGTGACGTCGACGTGGCCAAGGGGGGTGAAGTGCCAACCACTGTCGTCCAACTGTGCGATGCGAACATTGAGAACGCCGTCCACAGAAAACGTACCGATTCCCCACAGCTTGCCGCCCGGCGCCAGGGCGATGTCTGCCATCGATCCAACCGGCCCCTCACCGCCGAGAGGCTGCCACTGGATCCCGCTCCATGCCGCGATCCATCTCACCGGCGCCGAATCGATCGTCGTGAACCCGCCGCAGACAACCAGCCGGCCCCCGAACATCTCCAGGCCGAGGATCTGGCCGTTGAACACGCCGCCCAACTGCTGCCATTGCGTTTGGTCCCACCGAAAAACCCGCACGCCAGCCGAAGGGCCCGGGGAAGTGACGCTCACCGCCGCGTACAGCTCGGTCCCCCAGACGAACAGGCGCTCCACCGCATCGAAACCGCTGAACGACGAAACAAGACCACTCCCCATCGGGGACCAACTCAATCCGTTCCAAGCCGCAACTCCGTTGACGATCCGGTCTCCGCTAAACTTGAACGCCCCCCCTGCCACCAGCAACTCCGGTGAGCCGCCCGGACCGTCCGGGTCCCACATCACCGCAGTCTTGACGCTGCCGTTGGTTCCTTGGAAACCACCCTCCGATACCCACTGTGGTTCACACGGGCCCTGGCCGGCCGCACACACGGCGCAAACAAGAACCGTCGCCCACCCAACGCAGATCCGCTTGAGCATGTTGAACATCCCCTAGGCCCGAGTCAGCGGCTCGGGCGTTTCCCATGTTCCGGGTGATCCGACTGTGGACCCCGTTGCAGCCTAGCGGCTTCTTGCACCCCGTCAATGTGGTTCCGCCCGGCAACCCACCGGCCATCCCCCCCCGGATGGCGACCAGCGAGCGGCCCGTCTCGATTGTTTGCGGGCGAACGGTGCTACCATCTTCGCTTGAGACTAAGTCTCAATACCATCTCCGGAGCCCCCCATGGCCCTGAAACTGCCCATCTACATGGACCACGCCGCCACCACCCCCTGCGACCCCCGCGTCGTCGAGGCCATGCTGCCGTTCTTCACCGAGAAGTTCGGCAACGCCGGCAGCCGGAACCACCGCTTCGGCTGGGAGGCCGAAGAGGGCGTCGATGCCGCACGGCAGCACGCCGCCGCGCTCATCGGCGCCGATGAGAAGTGCATCATCTTCACCAGCGGCTCCACCGAGTCCAACAACCTCGCCATCAAGGGCGCCGCGTACATGTACGAGAAGGCCCCGGCCGGCAGCCGGTCCCGCGGCCACATCGTCTCCTGCATCATCGAGCACAAGGCCGTGCTCGACCCCGTCAAGCGCCTCGTCAAGGAGGGCTTCGACGCCACCTTCATCGAGCCGCCGTCAGACGGCGTCATCACCGCCGACATGGTCAAGGCCGCCATGCGCGACGACACCATCCTCGTCACCATCATGTGGGCCAACAACGAGATCGGCACCGTCAACGAGGTCCGCCAGATCGGCGCCCTCTGCAAGCAGCGCGGCGTGCTGTTCCACACCGACGCCACGCAGTGGACCGGCAAGATGCCCGTGAACGTCGACGCCGACAACATCGATCTGCTGAGCTGGAGCGGCCACAAGATCTACGGCCCCAAGGGCGTCGGCGCCCTCTATGTCCGCCGCCAGCGGCCCCGCGTCCGCCTCCAGTCGCTGCTCGACGGCGGCGGGCAGGAGCGCGGCTTCCGCTCCGGCACGCTCAACGTCCCGGGCATCGTCGGCTTCGGCAAGGCCTGCGAGATCGCCAAGGCCGAGATGCACCGCGACGCCGAGCGGCTCTCACACCTGCGCCACCGGCTGGAGACCGAGATCACCGCCCGGCTCGATTCCTGCGCCATCAACGGGCACCGCGAGAAGCGCCTGCCCCACATCACCAACATCTCCTTCGGGTTCGTCGAGGGCGAAGGCCTGATGATGGCCGTCAAGAACATCGCTTGCTCCAGCGGCTCGGCCTGCACCAGCGCCTCGCTCGAGCCTTCCTACGTCCTCAAGGGCCTGGGCGTCGGCGACGAACTGGCCCACTCCTCGCTCCGCCTGTCGCTGGGCCGCTGGACCACCGACGAGCAGATCGACTACGCCATCGAGGAGATCTCCAAGGCCGTCAAGAAGCTCCGCACCATGAGCCCGCTCTACGACATGCACAAGGAAGGGATCGACCTGAGCAAGGTCGAGTGGGCGCACCACTGACTCGGAAATGGCCAGATGGTCAAAGCACCAAATGCCAGATCGACCGCGGCCGAGATCCCAGGGCCGCCCGTGCGCGCCGGCAAGGGACGGCTTCAGCCGCAGTTCATCGCCCGAGTCGAGGAGTTCAGCGATCGCTGCGTCGCCGTCGCCGAGCAGCTCGAACGCGACGGCCGATTCCGCCGAATCGTCGAACAACTCGCGGCGTCCGGGTCCGCCGTCGGCGCCAATCTCGCCGAGGCCGATGAGGCCATGAGCCGCCGGGACTTTCGCAAGTCGCTCGCGATCGCGGCGAAAGAACTCGCGGAAACCAGATTCTGGCTCCATCTCGCCGTCCGACGAGCCTGGCTTGTTCAATCCCGCCTGGATCCTCTGCTCGCCGAGCTCTCCGAGATCAAGCGAATCGTCGGCGCCATCCTCACCCGGACCGCGCCGAAGCCCAAGTCCACCAACGACCTTCAACCCCCGCCAACGACTTCGAGCGAAGCGACCTGATCACAGCACGCACCCAGTCCGGCATCGCCCCCAGACTCCTTTGGCAATTTGACCCTTTGACCCTTTGACAATTTGGAGCCCTTCCATGGCCTACGGCCCCAAGATCATCGACCATTACGAGAACCCCCGCAACGTCGGCAACTTCGGCACACAGGAGCAGATGAAGTCCGACACCCGCATCGGCGTCGGCCTCGTCGGCGCTCCCGAGTGCGGCGACGTGATGCAGCTCTCCATCAAGGTGGACCCCGCCACCGGCCGCATCCAGGACGCCAAGTTCAAGACCTTCGGCTGCGGCTCGGCCATCGCCAGCAGTTCCCTGGCCACCGAGTGGCTCAAGGGCAAGACTCTCGACGAAGGCCTGGCGATCCGCAACACGCAGATCGTCGAGGAACTGGCCCTGCCCCCCGTCAAGATCCACTGCTCCGTGCTGGCCGAGGACGCCATCAAGGCCGCCATCAGCGATTACCGGGCCAAGAACGGCCTGCCCGCCGAGACCCAGGCCGCGGCGCACTGACCCTGCCCCCGGCCCGATCGACCTCCAGCCCGATCGACCCCCCGGCCCGATCGACCCCCGGCCCGACGCCCGACGTAGCATCCCCCGAAGGAGCACCCCATGTCCACCGAAACCCGCACCGCGGCCCCCAGCCATACCGACGCCCCCGTCCGCCTCTCCGAGACGGCCGCACGCGAAATCAAGAACATCATCCAACAGCAGGAACTCGACCCCGCCAAGATCCGCCTGCGCGTCGGCGTCAAGGGCGGCGGCTGCTCCGGCTTCAGCTACCTGCTCGACCTCACCGAGAGCCAGAAGGACACCGACGAGGCCTTCGAGCAGCACGGCATCACCATCATCTGCGACCCCAAGAGCCTGATCTATCTCTCCGGCGTCAACATCGACTTCAAGGACGAGATCATGGGCCGCGGCTTCGTCTTCAACAACCCCAACGCCACCAGCACCTGCGGCTGCGGGTCTTCCTTCTCGGCCTGAGCCCGCGATCGCCGATGATCCCTCCGTCCGGCCGACGGAGCGTGGGAGCGACACGACCGGGCCCGGGCCGACACGGCTCGGGCCCGTTTTCATGCCCCGCCCCAACTCGCTAGATTGGGCCCTCGGGCTCCCGCCTCCAAGGACCTTCCCATGAGCCAGGCTCCCACCCCATCCGGCACCGCCCGCGGCTACGAGTCGCCGAGCGTCACCCAGTTCTCCATCTTCCTGCCCAACCGCGTCGGCAAGCTCATGGAACTCGTCAAGGGCTTCGACGATCGCAGCTGCCGCATCCAGGCGCTGGCCGTCCACGACGCCAGCGACCACGCCGTGGTCCGCATCCTGTGCAACAACGCCGCCGAAGCCCGGGCCATCCTCGCCGAGCAAGGGCTCTCGTTCATCGAGCTGCCCGTGCTGGTCGTCTGTCTCGACGCCGAACGCACCTACTCCAAGATGTGCGGCTACCTCCTCAGCGCCGAGCTCAACATCCGCTTCCTCTACCCGCTCATGGGCTGGGACAACGGACCCGCGGCTCTGGCCCTGGCCATCGACGACCCCACCCTGGCGGCTCAGATCCTGATCCGCAAGGAGTTCCGCCTGCTGGGCGAAAGCGATCTGCCCCGTTACGGCGAATGAGCCGCGTCTCCCCGGGCTTCGCGGCGGCGAAAATCGGCAAAAACCCCTAGACGATTTCGAACATCGCCCAGTTGCATCGCCGGCCGCGTTCGGTAATCTACACCCCTTCGAAAGGGGTGCCCACATGCACGCGATGCTCCGCTCCGGTCTGGTCCTGTCCTTGGCCGCATCGTTCGTCGTTCTGGGAGGGTGCATGCCCCGGGGGCTGGCCCGTGCCGCGCGCAACGCCCAGCGCGACGCCCAAAGGGACGTCAAACCCGAAGACATGCGCATCCCGACCGGTCCGCTCTCGGCCCAGGACGGCGCCATGCTCGCCAGAGAACGCAAGGCCTGGGGCGAGCTCGTGGCCAAGTACCAGGCCACCGAACTCCGCGGCGGCGAGCAATTCTCGGCCGTCTTCGCGGCCTACGCCAGCGACGGCGGGTGGATGGAGAAGAAGAAGGAAGACGAGGCGGCCGATCCCTTCGGCGTCGCGCTCGGCGACATCCTGCAGGCCGATGGGCACGTGCGCTGGGTCACGGTCGACGGCATCGTCTGCCTGGTCAGCGCCAACGGCAAGGTGGCCGTCGATCCGTACGGGTTGGCCGCGCAGTGGCTCGCGTCGAAGTCCAACGGCCTGACCAAGGCCCGCGAAGAGGTCGCCAAGGCGGTGCGCGAAACCACGGGCGAGCCCGTGCTGATCGGCTTCCAGGAAGGCGAATGAGGCGCGGGCCTTCCCGGCCCTAGTGAACGCCCGACGCCGCCAGCCAGCGCTCGGCGTCGAGCGCCGCCACGCAGCCCATGCCCGCCGCGGTCACCGCCTGGCGGTAGGCCGAATCGGCGACGTCGCCGGCGGCAAAGACGCCGGGGATGTTGGTGAGGCTGTTGCGCTGCTTGAGGGCGATGTAGCCCGAGGCGTCGAGCTCGACGCCGGACCCTTTGAGGAACCGTGTGGCCGGGGTGTGGCCGATGGCGATGAACAGGCCGCGCACGTCCAGGCGCGACCGCTCCCTGGTCACCGTGTCTTCCAGCAGCACGCCCTCGATGTGGTCGCCGCCCAGGACATCGACCACCACCTTGTTCCAGAGCACCTTGGCGTTGGGCCGCGAAAGGAACCGCTCCTGCATGATCCTGCTGGCACGCAGCGAGTCGCGCCGGTGAATGACGTAGACCGTGGAGGCGAACTTGGTGAGGTACGTCGCCTCTTCCATGGCGGTGTCGCCGCCGCCGACGACCGCCAGGGGCTGCTTGCGGAATGACGGAAGGGCGCCGTCGCAGACGGCGCAGGCGCTCACGCCGCCGCCGGCGCGGGCCAGCCGCATCTCGTTCTCGAGCCCCATCCAGTTGGCCGTCGCCCCGGTCGCGATGATCACCGCGTGCGCCCGGACCGTCCCGCCACCGGAGGTGTGCAGCGTGAACGGACGCGTCGAGAAGTCGCACCGCAGCACGTCCTCCCCCACCACCGCGGCTCCGAACCGTTCGGCCTGCTTCTGGAAGTCGTCCATCATCTTCGGGCCGGTCACGCCCTCGGGAAACCCGGGGTAGTTCTCCACCTCGGTCGTCAGCATCAACTGACCGCCGGGCAGCACAGGACCCGGGTCCTGCTTGGGCACGCCGACATAGACCACCGGGTTCAACTGGGCCCGGCCGGCGTAGATCGCGGCGGTCCAGCCAGCCGGGCCCGAGCCGATGATCACCAGCCTGTGAACGCCGTCGGAACCGCTCACTTCAGGCGCCCCGATTCGACCAGGTTCTGCCGGAGCAGCGAAAGCACCGGCGGCCAGGCGAGGTAGTCGCCCTTCTCATCCTCCACCATGCCGGTGGCCTTGCGCATGCCGTTGCGCTGCCCGTCCGGTCCGGTGGAGTACATGACGAACGTGTCGTCGCGCAGACGCACCGAGAACGACGGCCACCGCACGGCGGTCGGCGCCGGCAGGTCGGGGAACACCTCGATCTCGTGCGGCTTGGCCGGCTCGTTGGGGCCGCCCGGTCGATCGCGCATGGGCACGAAGAAATCGAGCGTGAGCTTGGGCGGCTTGTTCTGATCCCACGGATCCCAGTCGATCTTCTGCAGGAACACGGGGCGCACGGCGGCGATGTCGCGCGGGTACGCCCGGTGCTGCAGGAACTGGCCGTACATCGCCAGCGCCGTGCGCGTGCAGATCACCTCGGTCACGATCGACCGGCGCACCGGGAACAGCCGGCCCACGTCGCCGACGACCATGTCGATCATCGCGAACCGCGTCTTGTCCAGTTTCTGGTAGTCCGGCGTCAGCTTCAGGATCGGGTCGTTCCACTCCAGGTCCCACCGCTTGGCCCAGTCGTTGAACACGTTGCCGAGCGCCTCGCGGGCCGCCAGGTCGTTGCCGGACAGCGGCCGCAGCGCCTCCCACTTGGCCGATTCGCTGAACATGCGCATCGGCCGCCCGCGCGAGGCGATCCGCGCCAGCGTCGGGGCGAAACGCTCGGCGTTCGGGCCGCCGCGCGGGTCGTACACGCGGCTGATGATCTGCTCGGCCGCCAGGTTGTCGCCCCTGGGCAGGCGGATGCGCTCCACCGTCAGCGCCGCCCGGTCGTCGCGCAGGCGGCGCAGGATGTCGCGGATGTTCTCGGCGGTGAGCTTCGGAGTCTCGGCCCGGCTGTCGACGTACGCGATGTCGCGCAGCCGCGTCAGCGCGTTGTACATGTTGGTCATCCCGACCAGTTTCTCGGTCAGGAACTCGCGGTCGGCGATCTGGCGCGCCAGCATCAGGCACCGGAACATCGTCTCCATCGCCTCGAAGGGCTTGCCCTCGTTCTGAAGGCGCGTCGCCTCCACGTGCAGCAGGCAGAACAGCGCGTCGATCGCCGGCAGGTACAGGAAGTCGGCCGTCGCCAGCGCCGGCGGGTCGCCCAGTTCCGTGTACATCTTGGCGATCACCGTGTCCGGGTCGGCCGCGTCGGACCCGTACGGCTGGCCGAAGGCCCACGCCAGGCGCGGGTTGTCCTCGCTCGTCACCTTCTTCACGGCCTCCACGAGGTCGCGCTGGGGCTGGGCCATCGCCCACTCCTGCACGCGGCTCCACCCTGCGCTCGACGCCGGCAGGAGCATCGCCTTGATCTCGGCGTCCACGGCCTCGGGCGCCGGCTGCATCTTGGCCAGCAGCGGCAGCAGCACCACGTCCGACCGCTTGTCGCTCTGGATCGCCTTGTAGTAGTCGTTCAGCCGCTGCGAAAACTCATCGGCCCGCGCGGGCGCCGCGACCAGCGCGACCAGCGCCGCGCCCGCGACGGCCCACGTCGTTCCCCGCCGGACAATGCTCTCGAAGTTCATCGGCGTGCGTCTCCAGGTTCGCCCCGCGGTCCCGAGCGGCCGCGGGGATCGCCATCGTAGCAAATCCGACCCGGCCCCCTCGCCCCGCCCGCTGCTACGGTTCGGCCCCGCCAGGAGGTTCGCCCATGGCCCAGGCCGCGGCTCCCCCAGACCTGTACGCCATGCTCGGGCGGAAGGCCCCGGTGCTCGACATCATCGACGTCGGGGCCATGGACACGGGCGACGCCCCGCCCTACGCCCAGTTGCTCCGCCCGGGCCTGTTCCGCCTGGTCGGCTTCGAACCCATCCCCGAAGAGTGCGCCAAGCTCAACGCCAGGGCCCGCCCCGGCCAGACCTTCCTGCCCCACTTCATCGGCGACGGCGGCGAGCACACGTTCCACCTCAACGCGGCCGCCATGACCTCGTCGCTGCTGGCGACCAACCACGCCCTGGTGGACCGGTTCCACAACCTGGGCGAGCTGATGCGCACGGTCAGCTCGCGCCGGGTCGCCACCCGCCGGCTCGACGACATCCCGGAACTGACCCGTGCCGACTTCCTCAAGGCCGACGTGCAGGGGGCCGAGCTGCAGGTCTTCCGAGGCGGGCGCCGTCTCCTGGAACGCGCCCTGGTCGTCGAGACCGAAGTCGAGTTCGTCCCGCTCTACAAGGACCAGCCGCTGTTCGGCGACATCGACGCCGAGCTCCGCGCCGCCGGCATGCTGTTCCACACGTTCACCGGCTTCGCCGGCCGCGCCGCCAAGCCGGTGCTGGTGCGGGGCGACCCCAACCTGCCGGTGCGTCAGTTCCTGTGGAGCAACGCCGTGTACGTGCGCGACTTCACCCGCTGGGCCGGCCTCGACGCCGACGACCTGCTCCGCATCGCGCTGATCCTGCACCACCAGTACGGATCGTACGATCTGGCGGCCCTGGCGCTGCTGCACCACCGCGCCAAGGGGCAGACCGACCTGTGGACCCCCTACCTCACCCGGCTCACCGGGGCGCCCCCCCAGCCGCCGTCGCTCTGACGCCCGCGCTTCACTCGGCGATCCGCCGCTGCCGAACCACGTAGGGCTGGTCGTCCTCCAGCGTGCCCTCGTTCCGGAAGAACCGGCTGGGCTTGTCGTCGTTCAACTGGCCGTTCAGCTTGCGCAGCGCCTCGTCGGCGATCTGCCGCACGCGCTCGCGGGAGATGCCGATCTCCGTCGCGATCTGCTTGAGCGTGCGCGGCTCCTGCCCGTCGAAGCCGAACCGCAACCGCAGGATGCGCGCCTCGCGCTCGTCGATCGCGTCCAGCAGCCTCCGGATCGTCCGCAGCTCGTCGTCGCGCAGCATGCTCTCGGTCGGCGGGCTGGTGCGCTCGTCGGGCACCATCTCGCTGAACGACATCGATTCGCCGTTCTCGTCCGTCGGCGCCTGGCTCGGCGCCCGCGTGGCCCTGATCGCCCGCCGGATGATCCGCAGCTTCTTCAGCGGCAGTTGCATCTCGTCGGCCAGCTCCTGCAGCGTCGCCGGGCGGCCCAGGGCGTTCTCCAGCTTCCGCGACGCCTGCTTCCACTTGGCGATCAGCTCCACCATGTACGCCGGCACGTGGATCGGCTGCACCGCGTTGATCAGCGCCCGCTTGATCGCCTGCTTGATCCACCACGACGCGTACGTGCTGAACCGCGTGCCCTGCGCCGGGTCAAAGCCCTCGACCGCCCGCAGCAGGCCCACGTTCCCCTCCTCGATCAGGTCCTGCAGCGACAGCCCCCGGTTCGCGTAGTTCTTCGCGATCGACACCACCAGCCGCAGGTTGGCGCGGATCATCCGCTCCCGCGCCGCCGGGCAGTTGTCGTTGATGATCGCCCAGCCCAGCTGCTTCTCGTCGTCGGCGGTCAGCAGCCGCGTCTCGTTGATCTGGCGCAGGTACAGCTGCAGGCCGGACTGCACCTCTCCCGCGGCGGTTGTACGAAGGGTCCGTCCCGATGGCACTCGATCAACCCCTTCCGCGGCGAGAATCGCCGGCGTGCATCGCCCCGGATCCGGGGCGTGGGCTGCACGCCACGATTCGACTCCGCCGACCTGCGGGTTCCCATCGACCGCCGGTTTCTCCCCCTTCACCGCGATGTGCCCCGACTCCCACGGCCGGGCAGCCCATCCGCCGCACAGTCGCCCAAGTCGCCGCTACCCGGCGCAGCACCCCCTTATCGGGCGGATCGGCGGCGCGACCTCGGAGCGGACCCCGAACAAAGATCCACCCCGGCATCCGATACGTAGAATGAACCAAGACCCATGGACACCCCGGACACCCCCAACCCGTCCCCCGATATCAGCGGACTGCTGCGCGACTGGCCCTACGAGTCCGGCAAGCTGAACGTGCGCCTGATCGTCGCGGAAGACGGGGAGCCGCGGATCCAGATGCGGCTGGACCTGGGCATCCTGCAGATGCACACCGAGGGCCGGCCCGACGGCCAGCGCCCCTATGGCTGCGACAGCGTGCTGGAGCACCACGAGCAGCGGCTCGACGATCACACCGCCGAGCACGGCTCGGGTTCGGGCTTCGTGCTCACCGAGGAGCATTGCCGCGAACTCCGCGAAGAGGCCGCCCAGTTCTATCACCGCTACATGGCCCTGCTGGTGCTGGAGGACTTCGAGGGCGTGGTGCGCGACACCGGCCGCAACCTCCGCGTGCTGGACCTGTGCGCCCGTTTCGCCGAAACCGAGGCCGACCGCCAGGCGCTGGAGCCCTTCCGGGCGTACATCACCATGATGCGGGCACGGGCCCTGGCCAGCCAGGCCATCAAGGACAGCGAGCCCAAGGCCGCCGTCCAGGCCATCGAGGACGGCATCGAGGCCCTGCGCGAGCACTTCGCCGCGACGGGCCAGGAGTCCGCGTTCGACGCTTCCAGCGAGGTGCAGGCGCTCCGCGGCATGCGCGAGGCGATCATCCCCAAGCTGCCGGTCAGCCAGACAGCAGAGCTGCGCAAGCGGCTCGACGCCGCCGTGAAGGCCGAAAAGTACGAGCTGGCGGCGATCCTCCGCGACGAGCTCAAGTCGCTCGGCGAAACCCCGAACGCCTGACCGAACCGACCCGGTTCAGGGCCGGCCTTGCGGGACCGTGACCGCCCGTGCCGCCAATCGGTCCATCACCTGCCGGGCCATCGCCTCGGCCGTCGCCACCTCTTCGATCGTGACGTGGTCCGCCCCCTGTTGAGCCGCGGCCATCGCCTTGCTCAAGAAGCTCGTGCGAGCTGCGATGAAGGCGCTGGGGCGGGCCTGGCGGATGACAGCGCACGCCCGAAGGGTGGCCTCGTCATCGGGGATGGTCACCAGCACGGCGTCGGCCTGATCGATGCCGGCCGAGTGCAGCACCTCGGTGTTGGTCACGTCTCCGTACACCGCCCGGCGGCCGAGCTTGCGCTGGGTGGCGATGGTGTTCTGGTTCAGGTCCACCACGCAGAACGGCACCCCGGCGACCTCCAGCCGGTCCGCCAGCGCGCGGCCGACGACGCCGAACCCGGCGATGATGACGTACCGGGCGATCGCCGGCGGCAGCGGCTCGCCGGCGGCCTGGCCGTTGAGATCCGGCGCCGGTTCGAGCCCCGCCTGGCGGGCCATTTCGCCGGGCATCGGCGGCATGTCGCGCAGCGCGCTGGAACGGGTCCACCCCGACATCGGCAGCCGCTTGAGCATCGGGGCCAGACTGTGGCCCAGGCTGTACAGCGTCGGCGTCAGCGTCAGCGACAGCACGACCACGCACGTCAGCGCCGACACCGCGTCGGGCAGGATCAGGTTCTGGCCCGCCGCCGCCGCCAGCAGCACGATCGTGAACTCGCCGGCCTGGCACAGCGCCAATCCGCACACCGCCGCGACCGGGGCGGTCGCCCCCATCATCCACGCCGTTGCCGAGATGGCGACGGCCTTGAGCGAAAGCACCGCCACGAGGCCGATGGAAATCGTCTGCCAGTGATCGACCATGGCCCGCAGGTCGAGCTTCAGGCCGACGGCGGTGAAGAACACGGCCA
>JAHCJH010000049.1 GCA_026126345.1 Phycisphaeraceae bacterium | reverse complement strand
GGCGTAACCAGCGGCGTGATGGTGTGCCCCAGCGAACGCGCCAGTTCATAGCCCGCTCCGTCGGAGCCGCTCTTGGGCAGGCTCTTCCCGCCGGTGCACAGGATGACCCGCCGGGCGGTGATCGGTTCGGCTTTGGGCGCTTCGTCCGCCGCGGCGTGACGCAGGACGAACCCGTCCACCGTTGCCTCGACCGCCCCGACCCGCCAGGGGTGACGGAGCTCGACACCCAGGCGCGCCGCTTCGCCCAGAAGCGCATCGAGCACGGTGTGGGCGTCGTCGGTGACGGGAAAGAGCTTGCCGGTCTCCTCGCGTTTGAGCTCGACGCCCAGCTCGGCGAAGAAGGCGACCGTCCGCTCGACGCCGAACGCCCGGAGCACCTGCTTGATCGCGTGCCTGCTCGACCCGGCGTAGGCGGACTCATCCACGGCGTAGTGCGTGACGTTGCAGCGCCCGCCGCCGGCAACCAGGATCTTGGCCCCCAGCTTCCGGGCCCCGTCCAGCACCAGCACCCGCAGTGGCCTTTCCGTTTCCGCGGCGGCTCGCTCTGCGGCGATCGCGGCCATCAGACCCGCCGCCCCGGCCCCCACCACCGCGATGTCCCATGCCTCGGGCATGCACCATTGAAGGCCGCTTGACAACTCGCGGTGCATCGGTGATTCTCCGTGGGTTCAGCCCGCACCGGGGTGGCAAGGGGTTCCTCGTGACGACCAGCGGCTCCGACGGCACATCGCAGACTCCCGGTTCCGCACCCGCAGCGGCGGCGCCGGCTGCCCCTCAGTTCTTTCTGGAGTGCATCAGCGGCCCGGACATGGGCAAGCGGGTCAAGGTGATCGGCGGCCAGACCACCATCGGCCGCAGCGCCGACTGCAACCTGCTGTCGGACGACGCCGACGTCGCCGACGTGCACGTCACGCTGTCGATCGCCGACGGGCGGCTGGCCTTCGCCCCCGCCAAGGGCAAGGTGTTCGTGGACGGGCAGGTCTCCATGGGCGGAACCCTCGGCCCCGGTCAGCAGGTGCGCATGGGCCGGTCGGTCTGGCAACTCGCCGGCGCTCTGCCGGGCACACCCGCCGGCACCGTCGGCGCAGCGCCGGGCGAATCGTTCTTCGGAACCATCAGCGGCCACATCACCCGCGCCGCCGGCATGGAGCAGGTCAAGGGCTTCAGTTTCCAGCGGATGTTCGCCGACGTCTTCCGAAAGCGATCGCCCGAGGAAGTCGAGCAGTACTTCATCGGCGGCACCTCCACCACCACCCCCGCCCTCAAGGACGTGGACCCCTCCTGGCCCCGCCCGTGGGTCTTCGCCCGCATCTTCGCGGCGTCGCTCATCGTCGCCATCGGCTTCTACTTCGCCGTCAAGCAGTGGCCCACCAACCACAACCTCTGGCCGGGGCTGATGATCGTCGGGGCGCTGGCCGTGCCCTTCTCGGTGCTCATCCTCTTCTTCGAGTTCAACATCCTCCGCAACATTTCTCTGTTCCAGGTGGTGCGCTGGTTCGCCACCGGCGGCATCATCTCGCTCATCATCACGCTCTTCTTCTTCCAGACCTTCCCGTTCATCGGCGACTGGCTCGGCAAGGCCTTCGACGGCGCCGCGATGGCCGCGGGACCGATCGAGGAAACCGCCAAGGGACTCACCGTCGTGATCATCATGCTTTGGGCCAAGGGCAAGTACCGCTACACCCTCAACGGGATGCTCTTCGGCGCCTGCGTCGGCTGCGGGTTCCAGGTGTTCGAGTCCGCCGGCTACGCCCTGCGGGGATTGCTGGCCGACGGCGGCGGCGTCGAGGGCATGCTCGGAAGCATCCGAATCCGCGGCACCCTGTCAATCTTCGGCATGCACACGCTCTGGACCGCCCTGGTCGGCGCCGGACTGTGGAAGGTCTGCGGCGACCGCAAGTTCACCTTCAGCATGCTCGGCGACATGCGCTTGCTGCGGCTCTACTTCTTCTCGGTCGGTATGCACATGCTCTGGAACTCGCCCCTCGGCGACAAGTGGAAGATCGGGTACGCCCAGCACATCTTCGCCGGCGTCGTGGGCTGGATCGTCGTCATGGCCATCCTCCAGGACGGGCTCAACCAGGTCCGCAAGGAGCAGCAGAAACCCGGCTCGGGCGTCGAGCAACCCCGCCCCGGCGAAATGTCGTGGGCGCAGGCCAATGCCGCCGCGGCGGCCGCCAAGGCGGCCTCCATGGCCGGGGCCACGCCGGCCGCCGGAGCGCCCCCGGCGGCCTGACTGACGGCCGGTCCGGCGGGCCGCGCCAACCGATGTGGGTGAATCGCCGCGCCCGCGCCACGGCGAAAAGATCGACCCCGCGCCGCGCGCCGGGCCGATACCCTGTCCATGCCTTCGAACTCTGCTGCCGCTCGGCCCGGGCCCTCCGCCGGACCGTTGGTCGTTCCGGTCCCTTCCGCCTGCAGCCCCGCTGACGCCGCCATGGCCCTGGCCAGACAAGCCGCCGCGATGCACCGACCGACGACCCCGTGGGACGTCAAGGGCAAACGCGCGTTCCTGATCGGCATCGGCGGCTCCGGCATGGCCGGCATGGCCCGCATGCTGGCGGCACGCGGGGCCGTCGTGCGGGGGTCCGACTCGACCCGCCAGGAGACAACCGACGCCCTGGCCGCGGCCGGCATCGCCGTCTCGCTCGATCAGTCCGGCCCCCTGCCGCCGGACACCGATCTGGTCGTCGCATCGGCCGCCATCAAGCCCGACCATCCGCAACTGGCCGAGGCCGTCCGCCGCGGCATCCCGCACTTCTCCTACGCCCAGGCTCTGGGCCGCTGCATGCTCGGCCGCACGGCCGTCTGCATCGCCGGCACCCACGGCAAGAGCACAACCACGGCCATGCTGTCGTGCATTCTGGCCGAGGCGGGCTTGGACCCCACCGCGATCCTCGGGGCAACCTGCCGCCAGTTGAGCGGGGCGACGCCCGGCCCCGCGGCCGGGTTCCGCCTGGGCTCGGCGACCATCGCCGCCGGCCCCTGGGCCGGCAAGCCGGGGCTGCTGCTGGCCGAAAGCTGCGAGTTCAATCGTTCGTTCCACAACTACCACCCCACCATCGGGGTCATCACCGCAGTCGAGGCCGACCACCTGGACATCTACGGCACGCTCGACGCCGTAGTCGAGGCGTTCGCGCAGTTCGCGCGGCGTATCGCCCCCGCCGACGAGGGCGGGCTGCTGCTGATCGCCCACGACAACGCCCATCGGCGCGAGGTCGCCGCCGGCGTCGCCGCCCGCGTGCAGACCATCGGTTTCAACCCCGCCGCGGACTGGTCGGTCAAGCACGAGCCGGCGACGCGGGTCACGACGCTCATCGGCCCGGACAAGCGCGTGGTCTGCCAATGGCAGACCGCCATGCCCGGCGAGCACAACGCCATGAACGCCGCCACGGCCGCCGCGTTGGCCACCGTGCTGGGCGCCCCGCCGGCCGTCATCACGCGAGCTTTGTCGGCCTTTGCGGGGCTGGACAGGCGGGCTCAACTGCTGGGCCAGTGGCGGGCCGCCTCGTGGCCGGCCGGTCAGGGCGTCCGCGTGTACGACGACTACGGCCACCACCCGACGGAGGTCGAAGTCACCCTCAAGGCGCTCCGTCAGGCCGAAGCGCCCGAGAAACGCTCCGGCCGGCTGGTCTGCGTCTTCCAGCCACATCAGCACTCGCGAACGCGCCACCTCATGGAGGAGTTCGCCTCGGCCTTCAGCGCGGCGGACCTGGTCATCGTGCCCCACATCTACTTCGTCCGCGACAGCGAGGAAGAGAAGACCAAGGTCACCGCCGGCGACCTCGTGGACCGCCTGCGCCAGAAAGGCGTGCACGCCATGCACCTGTATCCCTTCGAGGCCATCGTCGAGCACCTGCAGTCGGCGCTGCGACCGGGCGACCTGCTGGTGGTCATGGGCGCCGGGCCGGTGAACCAGGTCGCCCACGCCCTGCTCAAGACCTCGCATGCCTGAGCCGGCCGCACGTCTGACCATCGGCCCGTCCCGCCGCCGGGGGATCGGCCGCACCCCGAGCCACGACCATGCCCACCATGTCCGTTCCCATTGAGATCCTGTCCAATCACCCCGTGCAGACCTGGTTCGGCTGCGGCGGTACCGCCGCCCGATTCGCCCGGCCCGCGAACGCCGAAGCGCTGCGCGCGTGCCTGGCGATTGACCCGAATCTGCGCATCCTGGGCGACGGCGCCAACCTGCTGGTGGCCGATGGTGGCGTGCAGGAACTGGTCGTGTCGCTGAACTCGGGGGACTTTGCCCAGTGGACCGTCACGTCCACCCCGACCGGCGGGATCATCCGCGCGGGAGCGGGCGTGAACCTGCCCAAACTCATCCTGGAAGCCGGGCGGCTGGGCCTGGGCGGGCTGGAGTCGCTGGGGGGCATCCCCGCGTCGGTCGGCGGTGCGGTGGTGATGAACGCCGGCGGCAACTTCGGCCAGACCGGCGACACGGTGCACGCGGTCGAGGGCCTCACCCGCGATGGCCAGCCCGTTTCGCTGCGGCGCAACCAGATCGACTTCACGTACCGGCACGCACGCTTCGCCGAGCACAAGGGCCTCATCGTCACGCACGTGGAGTTCAAGCTCAGGAAGGCCGACCCCGACGCGCTGCGCGAGCGGCTGAAGGAAGTGATGGCGTACAAGAAAAAGACCCAGCCGCTGGCCGACCATTCGGCCGGCTGCTTCTTCAAGAACCCAACGCTCCGGGAGGACCTGCCGGGCATCGCCGTCGCCGGGTCGAAGATCTCCGCCGGCATGCTCATCGACAAGGCCGGCTGCAAGTCGATGCGCATCGGCGGCGCGGCGGTCAGCCCGCAGCACGCCAACTTCGTCATCGCCGACAAGGGCTGCACCGCGGCGGACATTCTGGCCCTCATGCGCCAGGTGCGCGAGAAAGTCCGCGCCGCGTTCAACGTCACGCTCGAGAACGAGGTCGTCATCTGGGGGGCCTCGCTGTGAAAGGCCCGGTGCGCGTGCTGGTGCTCGGCGGCGGGCCCGATGCCGAACGCGAGGTCTCGATCAAGTCCGCCACGGGCATCGCGGAAGCCCTGCGTCGCACCGGCCGGTACGACGTGCGGCTGAAGATCATCGCCCGCATCTCTTCCGCGGCGCTGCGGGCGATGCCCGCCGACGTGATCTTCCCCTACCTCCACGGCCCCTGGGGCGAGGGCGGTCCGCTGCAGGACATCCTGGAAGCCGACGGACGGCCTTTCGTCGGCTCCGGCTCCGCCGCGGCGCGCCTGGCGATGGACAAGATGGCCACCAAGGGCGTGTCGCTGGCCATCGGCATCCCAACGCCGCCGGCGTGCATCCTGAACACGACCGACCACCGCTGCCCCCTTCCCCTGCCGGTGGTTGTCAAGCCCGTGCACGAGGGATCCACGATCGGCCTGCGGATCTGTGAAACGGACCGTCAGTTCGCCGCCTGCTGCCGGGCCATCGAGGCCGAGCGCCGGCGGGGCGTGTCCCGCGCCTACATGATCGAGCCGCGGATCGCCGGGGCGGAATTGACCGTGGGCGTGATCGGCCGCTCGGCGCTGCCGGTGATCCGCATCGTGCCGCGCCAGGGGCTGTACGACTACAAAGCCAAGTACATCCGCAACGACACGCGGTACATCGTGAACCCCCCGCTGGATGCGAAGGTGCTCCGCCGCGTCCAGCGTGACGCCCTCCGCCTGGCCGAAGCGCTGGGCTGCCGGCACATCTCACGAACGGACTTCATGCTCGCCCGCGACGGCACACCCTGGCTGCTGGAGATCAACACCACGCCCGGGTTCACGGATCATTCGCTGGTGCCCAAGGCGGCACGCGCCGCGGGCATCGGAACGCCCGACCTGTGCGACAGGCTGGTGCGCATGGCGCTGGCCGACCGGCGATAATCGGCGCGGCCCTATCGCTTCCTGGTCTTGGTCTTGCCCGCGTCGGGCGCTGGCGGCGGCGGAGCGGGCGGCTCCTGCCCTTCGGGGAGCGTGGCCTGGTCGATCATGATGCCCCGCGGGTTGGTCAGATCGATCACCGGGCGGGCGGCGTCGATGCGCTGACCGTAGTCGGTGCTGGCCCGCAGGTAGAGCATCCACTTGAGCTTCACGTCCGCACCGGGCTCGCCGGGGTTGAACTCGCCCGGCGGGGCGCCCCAGAGCACGCGGTTGTTGCGGTCGGTAACGATTTCCAGCCGCTTGGTCCGCACGTAATTCCGTACGTCGACGCCCATCACCTGCCCGAACGCCTGCGTGGGCTGCACGTAGGCCAGCAGCGCCAGCGCCGCCTGCACATCGCCGCCGAGCCACGGATCACCCGGCTTGGAGGGGGGCGGGTTGCAGGGGTTGTAGATGACCTTCAGCCGCGACGCATCGGGCCGGTACGTCACCGGCAGCAGTTCGCCCTTGGTGGAGACCAGGTGGTCGCGGTCCCCCGATCGCACCACCGCAGCGGGGATACGCCACTGCCCGCGAATGCGAACCACGCCGTGCGGGGCCCGCTGCACCGAGTCGATGGTACTGAACCAGCCGGTGGCCAAGAGCGCTTCGCCGGTGCGTTGCAGCGCGGCGTGGTCCATGGGGTTGGCCGAGAGCGATCGCATGGCCAGAGCGGTGAGGTCTTCCCGCTGCGTGACGCTGAGCCAGGTCGCCGGCTGGCCGTCAGGCCCGGGCTGCGCCCCGGCCAGCGGCGGCCAATCGAACTCGACGCGGAACGCCTCGGTCTGCGACTCACGGACCTTGCCCGCACGCTCGGCCAGGGCCCGCTGGCCGGCCAGCAAGCCAATCGCCAGCGCACAGACCAGAGCCACGGTCACGATCGCGCCCGCCGCCTGCCAACGCGTTGCTCCATCGTTCTTGCGAGCCATATGCCTCCTCGGACGTGGAGCCATCGGCCAACACCCGTCCGGGCGTGCAATCTGTGTTTCGGCCGCCACCCACCCGTCCTCGGGGCTTGCGATTCGGGTTCGCCCAACCTACCCTTGCTTACCCCACGCACGAGGGAGCAACGCTCACGCGAGACGCCCGGCGTTTCGCTCCGGCCGTTTGCTTGTCTCGGGGGATTCCGCAGGGGGAGTTGGGGGGCGGCAAGCCCCTTGGATGTTCCCGCCGCGACGCCGGAGACGTCGGTCGCGGCAGCCTTCGCAGACAGGACGGTGGTGCCATGGAAATGCTGACCAAAGCCGAACGCGACCGACTCCAGAGCCGTCTGGATGCCCTGGTTTCCAACCGCAAGGTGATCTCGCAGCGCATCGCCGAAGCCCGGGCGCTGGGCGACCTGAAGGAAAACGGCGACTACCACGCCGCCCGCGAGCAGCAGGGCATGGAGGAAGCGGAGATCCGTCGGCTGGAGGAGCGTCTGGCCACCTCGAGCGTGGTGGATGAGGCCCACCGCTCGGTCGGCATCGTGTTCATCGGAGCGACGGTGCGCCTGTGCGAAGACGGTTCGGAGGAGGTCGAAACCTTCCGCCTGGTCGGGGAGGCTTCCGGGACCATTTCCGAGGAGGTCTTCGAGGTCACCGCCACCAGCCCAATGGGCGAGGCCCTCATGAAGTCCCGCGTGGGCGAAGTCATCAGCGTCCGCACGCCCCGCGGACTGAAGAAATTCAAAGTCGTCGAGATCCTCTGACGGTCACCCCGCCGTCGAACGGTTGCCTCCCCGCCCGCCCGGGGCATAAACTCCGGCTCACCGGCCCCTTCGTCTAGCCCGGTCCAGGACGCCAGGTTCTCATCCTGGTAACAGGGGTTCAAATCCCCTAGGGGTCACTTCACTCCGCCGCCCGATGGGCGGCGGTTGTGTTTTCTGGTGATCGGTTCCGTTTCGCGGTGCAGGTTCACTCAGGCTCTGTGGTGCGCTCGGCGTCTCCCCCGCCCGGCCCCACTTCACGCGACGCCGCTGCCAAGCCGTCGACCCGACGCTCCAGGGACTCCATCCGCTTCAGCAGCCGCTCCAGCCCGCGGCTGACGTCCTCCAACTGCCCACCGAACCGCTCCACCGCCCGCTCCGTGAACGCCAGCGACTCCTCCAGCCGGGCCCGTGGTACCTCACGCTCGGCGGAGGCGCGGCGTTCGACTTCGAGGACTCCACGGACGGCAACCTCTTCGTCGGATTCAGCACCTTCCTTGCCAGGGAGTTGGAGTTCCAGGTCGAACTGGGCGCGTGGTATTTCGCTCAGCCCGGAGACGACACTGGCGGCCTGTCCGCGAGTATCGTCGCCCGCTGGCACCTGCTGCACGCCGACGACTTCGACTGGACCGTGTACCTCGACGCGGGCATCGGCGTGCTCGGAGCGTTCGATGAAACGCCGCCCGGCGGAACGAGTTTCAATTTCCTGCCCCGGCTGGGCGCCGGCTTCACCAAGGCCATCGACGGCACGGCCGCACGCCTCCAGGTGGGCCTGCGGTGGCACCACATTTCCAACGCGCGAATCAACGGCGATGACAACAACCCCGCCCGGAACGGCCTGATGATCTACGCGGGTGTGATCTTCCCGTTCTGAGCCGGGTTCACGCCGCCGCGACCGCAGGGCCGGGCGCTGTGCCGCCGGGCGCGTTGGGGAACGGCGCGGCGACGACGCGGTTGCGTCCGGAGTTCTTGGCGCGGTACAGGGCCTGGTCGGCCTGCTCGATCCAGCCCTCGGGCGGCAGGTCTACAACCGCGCCCTGGGAGCCGGTGACCCCGATCGAAACGGTCAGCCTGTGCTCCGGGTGCCGGCGGAAGACGTGCGACTGCAGCGACGCGCGGATGCGCTCGCAGACGGTCGCGGCGTCTCCGGCGGCGGTGTGCGGCATGATGATCGCGAATTCCTCGCCGCCGAAGCGGCAGGGCACGTCGGTGCTGCGAACGTTGGCCTGGATGATCCCGGCGAATTCCTGCAGCACGGCGTCCCCGGCCGGGTGGCCGAAGGTGTCGTTGACCTTCTTGAAGTGGTCGATATCGAGCATCGCCAGCGACACGGGGTGGCCGTAGCGCCGGTGCTCGTTCACCTCCGCCGCCCAGCGCTTGTTGAACGACGCGCGGTTGTTCAGCCCCGTCAGGCCGTCGATCTCGGCTCGGTCGGCCAGGAGCCGAAGCAGGTGGTCCAGCCGCAGGGCCGCCTTGACGCGGGCCCGGAGCTCGGCGAAATCGAATGGCTTGGTCACGTAGTCCGTCGCGCCGAGCTCGAAGGCCTGCACCTTGTCCGAACTGTCGGACATGCCCGAGAGCACGATCACCGGCACGTTGACCGTGCACTGGTCGTTCTTCAGGCCGCGCAGCACCGCGTAGCCGTCCATGCCCGGCATGTCCAGGTCAAGCAGGACGACCGCGGGCCGTTGCGCCCGCGCCAGCGCCAGGCCCTGAGGGCCATCGCTCGCCGAAACGATCTGCACGCCCTCGCTCTTGAGCCGCGCGGCGATGAGGCGGTGAACGTCGACCGAGTCGTCGATCACCAGCACGACGGGTTGAGTGTTCAAGTCCGACACGAGGTAGATTCCCTGTTCCCCGCCGTTGAGGTGCGCATCCAGCGCGAAATCACTCAGCCCGCACCCGCCCGCACAACGCAATCAGGGCGTCCACCTGGGCTCGCAACTGCTGCAACGTCGTCTCGGCACGACCCGACGAGAGCGCTTCGATGGCGTGCTCAACCCGCGCGGCCGAGTCGCCCACCTGCTCGAAACCGTACCCGCCGCTGGCGCCCTTGAGCTGGTGCGCGATACGCCGAAGCTCGTCGAACCGCTGCTCCGACCAGCAGTCGCGAAGACGCTCCACCTTGGCCGGCATCTCGGCGACGAACACCCGGATGAGATCGCCCATCTCGGGGTCGCTCGAGTGCGTGCTGAGGATCGGCTGTTGCGATGGTGACGGTCCCGGCGGCATGCGGTGCTCCCAGAGCACCAACATCGGACGCGTCGGGCGGACCGTTGACGCGATCCTGCGCCGAGGCCGTCGAATTGGGGCAACCCCGGAGCAAGGTCGGATAACCTCCTGGCGCGGCGCAGTTTCTGCTCACATTTCCATGGCCGCCCAGTGGTCGTTGAGCCGCTTGACTGACACCGGAACGGCCGTGCCCAGCCGCTCGGCGAACAGCGACACGCGGAGCTCCTCCAGCAGCCAGCGATGGTCCAGCACGCCCGGCGGCGGCGCCACCCCCGCCGCCTCTGCTTCACGCAACACCGTCACGCACCGCCGCCACAAGGGACGCAGGGCGTTGATCGCTTGCTGGTCGCGCCCCCAGTTGCCGTTGTCCAGCTTGCGCAGCCGGAGCACCAGCGCTTCGAGGTACCGCGGGAATTCGCGCAAGCGCGCCTCGGGCGCTGTGCGCAGGAATCCGGGCGGCACGAGCATCGAGACCTGCTCTGAGATGTCCTGCTTCGCGTCGGCGCAGTACTCGGGGAACGGCCTGGCCAACCGCAGCGCCACCGTCTGCCGCAGGTTCAGAATGCTCTCGACCAGCGCCGCGACTTCGCGGCTCGTCAGGCCTATTCGGCCCCATTTCTCCGCCAGCCGCTGCTCGAACGCCTCACGGTTCGTCACCTCCGGCTGGCCCGACATGAACACGCGCTCGGCCACCACGCAGCAAAGCCCATCCAGCAGATCCTCGCCGGGCCCCAACGGCGCGTGCAGCATGCGGATGCGCGACAGGTTCGGCTGCCGGCCGATGTGGTAGTCCAGTTCCTGCCTGGCGGCCAGCACGAAGAACCGGCGCACGCCCAGGTGCGTCGCCGCCGCGGCTGCCTCGGCGCTGTCCAGCAGCGTCAGCGCGACCGATGCCCCGTGGTCCACAAGGCACGGGTGCCCCCCACCCTCCGGGCGCGGGGGCAGCGCGTCGAAATCCCACGAGGTCATGCCCTCGCGGCCGAAACTCCTGCGCGCGATCGCCGCCAGATGCTTGCGGGCGCGCGACGCCAGTCGCTGCTGCAGCTCCGCGGCGTCGCGCCCCGTTGCGAGGCGCTGTCCCTGCTCATCCACGACCTCGATGCGCAGGTTCATGAACTCGGGCAGAGCCTTGACCGGCCAGGCCGATCGCGGAATGGTGATACCGCGCTCGCGCTGCACCAGGGCCGAGAGCTCGTCCAGCAGCGACCCGCGCCCGAACGGCAGTTGCGCCGCCCGGTCGGCCAGGGCCTGCACGGGATCCAACGGCGCCCGCAGGCTCTTGGGCAGCGACCGCAGCAGCGCCAGCGCCTTGTCGCGCACCATGCCGGGCACGAGCCACTCGCACCTCGCCGGCTCCAGCCGGGGCAGCAGGCCGATCGGCAGTTCCAGGGTCACGCCGTCGTCGTCCTCGCCCGGGTTCAATCGGTACTGAAGCACCAGCGCCTCGCCCGCGACGTCCATCAGGTCCGGGTACGCCTCGGCCGAGACCTCCGCCGGGTCGCGCTTCGAGACATCGGCCATCGACATGAACAGCACGCGCGGGTTCGCGCGCTCGGCCTCCTTGCGCCATTGCTCGAACCCGCCGATCGAATAGACCGACTCGGGGATCCTCGCCAGGTACCACGCCGCCATCGTGGCGTCGTCGACCAGCAGGTCCGCCCGGCGCGCCCGGGCCTCGGCCTGGCGTACGCGCTCGATCAGCTCGCGGTTGTGCTTCATGAACGGCAGGTCCCGAAGGCGACCGCCGCACTTGCCCTCGACCAGCGCGCGCTCCACCAGGATCTTCCGGCTCGCACCGGGGTCGATCGGGCCGAAGTGCACCCGCCGGCGAGGCACCAGCGTCAGGCCGAACAGCGTCACCTTCTCGAACGCGCCGACCTGACCGGCCTCTTCCGTCCAGTGCGGGTCGGTGTACGACCGCTTGACCACGTGGGCCCCCAGACGCTCGGCCCACTCCGGCTCGACCTTGCAGACCGTCCGCGCGTAGACGCGCGTGGTCTCGACGATCTCCGCCGCCGCGACCCACTTGGCGCTCTTCTTGAACAGCGCCGAGCCCGGAAAGATGTAGAACTTCCGGCCCCGCCCGCCCTGGTACTCGTGCGAGTCGGTGCGCGTGCCGACGTTGGATAGCAGACCGGCCAGCACCGCGCGGTGCACCGCCTGCGGGTCGGCCGCGGCGTCGCGCAGCGGCAGCCCGATCTCGCCCGCCAGCGACCGAAGCTGCCCGTGCACGTCGGACCACTCGCGCAGTCGGACGTACGACACGAATTGCTCGCGGCACCAGGCCCGCAGCTTGCTGCCGCTCTGGTGCTCCAACTGCTCGCGGAACTGCCGCCACAGGTGCAGGTACGTCAGGAAGTCCGACTCCGGGTCGGCGAAGCGCCGGTGCGCCTCGTCGGCCTTCTCGGCCGCCGCCGCCGGCCGGTCGCGCGGGTCCTGCACGGACAGGGCCGAGGCGATCACAAGCACCTCGTTGACGCAGTGCTCGTCGCGCCCGGCCAGGAGCATGCGGCCCACGCGCGGGTCGATCGGCAATCGGGCGAGCTCGCCCCCCAGGCGCGTGAGGTTCCCGGCCTCGTCCACGGCGCCGAGTTCCTGGAGCGTTTCGTACCCGTCCTTGATCATCCGCCCGTCGGGCGGCTCGACGAACGGGAACTCCTCCACGGGCCCGAGGCGCAGCGCTTTCATCTGCAGGATCACGCTCGCCAGATTGGTCCGCAGGATCTCCGGCTCGGTGAACGGGGGGCGGGAGGCGAAGTCCTCTTCGGAGTACAGTCGGACGCACACGCCGGCCTGCACACGCCCGCACCGGCCGGTCCGCTGGTTGGCCGAGGCCTGCGAGACCTTCTCGATCGGAAGCCGCTGCATCTTGCTGCGCGGCGCGTACCGGCTGATCCGCGCCACGCCCGTGTCCACCACGTACCGGATGCCCGGCACCGTCAGCGACGTCTCGGCCACGTTGGTCGCCAGCACGATCCGCCGCCCCCGGTGCGGCGCGAAGACCCGCATCTGGTCCGCGGGGCTCAAGCGCGAGAACAGCGGCAAGATCTCCGTGCCCGGCGGGTGGTGCTTGCGCAGGGCCTCGGCCGCCTCGCGGATCTCCCGCTCGCCCGGCAGGAACACCAGCACATCGCCCCGACCGCCGTCGCCGGTCGTCAGCTCGTCCACCGCGTCGAGGATCGCGGCGTCAACGTCGCGCTCGTCGCCTTCTTCCCCATCGCCGTGCACCGGTCGGTAGCGCACCTCCACCGGGTACGTCCGCCCGGAAACCGTGAGGATCGGCGCCCCGCCGAAGTGCCGGCTGAACCGCTCGGGGTCGATCGTCGCCGAGGTGATGATCACCTTCAGGTCCGGCCGGCGCGGCAGCAACTGCCTGAGGTACCCCAGCAGGAAGTCCACGTTCAGGCTGCGCTCGTGCGCCTCGTCCACGATCAGCGTGTCGTACGACTCCAGGTCCCGGTCGCCCTGCGTCTCGGCGAGCAGGATGCCGTCGGTCATCAGCTTGACGACCGTGTCGCCGCTGGTCTCGTCGCCGAAGCGAACTTTGTACCCCACGCGCCGGCCCACCGCCTCGCCCAGCTCCTCGGCGATGCGCGTCGCCACCGTCCGCGCCGCGATCCGCCGCGGCTGCGTGTGCCCGATCAACCCCGTGCGCCCGCGCCCGGCCTCCAGGCAGATCTGCGGCAACTGCGTCGTCTTGCCCGAGCCCGTCTCGCCGCAAAGCACCACCACCCGATGGTCAGTGATCGCCCTGGCGATCTCCTCGCGCCGCTCGGTCACCGGCAGGGCGTTGGCGAACGCCGGGCGGGGCCGCCGCTCCCAGCGCCGGGCCGTCTCGGCCGCGGCCCGCTCCACCTCCGCGACGAACCGCTCGACCGCCGCCGGTTCGGGGCGTCCGCGTCGCAGCGCCGCCATCTTCCGGCGCAGGTCCAGCCGCCAGGGGCCCCAGACCTCCAGCAGCATCCGCTCGACCTGTTCCACACTCGGCGGCACGGCCAAATCTACGCGCCGCCGGCTACAGCAGCAGGCTCGTGCCCGCCATGGCCGGGGGCTTGGGCAGGCCCATCATGTCCAGCGCCGTGGGCAGGATGTCCGCCAGCCGCCCGCGCCGGGCGCGGCGCGCCGGGTCGAACCAGCCGGCGGCGTTGTGATCGCCGCGCAGCCGGCGCCCTCGGAACTCACGCCCCACCACGAACAGCGGCACGTCGTACACGGTGTGCGCCGTGTGCGGGGCGTTGGTCGCCGGGTCGAACATCTGTTCGCAGTTGCCGTGGTCAGCCGTCACGATCAGGCTGCCCCCGCGGGCCAGTGTCGCCTCCACGATCGACCCGACGCACGCGTCCACCGTTTCGCACGCCTTGATCGCCCCCGGGAGGCTTCCGGTGTGGCCGACCATGTCGCCGTTGGCGAAGTTCACCACGATGAACGGCTCGCAGTCCGCCGCCGCCAGCCGGCGGAGCACCGCATCGCGCACCTCGGCCGCGGCCATCTCCGGCTTGAGGTCGTACGTCGCCACCCGGGGCGACTGCGGGTTCTCTCGCGACTCGCCGGGGAACGGCTCATCGCGGTAGTCATTGAAGAAGAACGTGACGTGAGGGTACTTCTCGGTCTCGGCGCAGCGGAACTGGCGCAGCCCCAGGCCCGAGACCCACGCCCCGCCGATGTCGGGCATCTTCGGCGGCTTGGGGAAGGCCACGGCGCAGTGCGGCAGCAGCGCCTCCCAGTACTCGGTCATGATCAGGTAGTGCAGGCGCAGGCGCGGGCCACGGTCGAAGCCCCGCACCTGCGTGTCGGGCGAGGGCTTGACGGACTTCCACTGCTCGTCGGGGAAGACGAAAGCCGCGGAAAGCTCGCGCGGGCGGTCGCCCCGGTAGTTGTAGAAGATCACCGAGTCGCCGTCGGCGATGCGCGAGTCGCAGGCTTCCTGCGGCGTCGCGCCGATCATCGTCGGCTCGACGAACTCATCGCCCTTGAGCGTTTCGCCCGCTGGATTGTCGTAGCAGTGCCGATAGGCCGCCTCGGCGGTAGGACTCGTGCACACGCCGTGCTCGGCGGCGCGCCGCCCGGTCAGGCAGGCGTAGGCCCGGGCCACGCGCTCCCAGCGGTGGTCGCGGTCCATGGCGTAGTACCGCCCGATGACGCTGGCGACGCGGCCGACGCCGATGCGTGCCAATTCGCCCTCGACGCGCCGGGCAAACTCCAGCCCCGTGTACGGCCCGGTGTCGCGCCCGTCGGCGAACAGGTGCACGAACACACGCGACTGCCCCAGGGCCTTGCAGGCCCGCACGTACGCGTACAGGTGCTCCAGCAGCCCGTGCACGCCCGCATCGCTGTTGATGCCCATGAGGTGCACGGCCCGCCCGGCGTCACGGGCCGCCTCGATCACCCGGCGCACCGCCTCGACGTGCTCGAATCCCCGCGCGCAGGCGCGGGTGATCGTCCGCGACTCCTGCTCGACGATGCGCCCCGCGCCGATGTTCTGGTGCCCCACCTCGCTGTTGCCCATCGTGCCGTCGGGCAGGCCAACGTCCTCGCCGCTGGTCTTGATGAGCGTCCACGGCCAGTCGCGCCGCAGCATCGCGTCCACCGGCGTGCGGGCCAGCCGCGTCGCGTTGAAGGCGTCGTGCTCCGGGTGCGGGTTCTCCCCCCAGCCGTCGCGGATGATCAACACCAGGGGCGAGTTCTTCGGGGCCTGCATGGAGCGAGTCTACGTCCCGGGCTGCCCGTTCGCCCCGGGCCCGCGCCCGCCGCCGGGCGCCCAGCGATCCTTCAGCCGCAGGATGGGCGACTCGAACCACCGCCACGACGCCGCCCCCCACGCGATCGACACCGTCGAGAACACCGTGAACTCCACCCACACCGGCCAGGGCCGCCCCAACCCCACCCACCCGGTCGCCTTGGTGACCCAGATCATCACGAACAGGTGAATGAGGTACACCCCGTACGAGATCACGCCCAGGCCCACCAGCGGCCGGCGCGTCAGCACCCACCCCAGCACCCCCGCGAACCCGCGCGACCCGCCCGCCACCAGCCACAGCGACAGCGGCACGTACGACGCCCGCATCACGTGCCGACCCGCTTCCAACGCGCCCGCATCATCGCCCCACACCATCGCCGTTCCCAGCGCCAGCAGCGCCACGCCCGACCCCAGCGCCCCCCACTCCAGCCACCGCCCCATCCGCCCGCGGGCCGCCGGCCCGCCGACGCCGTGGTCCCACAGCGCCAGCAGGCTGCCCGCGGCCAGGTAATCCAGTTGCGCCGGGGTCATGATGTACGCCGCCAGCGGCGACACCTGCGTCCGGTACGCCGCCGCGACCACCGCCAGCGCCACCATCGCCGGCCCCAGCGCCCGCAAGGGGCACAGCAGGATCAGCCAGGGCCAGACCAGGTAGAACTGCTCCTCGACCGAGAGCGACCACAGGTGGCTGGTCCCGTAGGTCTGGCCGTTCTGGACGATCATCACGTTGGTCATGTAGCCGGCGTGCCACAGGATGTCGCGCTGCATGCGCCCGGTGTTGCCGACCAGGCCCAGCAGCAGCACGCCGTAGTACGCCGGGAAGATGCGCAGCGCCCGCCGCACGAAGAACAGCCGGTACGCCCCGCCGACGCTCAGTTCGCCCGCTTCCACCCGCGCCCGCAGCCGCAGCAGGATGCCCGTGATCAGGTACCCGCTGAGCGCGAAGAACAAGCCCATGGTGGCGAAGCCGGCCCTTGACCCCGCCGCCATCAGCGGCGTGTAGTGGTGCGCCAGCACCACGATCACCGCCGCCCCGCGCAGGCCGTCGAGCTGCGTCATGTACGGCGCAGCACCCCCCGCACCCCCCGCACCCCCCGCACCCCCCGCCCCCCCCGCGCCCCGCGCGCCGACCGGCACCGATGTCATCGCGCCCGCGTTCAAGGGCCGCAGCCTACCAGCCGCGCCCCGCCGGTGCGCCGCCGGTCACAAGGAGGCCAGCACCTCGTCGAGCTTGAACGCCTGGGGAATCTCGCGCTTCTGGGACCACTTGACGCGCCCGTCGCGCCCCACCACCACCGTGCCCCGCCAGGCGATGTTCATGTCCGGCCAGTACAGGCCGAAGGCCTTGCACACCTGCCGGTGCATGTCGCTCAGCAGCGTCTGCTTCAGACCCAGTTGCGCCGCCCACGCGGCCAGGGCCGGGCCCGAATCGCACGACACGCCCACCGCCGTCGCCCCCTTGGCCCCCCACTTGGCCATCTCCTCGTTCACGCACTTCATCTCGGCCTCGCAGACGCCCGTGAAGGCCATGGGGAAGAAGCACAGCACCACCTCCGACCGCTCCAGCGCCGTGCTCAGCCGCCAGGTCTGCCCGCGCGTCTGCGTGGGCAGCTCGAAGTCGGGCGCGGGCTCGCCGGGGCGGATCACCGAGTCGCGGGGCGTCAGGGCGGCGTTGGACATGGGGCTGGGCTCCGATGGTGCTCTTGCCATGAGGATATCGCCCCGACCCGCACGGGCCAGCGGCGGACGCTATCTTTACACCGGTCGCACCGCAGGAGGCCTCGTGACCACCCTCGAAACGCTCCGCGAACGCTACGCCGAAGTCACGCAGCGCATCGCCGCCGCCAGCCGCGCCGCCGGGCGCGACCCCGCGGGCGTCGTGCTCATCGCCGTCAGCAAGTACGCCGGGGTCGAGCAGGTCCGCGAGCTCATGGCCCTGGGCCATCGCGACTTCGGCGAGAACACCGTCCAGCAGCTCGTCCAGCGGGCCGCCATCGTCGACGAGTGGCGCAAGCGCGCCCGAACCCTCCCCCACGTCGCCCCCGCTCAGGGCCACCTGCCCGACGCCCCCGTTCGCTGGCACATGGTCGGCACCCTGCAGCGCAACAAGGTCCGCAAGGCCGTCGAGCTCTGCCGGCTCATCCACTCGGTCGACAACCTCCGCCTCGCCGAAGAGATCCAGGCCGCCGCCACACGAAACGACCAGACCGTCGACGTCCTGGTCCAGGTCAACTGCTCCGGCGAGGCCAGCAAGCACGGCTGCGCCATCGCCGCGGCGTTCCACCTCTGCGAGGCCGTGGACACCATGGTCAACGTCCGCCTGCGCGGGCTGATGACCATGGCCGCTCCCGGCGCCAGCCCGGACGACGCTCGCCCGGCCTTCGCCCGCCTGCGCGACGTCTTCGAGGACGTTTCCAAGGCCGGCTTCGGCGGCCCCCACTTCAATATCCTGTCGATGGGCATGTCCGGCGACTACGAGGCCGCGATCGCCGAGGGGGCCAACATGGTCCGCGTCGGTTCGGCCATCTTCGGACCGCCGAGCGATTCGGCGGGCCGGGACGCCGATGAACAGGACGACGACTGACCCCCCGCCGGCGACAATGCCGGCCGCCCAGGTCCGATAGCATGCCCCGCCCTCCCGGCCCTCTGCCGCCGGGCACGACCCGCCGCGGCGACCGATTCACCCCCCGAGGCCCTTCATGCTCAGCCCCAGCCAGGCCCGCATCCAGTCCTTCCGCGTCACGCCCAGCCTGCCCGAGCCGCTGCGGCCGCTGCTGGCGATCGCCCAGAACCTGTGGTGGACCTGGAACTATGAGGCGGTCGACCTGTTCGCCAAGCTCGACCGCGAGCTGTGGGAGCAATGCCACCACAACCCCGTCGCGATGCTCGGGCGCATCAGCCAGGAGCGGCTGGAGCGCGCCGCCCACGACCGCTCGTTCCTGCACGCCCTGGGCACGCTGCACACCCAGCTGCAGGAGCACGTCACCAGCCGCGGGTGGTACGCCGACGCCCAGCGCCGCGCCGCCGCCGAAGGCAAGCCGCTGCGCATCGCCTATTTCTGCGCCGAGTTCGGCCTGACCGAATGCCTGCAGATCTACTCCGGCGGCCTGGGCGGCCTGGCGGGCGACCACCTCAAGTCCGCCGCCGAGCTGGGGATCCCGCTGGTGGCCGTGGGCCTGCTCTACCGCAAGGGCTACTTCCACCAGTACCTGAACCCCGACGGCTACCAGCAGGAAACCTACCCGGACATCGACGCGCCCAACCAGCCGCTCAGCCGCGTGATGGACGAGAAGACCGGCCGGCAGAAGCGGGTGACGATCGAGCTGCCGGGGCGGCAGGTGGCCGTGGCGATCTGGCGGTGCGACGTGGGGCGCGTGCCGCTGTACCTGCTGGACACCAACCTGCCGGAGAACGCGCGGGAGGACCGCGACATCACCGCCAACCTCTACGCCGGCGACACCGAGGCCCGCATCCGCCAGGAACTGGTGCTGGGCATCGCCGGCGTGCGGGCCCTGCACGCCGTGGGCGAGTCGCCGACGGTGGTGCACATCAACGAGGGGCACGCGGCGTTCTGCTCGCTGGAGCGCATCGCCGACGTGCGCCGGGCCCACCCGGACCTGACCTTCGACCAGGCGCGCGAGGCCGTCGCCGCCGGGCAGGTGTTCACCACGCACACGCCGGTGCCCGCGGGCATCGACCGCTTCGCCCCGCGCCTGATCGAGTCGTACCTGGCCCACATGCTCGGGCCCATCGGCCTGGACGCCGAGGGCCTGCTGGCCCTGGGGCGTGAGAACACCGCCGACCAGAAGGAGTTCTTCTCCATGGCGGTGCTGGCGATCCGCACCAGCCGCTTCTGCAACGGCGTCAGCGAGCTGCACGGGCGGGTGAGCCGGTCGATGTGGCGGCAGATGTGGCCGGGCACGCCCGAGCCCGACGTCCCGATCGGCCACGTCACCAACGGCGTGCACGCGCGGAGCTGGGTCTCCGGCGAGATGACCCGGCTGTACAACCGCTACCTGGCCGACCGCTGGCGTCTCGAGCCGCAGAAGCCCGAGTCGTGGACCGCCGTCGAGGAGATCCCCGACGAGGAGCTCTGGGGCGTGCACTGCTACCGGCGCGAGCGCCTGGTCGCCTGGACGCGACGCAAGATCCGCGAGCAACTGGTCGCCCGCGGCGCCGGGGCGGGCGAGATCGAGCGCGCCGCTTCGGCCCTGGACATCAACGCCCTGACCATCGGCTTCGCCCGGCGCTTCGCCACCTACAAGCGCGCGACGCTCCTGTTCCGCGACACCGAGCGGCTCAAGCGGCTGCTGACCGGCGATCGGCCGGTGCAGCTGTTGATCGCCGGCAAGAGCCACCCGGCCGACGGCGGCGGCAAGGCGCTGATCCGCGAGATCGTGACCTTCGCGCGGGCCAGCGGGCTGTCGCACCGCATCGTGTTCCTCGAAGACTACGACATGCTCATCGCCCGGCGGATGGTCCAGGGGTGCGACATCTGGCTCAACACGCCCATCCGCGGGCTGGAGGCCTCGGGAACCAGCGGCATGAAGGCCGTGCTCAACGGCGGGCTGCACTGCTCGGTGCTCGACGGCTGGTGGGCCGAGGCGTTCAACCCCGAGGTGGGCTTCTGCGTCGGCCGGGGCGAGGACTACGAGGACGCCACCCGCGAAGAGCAGGACGACATCGAGAGCCGCTCGCTCTACCAGTTGCTCGAAAGCCGCGTCGTGCCCGAGTTCTTCGACCGCGACGAGAGCGGCCTGCCCCGCAAGTGGATCGCCCGCATGAAGCGGTCGATCCGCCACCTGGCTCCGCGCTTCAACACCCACCGCATGCTCCTGGACTACGCCGACAAGTTCTACGTGCCGGCGCACCACGCCGCGGCCCGCCTGGCCGCCGGCGGCATGCGCGAGGCCCGCGAGCTGTCCGAGCACGTCGACCGCCTGCGGGCCCACTGGGGCGGCGTGCGCGTCGAGGGCGTGCGCGCCGCGGTGGATCCCGCGGCGGCGGTCGCGGTGCGCTCGCCGGTGG
>JAHCJH010000048.1 GCA_026126345.1 Phycisphaeraceae bacterium | reverse complement strand
AGGCCGGCATCTCGGCCACGCTCGTCGATCTCTACTCCCTCCCCTTCGACACCGACGCCTTCCTCGATCTTGTGCAGCAGAACAACGGCGTCGTGCTCACCGTCGAAGACAACTTCGGCGGCGGCATCGGCAGCGCCGCGGCCGACGCGCTCATGGAATCCGGCGACGGCTTCCGCCTGCGGCAGATGCACGTCAAGCGCATCCCCAAGAGCGCGCGAACCCCCGACGAAGTCCTCAAGATGTGCGGCCTCACCGCCGAGGACATCAAGAAGAACGCCATGGAGATGCTCGGCGTCTGACGCCCCGCCGGCATTCGTCAACGAAAAAAGAGGCACGCCCCGCATCGTCCGGGGCGTGCCTCTTGTGTTTCTTGCCGGCCGAACCCGCCGCCCGTCGGCGACGGATCAGTCTTCCTGGTCGTTGCCGCCGGTGTTCGCGGGCGTGGCCAGGTTCCGCCGCGCGTCGAGAACCTTCTGGCGGATCTCCTTGAAGAGGTCCGGGTTGTCCTTGAGGAACTGCTTCGAGGCCTCGCGCCCCTGGCCCACGCGGATCTCGCCGTACGAGAACCACGCGCCCGACTTCTGCACGATCTTGGAGTCAACAGCCAGGTCGAGCAGGTCGCCCGCGGCGGAGATGCCCTCGTTGTACATGATGTCGAACTCGGCGTCGCGGAAGGGCGGGGCGACCTTGTTCTTCACCACGCGGGCGCGGGTGCGGGAGCCGATGGTGATCTCGCTCTCCTTGATCGCGCCGGTGCGGCGCACGTCGATGCGCACCGAGGCGTAGAACTTCAGCGCCCGGCCGCCGGGAGTGGTCTCGGGGCTGCCGAACATCACGCCGATCTTCTCGCGGATCTGGTTGATGAAGATCACCGTGCAGTTCGAGCGGGCGATGATGCCCGTCAGCTTGCGCATCGCCTGGCTCATCAGGCGCGCCTGCACGCCGACGACCGAGTCGCCCATCTCGCCCTCGATCTCGGCCCGGGGGATCAGCGCCGCCACCGAGTCCACCACGATCACGTCCACCGCGTTGGACCGCACCAGCAGCTCGCAGATCTCCAGCGCCTGCTCGCCCGAATCGGGCTGGGAAACCAGCAGGTTGTCGATGTCCACGCCGAGCCGGCGGGCCCACGACGGGTCCAGCGCGTGCTCGGCGTCGATGAACGCCGCCACCCCGCCGTCCTTCTGCGCCTGGCTCACCACGTTGAGCGCCAGCGTCGTCTTGCCGCTGGACTCCGGGCCGAAGATCTCGACGATGCGCCCGCGCGGGATGCCCTTGCCGCCCAGCGCCAGGTCCAGCGACAGCGCGCCGGTCGAGATGCCCGGCACCGCCAGGTAGGCACGCTCGTCCATCTTCATGATCGAGCCTTTGCCGAACGCCTTCTCGATCTGGCTCACCGCGCTGGTGACCGCCGCCAGTTTCTCCTTGCTCGGCGCGGGGCGCGCCCCGCCGGGACCCGCGTTCACCGCCGGAGCGCCGCCGACCGGCTTGGCCGACCCCGCGGCGACGGACACGGGCGCTGCGTTGACTGGTGCGGGCTTGGCCTCGACCGCGGCGGGCGCCTTGGGCTTGATGCCGTTGGCGGGGCTGACGGGAGACGGCGCAGCAGGAACTCGAGACATGTGAACCACCTTTCGTTGCCGGCCATGGCCGCCGCGACTGCCGGAGCAGGCGGCGGGTGGCCGGGGACCAGCGGAAGAGAACGGCCCGGCCACACTGGCCGAATTGGGCTCGCCCGTCGAAAGACGCCGCTGGACGTTCGTTCGACGTCAGGACTCTATCAAGTACCGAACATCTGTCAATGTCTGGTCTTTGATCGGCGTGTGGATTCTCGTAAATCTCTGGAAATACAAGACTTAGAGCCGCACGAACTTATCCACATTCCGCGGCCTGCCCCGACCGAGCGAGCCGCCGTGCTTTGGGCGATACTGCGTCCTCGCCGCACCCGGCTCGGCCGGTTGGCGGATCGGAGGTTGCATGATCCGGACGTCCAACATCGGTTTCCGTGCCCTGGCCGCGATGGTGCTGCTGGCGGCGGTCGCGCTGGCCGCCCGCGCCGCCGACGTGGTGGTGCTCAAGACCGGCGCGATGTACGAGGGCACGCTGATCCGGTTCAACAACAGTGAGCTGGAAATGGCCGTGGAGGGCGGCAAGGTCCTGCTGCAGCGGAGCCAGGTCTCCAGTATTCACTTCGAGACCACGACCGAGGCCGTGAAGAAACTCCTGCAGGGCCAACCGCAGCCGACGCCCCTGCCCGCGCCCCCGGCCGACGATGAACTGGCCCTGGGCGCCTGGCACAAGACCGACCGCATCGAGATCCGGGTCAAATCGGTGGAGATCCGGCGCGTCGATTACCGCGATCTGTTCAGGACCAAGCAGCGCACCAGCAACGACATGCTGGTGGTGACGCTGGAGATCATCAACCCCTCCGACTCCAAGCCCCTGCGCTACCGCGACAACGACTTCACCGGCTTCAGTTCCCTGATCGTGGACGATCGCGGCACCGGATCGCAGCCGGTGAGCTTCGGCCTGGGCGCGCGCATCGAGGGGGCGCTCAAAAGCGACGACGAGATCGGCCCCAAGAAGACAGCCACGCACGTGGTCGTGTTCGACCGGCCGCGTGCGGGCGCCGCGTTCGTGACGTTCAACCAGAGCCTCGCCGGGTTCGGCGCCACGGGCAAAGCCAAGTGGCGGCTGACCGCCGCCGACATGGCCGCTAAGCCGTAGCGTCGGGCCCGCCACCGAGCGCCTCGATTTCCTCGATGCGCTTGAGCAACCCGAGGAACAGTTCACTGACCAAGCCCGGACGATCCGACGCGAAGTGCTTGGCGATCGTGTGCGAGGGGTACAGCGTGATCCCCTTGGCCTCGCTGTGCAGGCACAGGTCGGTGCCCTCGGCGTCTTCGGCGATCATCCAGCGCAGGCCGTACGCCTCGCCGAGGATGTCCGCCAGCGCATCGCCCACGGCGATGCCCGCGGCGTGGACGATCTCGTTGGCGTCGAGCCGGGTTTCCTCGTCCTGCTCGCGCCAACGGTCGATCACGCGGTCGGCCGCCTCGGGCAGCGTCAGTCCGTCGCCGTCCTCGTCGGGCTCCTCGGCCTCGAGCAGCTCGATGAGCAGGTCGCGGTGGCTCGCCAGCCACGTTCGCTCGGCGTCCGACAGTTCGTGGAACTTCTGGCCCGGCGCGTGCGGCATGAAGTGCTCCGCGTGCGAGCATACCAACCCGGCGCCGGGGCCGGGGCGCGCCGCCGCGACGCGGGGGCCCGGGGCGGTATCCTGCCTGCTCACCGAGAGACCATCGACCATGGCCAACGCCCCCGCTCCCGCCGCCGCGACCAACAACACGCCCCCGCTGCGCGAGTGGACCGACCAGTTCCTGGTGCAGGAGCAGCAGATCCGCTGGGGTGGGGGCACGTCGGCGATCGCCCGCCAGCACGAGAAGGGGCGACTGACGGCGCGGCAGCGCGTGGGGCTGCTGGTGGATGCGGGATGGCGATCGGCCGGGGGCACGCCGGCGGTCCCCCACTTTCAGGAACTGGGCCTGTGGGCGGCGCACGGCATGTACCAGGAGCACGGCGGTGCGCCCGGGGCCGGCGTGGTGACCGGGATCGGCCTGGTGCACGGCCGGCCGACCATGATCATCGCCAACGACGCCACCGTGAAGGCCGGGGCGTTCTTCCCGATGACGTGCAAGAAGATCATCCGGGCACAGACCATCGCCCACATGGCGCGGCTGCCGTTGATCTACCTCGTGGACTCCGCGGGCGTGTTCCTGCCCATGCAGGAGGACGTCTTCCCCGACACCGACGACTTCGGGCGGATCTTCCGCAACAACGCGGTGATCTCCGCCGACGGCATCCCGCAGATCGCGGCGATCATGGGCTTCTGCGTCGCGGGGGGCGGCTACCTGCCGGTGCTCTGCGACACGCTGCTGATGACCGAGGGCAGCGGGCTCTACCTGGCCGGGCCGGCGCTGGTGAAGGCGGCGATCGGACAGGCGGTCACCGACGAGGAGCTCGGCGGGGCCGCGATGCACGCGGCGATTTCAGGGACCATCGATTTCCGGGAGAAGGACGACGCGGCCTGCCTGTTGCGGGTGCGGAGCCTGGCGGCGAAGTTCGGCCCCGCGCCGTCGATGCCGATGCGCGACGCCCCGCCGGCGCGGGACCCGGCCGACGTGTACGCGCTGTTCAGCGACCGGCCCGGCGCGCAGTACGAGGTCCGGGACCTGATCGCCTGCTTCACGGACCGCGCCGAGCACGGCGGGGCGGATTTCGACGAATACAAGGCCGAGTACGGCAAGAGCATCGTCTGCGGTTACGCCCGCGTGCGGGGCGTGCCCTGCGGCATCGTGGCGAACCAGAAGAAGGTATCACGCTCCGGCAAGGGCCAGGTGCAGATGGGCGGGGTGATCTACGACGACTCGGCCGACAAGGCGGCGCGGTTCATCATGGACTGCAACCAGCGGCGCATCCCGCTGGTGTTCCTGCACGACACCACGGGTTTCATGGTCGGGCGCGAGAGCGAGCAGGGCGGCATCATCCGGGCCGGGGCCAAGATGGTCAACGCCATGGCCAACTGCGTGGTGCCCAAGATCGTCGTGATCCTCGGCGGGTCGTACGGCGCGGGCAACTACGCCATGTGCGGGCGGGCGTTCGACCAGTTCGTCAGCCTGGCGTGGCCCAACGCCCGCTGCGCCGTCATGGGTGCCAACCAGGCCACCGGCACCCTGGCGATGATCGAGGAACGCGCCCGTGAACGCCGGGGCGAGAAGATCGACGAGGCCACCCACCGCCAGATCCTCGACGCGGTGCACGCCTCGTACACCGAGCAGGCCGACATCCGCCACGGTGCGGCGCGGGGGTGGGTGGACCGCCTGATCGAGCCGCACGCCACGCGCGACGAACTGGCGTCTGCCCTGGCGGCGACGGCCAACTGGGACTACGCCCGGCCGTTCCGGACCGGCGTGCTGCAGACTTGAGCCCGGGGTCGGGGCCGCTCAGCGGCCGTCGGGCTGCGTCCGGGCGCGGAAGACCGCGGCGCACGCGGTGTGCCCGTGCAGGAACACCCCGTCGCCCACCGGGCCGATCTCACCGGCGGCGAAAAACCCGCCGAGCGGCACCAGCGGCACGACGCCCGCCTCGAAGCCGCCCTTGGCGCGCGACTCGGCCGCTTCCGGGTCGGCGAAAGCGCGCTGGATGCTCATGGCGTCGTGGTGCGGGTGCTCGAAGAGCCGCGTGCCGCGCCCGTTGCAGGTGAACAGCAGCACGCCCAGCGGCCGGCCGTGGATGGCCTGAGCATCCAGGAGCATGGCAAGGTCCTCGTCGGCGGTGCGGGCGTCGCGCGCGTGGAAGCGCACGGTCTGGCCCACCCGGGGACGGCCGGCCAGCACGATCGCGCCGTCGTCCTTGCTGACGCCCGTGACGGCCTGGATGAGGTAGTCGCTGCGGCCGAACCGCTCTTTGTACTCGTCCACCACGCGCCCGAGCATCAGCCCGCGCGCCAGCAGCTGCTTGTCGGCCTCGCCGAGCTCGTTGATGATGTCGTGCACCACCGCCAACGCGGGCCGGCCCGAGAGCGTACGGATCAGCGGACCCTTGGCGCTGGTCACGATCAGGTTTGGCCCCAGTGGCTTGCACCCCTGGCTCACCACGGCGTCGGCCCGGATCGCGCCCGACAGCGACAGCCCCACCAACCCGTCGCGCAGCACGCGGTCGTTGAGCAGGAGCGCGTTGCCCCCGCGCCGGGGCGCGGCCGACGCCATGCCGCCGAGGATCGGACCGTTGCGGTTGTCGGCGTCGCGCGCCCCCGCGCCGGCGGGCGCCGCCAGCGCCCGGGCGCGGGCCAGTCGCGGCAGCAGCGCCTCGACCGGCGCCGTGAACGGGTCGGCAAGCAGGATCGTGGCCCGGTGGCCCGGGCCGATGCCCGCGCCCTGGCCGATCGACGCCAGGTCGGACTCTTCGTCGTCCAGTCGGGCCGTCGGCTCGTCGGCGTGGAGCGACAGCGGCAGGTCGTCGAGCGAGAACGGCTTGACCCGCACGCCCGGCAGGCTCATCGCCATCACGCTCACGCCGGGGACCGCTTCCAGTTCCAGGCCGCCGCTGATGACCGCCTCGGCGGAGACGCCGATCAGCGCCCTGGGCGCCAGCGTGCGCGTGATCTCGCGGATCATCGCCGGCGCGCCGGCGACGTGGTGCGGGCTGAAGGCCACGAACGCCACGTCGCACGAGCCGCGACGCCCGCCGGCGTCGGCCAACGCCGATGCGGCGCGGTGGCAGGCCTCTTCGATGGCGCGCTCCGTCTGGCGCTCGCCGGACGCTCCGGCCGCCATGCCCAGCGCCGGCACGGGCGGCAGCGGGCGCGCAGCGGAACCCGGCTGGTCGGGCGCGGGCTGGCTTGCGTGCGGACGTTGGTGCACGAGCACAATGTACCACCGGTGCGCGGGCGAAGCGACCGGCCGCTACGCTTTCGCACCGTGACGCCCGGCGCGACCGATCCGTTGAACACCGCCCGCACCGTCGCGCCCGTGCGGCGCTTGGTGGTCAAGGTCGGAAGCGCCGTTCTCGCCCGGGCCGGCAGGCTCGACGACCGGGTGCTGGAACGATTCGCCGGCCAGATCGCCGGCTTGCACGCCAGGGGCGTGCTGACCACCGTGGTCTCCTCCGGAGCGGTCGCCAGCGGGTTCCGTCTCCTGGGCAAGTCCGCCCCGCCGAAGACGATCGTCGCCAAGCAGGCGGCCGCGGCGCTGGGGCAGCACCGGCTGATGTCGGCGTGGGCGGCGGCGCTTCAGGGTCACGGCCTGAGCGCGGCCCAGATCCTTTACACGGCCGACGACCTGGAAGACCGGCGGCGGTTCGTGAACGCGCGCCGGACGCTCGAGGAGCTCCTGTCGCGCGGGGCGGTGCCCATCGTCAACGAGAACGACTCCATCTCGTTCGCGGAGATCAGGCTGGGCGACAACGACCGGCTTTCGGCGCTCACGGCCAACCTGGTCGGTGCGGACCTGCTGCTGATCCTGTCGAGCGTGCAGGGGCTCTCGCCACGGGATCAGCCGGGGAAGGTCATCGCCACCGTCGCCGACGCCGACGAGGCCCGGGCGCACGTGCGACCCGAACGGAGCGCCACGGGCGTCGGCGGCATGGCGACGAAGGTGGAGTCGGCGGCGATGTGCGCCGCCTGGGGCATCCCCACGGTGATCGCCGGCGGCGCCGTGGACGACGTGATCACGCGGGTGGTCGCCGGCGAGCGGATCGGCACGCTGTTCGTGCCCAGCGCCCGGCGGACCCCCAGCCGCAAGCGCTGGCTCGCGGGCGCGGCGCGCTCCCGCGGAACCATCACCATCGATGAGGGCGCCGCCCGGGCGCTGGCCGGCCGCAACGCGAGCCTGCTGGCCTCCGGGGTCATTGGCGTTCGGGGCGAGTTCGAACGGCACGACCCGGTGGACATCGCGGGGCGCGACGGCACCGTGATCGCTCGCGGCGCGCCGGGATACTCCGCGGCGGAGGTGCGCGCCATCGCCGGCCAGCGAACCGACCGCATCGCGGCGATCCTCGGCTACGCCTACGCAGACGAAGTCGTACACCGGAACGACCTCGTGCTGCTCGCCCGGCGGGGGGCGCGGCCGTGACCCACGACGGGATCATCGCGGCGGCGCGGGCGGCGCGCCACGCGTCGCACGCGTTGGGGGCCCTGCCGCGGGCCGTCAAGGACGCGGTGCTGCTGGACCTGGCTGCCCGGCTGGAGGCCAACGCGGGGGCGGTGCTGGCGGCCAACGGGGCGGACCTGGCGGCGGCCCGGGCCGCCGGTCTGGCGGCGCCCAAACTCCAGCGGCTGACGCTGACGGCCGCCTCGGTGGCGGCGATGGTCTCGGGGCTGCGGCAGGTCTCGGCCCTGCCCGACCCCGTCGGCGCCGTGGTGCGGGAGCAGCGCGTGCCTTCGGGCATGCTGGTGCGACGGGTGCGGTCGCCGCTGGGGGTGGTGTGCATGATCTACGAGGCGCGGCCCAACGTCACCATCGATGCGTTCGCGCTGTGCTTCAAGGCGGGCAACGCCTGCATCCTCAAGGGCGGCAAGGAGGCGGCCGCATCGAACGCGGCCCTGGCGGACCTGGCGCACGCGGCGCTGGCCGGCGCCGGCATCGACCCCGGCGCGCTGACCGTGGTCTCGGCGCTGTCGCGCGAGGACCTGCTGGTGCTGCTGGAGCAGGACGCGTTCATCGACCTGGTGATCCCCCGTGGCGGGACGGATCTCATCCGGTTCGTCGCGCGGCACTCGCGCATCCCCACCGTGCAGCACTACCAGGGTGTGTGCCACGTGTTCGTCGAAGCGTCGGCCGACCTCGACCTGGCCGAGCGCATCTGCGTGACCGGCAAGACCTCCGCACCGGCGACGTGCAACGCGCTGGAATGCGTGCTGGTGGATCGGGCGATCGCCCGTGCGTTCGTGCCGCGCCTCGTCGCGGCGATGGCGGCGGCTGGGGTGGAGGTGCGAGCCGACGGCGAGGCCCTGGCGCTGTGCCCGCCCGGGTCGTGCGTCGCGGCGAGCCCCGAGGACTTCGGCCGTGAGTTCCTGGACCTGATCGTCGCGCTGCGGATCGTGGACGGATCGGAGGGCGCGATCGGACACATCCGCCGGTACGGGTCGAATCACACCGAGGCGATCGTCACGCGGAACGAGCGGGCGGCGTCGGACTTCCTTCGGCGGGTGCAGGCGTCGTGCACGCTGGTGAACGCTTCGACGCGGATGAACGACGGGGCGTCGCTGGGGCTGGGCGCGGAGATCGGTATCTCCACCAGCCGCGTGCACGCGTACGGGCCGATGGGGCTGGAGGAACTCACGACGGTTCGGTACGTGGTCGAGGGCTCGGGGCAGACCCGCTAGGGCTTCGGATCGGCCGGCGCCGCCGGCGGCTCGGCGGCGATGCGCTGACGCAGCACTTCAACGGCCTTATCGAGCAGTTCGTCTCGCTCCGCGGCGATGCCGTCGGCCGTGCGTTCCACGGGAACGGTCGGAGCGATGCCGACGCCGTGGTGCCGCGAGCCGTCGTGCTTGAGCACGCGCATGCCGGTCCACGCGACCTGCACTCCGGTGGGCAGCGTGAAGGGATTGACGTTGCCGTTGGTGCCCGCGGTGGTCTGGCCCACGATCTCGGCCAGCTTGTAGTGCTCGACGATGCCCAGGCACGACTCGGCGTAGGAGATCGCCCGGCCGTCGGTGACGTACGCGACGTGGCGCGTCCATCGTGGGGCCGCGGGCTGGAGCACCCACCCCGGGAAGCGCTGGAAGGACTGGTTGACCCGATCGGGCTCGGTCGAGACGGGCACCCACCACTGGGCGCTCATCACGGGCTTGTCAATGAGGTGCCGGATGATGGTGATGCCCGCGTCGGACGGGTAACCCCGGGCGTCGATGACGATGCCCCTGGCGGCCGCGAGCTTGTCGGCGTGCTGGCGGAGCCCCGCCTCGCTGAGTCCGGAGCTGTCGATGTAGATGATGCCCGGGGCCAGCTCGACGCCGTTGGCGGGGCGCGGCTCGTCGCCGATGCGGCGCGGGGCCATGCCCCCAAAGGCGGGCACGCGCGGGCAGGGGACGTCGGCCACGGAGCCGTCGCGCCGGCGGATGCGGAACGGGATCGGGTCCTGGGCGCACGCCTCGCCCGGCAGCGTCTCGAGGAAACGCCAGCGGAACCAGCCGTCGGACGCGGCGCTTATGCGCTCGCGCAGCACGCCGAGCCACCGTTCGATCGACCGATCGCCGATCGCCAGGACGCGGTCGCCGGCGTTGAACCCCTCGACGCCGGCGGCGTCGGTCACGACCAGTTCCTGCCCGGCCCACGCGAAGGCGACGCGCGGCCTGAACTGCGCGAACGGCGCGGCGACCAAGACTCGCGCGTGCCCGTCGTGCAGCTCGGTGACGAGGCACTCCAGCGCCTGGCCGTGGTGCTCGGCGGTGCGTGTCGCGGCGGCGCGGTTCAGGTAGATCGGCAGCACGGACTCCCAGTCCTTCTCCGTGACGTCGAAGTAGGGGTAGAAGTGCTGGAAGACGTTCCAGGCGACGATGATGTCGGCCAGCCGGCTGGTTCGGTCGAGGCCCGAGGGCCGCCAGCCGTCCGGTCGGGCTGGGCGCACGGGCGAGGGGGCGGACGCGGCGCGGGGAAGCGTGCGGCCGGAATCGTCCACGTCGGCCACGAGCAGCCAGCGAGCCGAGAGCGTGCCGGTGAGCGGTCGTGTGATGCGGGCGGCTCGCGGCGGCGACTTTCGGTCGTCGGCCGCGGCCGGCTCGGTCAGGCGCTCGGAGCGGTAGATGTTGGGCGCGGCACGCTGGCCGCCGGAGACCTTGACACCGACGTGTCGCCAGGCGCGGGTTTGGGCCGGGGCCGGACCGGGGTCGGGCGCCGCCTGGGGCTCGCCAGAGAAGATCTCCAGCGACGGGGCCAGCGGTCGGAAGAGCCCCAGCAGTACCTCCGCGAGCGCGGCGTCGTCCTTGGCGGGCTCCGCCCGTTCGATGGCCGCGAGGAGCAGGTCGTTCCACTCCGCGCCGTCGGCTTCGTCGGCCGGGTTGAACCAGCGCACGTAGCCCCACAGCTTGGCGACGGCGACCACGTTCTCACGGGCGCGGTCCTCGAGCGACTCGGGTGGACGGTTCGCGGGGGGCTGGGCGTCGGCGGGCCGGGAGCTCAGCCCCAGCGCGGCGACCGAGAACACCAGCAGGAACAGGGGCCGGGCAATCAAGGATCGCAGCATGGAACCTCCCTCGGTGACGCGGGAGGAGTGTATCAGACGGCCTGCCAGCGCCGCCCGTCGCGTTCGACGCGCCGGTAGAGCGTGTCGCGCTCGACGGGAACGAAGCCGGCGTCGCGGATGATCTTCTGGAGCCGGGGAACGGTGACCTCCTGATGCGTGCCGGCGCCAGCGACCTTGGTGATGTCGTACCAGACGACCGTGCCGTCGATGTCGTCGGCCCCGGCCTGGAGCATGAGCTGGGCCATGGGCAGGGTCTGCATGATCCAGAAGGCCTTGGCGTGCGGGAAGTTGTCGAGCATCAGGCGGGCGACGGCGAGCGTGCGGAGGTTCTCCAGACCGCCGGGGCCGGGCAGGTGCTCGAGCTCAGAACCGTCGGGGAAGAACGGCAGCGGGATGATGGCCTGAAAGTACCCGCCGCGGGAAGTCATGTCGGGTGTGGGCTGGCGGACGCCGGGGGCTGTGAGGGTGACGGCGCCGTGAGAATCGGGGGTGTAGCCGAGGCGTGCCAGAGCTTTATCCTGGGCGCGCCGGAGCATGTCCATGTGAACGAGTCGCTCGGCGCGCTGCTCGATGTGGCCGTAGAGGATGGTGGCGTTGGAGTTGAGGCCGAGCTCGTGGGCGACTTCGTGCACGTCGAGCCAGACGTCGGAACGGATCTTGCCCTTGAAGGCCTCGTCGTGCACGCGGTCGTCGAAGACCTCGGCGCCGCCGCCGGGGAGCGAACCGAGACCTGCCTCCTTGAGACGTTCGAGCACCCAACGGATGCCGGCGCGGCGGTCGTCGACTCGGTAGACCTTGGCGATGCGCGCCAGGTGAACGATCTCGACGGCGGTGAAGGCCTTGACGTGCAGATCGCTGCCCAGTGCGCGGGCGGTGTCGCGGATGGTGCGGACCAGGTCGGTGTAGTAGGAGAACGGGAGCGTTGGGTGCAGGCCGCCGACGGAGTGGATCTCGGTCGCGCCGGCCTCGACGGCCTGGCGGGCCTGGTCGGCGATGTACTCCAGATCGCGGGTGTAGGCCTTCTCGTCGCCCGCCTTGGCGTAGAACTCGCAGAACTTGCAGGACAGGGCGCAGACGTTGGAGTAGTTGAGGTGGCGGTTGATGTTGTAGTAGCCCACATCTCCGTGCAGGCGGCGACGGACAGAGTCTGCCAGTTCGCAGACGGACCAGATGTCCGGCGTGTCGTAGAGCGTGCGGCCGTCGTCGAGCGTGAGCCGTCGGCCCTGGGCGAGACGTTCGGCGATCGGCGCCAGCGCGGGGTCGGGCCGGACCGAACGACCAGCGGCCGAGGCTCGCCGCGTTGCGTCGGGGGGCCGGGCGCCTGGCGGCGCATCGATGGTGGCGACGGAATGAGGCAACGGCGGACCTCACTTTCAACGGAAACTGAAACCTTCGAACGATAGACCCGACCTCCGCGGGTGTCCGTGCCCGATGGGCTTCAAGGACCGGTTTCAGGCGGCCCGGGCCGGACGGCGACGATGCCCCCCACCGCCGGTAGCCCGCAGCACCTGCTGCACGGCGCTGTCCTTCCAGGCGCCGGTGCGGCGGCATGCCCGCTCGAAATCCTCGACGCGCACAAGGCCGCCCGCTTCCAGGGTCGCGCGGAACCCCAGCGGCTCGGCCAGGTGCCACAGAAGCATGGCGGCGTCGATGGTGTCGCCGATCAAGCCCGATGCCGAAGCCGACTGCGCTTCGAACAGGAGGTACACCCCCTGCCGCAGCGCGGCATCCACCCGAGCCCGCACCGCGGGCTCGACAGCCTGGCCCGTGTGGGCCACGTGGCGCTGAAACGCCAACAGCCCGGACATGGCGGAGGCCACAGCTCCCGGCGTCGGCCGATGGGCGCAGGCGCCGGCCAGCGCCTCGGACAATCGGTCTGCCACGTCGGCCAGCACCGGCGCGGGCCCGTACGCCAACTCGGTGGCCCGCTGCAACGCAAGCCCCAGCGCAGCGAGTTCCACCGACTCAACCCCGCTGAGGCGAACACGCACGGGCAGCGGAAGCCACCGGCCATTCTCGGTGACCGCTTCGAGAAGATCCTCGTACCGCTGGGCCTCAACGAAACGCTCGATCTTGGCAAGATTCAGCATGGCGGGCTCCGTCCCTGAAGGACCGACCAACGATGCACTACCGCACACAACCCATACGATGAGTGTACGGGTATGGTTCGGATCGTCAAGCGGATTTTCTGAAATTGTTCGGGTCCACTTCGGGTTCGACGCTAGCCGCGGCGGACCACCCAAATCGTGGGGCGCAAGGGCCCGCACAGCAAGCGCTCCGCCCGTTCCTGGCCCCGCAGGTAGTGCCGGGCTGAGGTGGCCAGTCGCGGGTGCTCCCGAACGAGGGTGCGGACGCCGCGGCGAAGGCGGGCGACGATCGCGCGCGAGCGACGGAGGCCCTGGTCCGCCCCGAGCGAACGGGCCCACAGCACGCGATCGCCCAAAGCCTCGATCACGTCGTTGGATTCCCGGAGAGTCGGCACAGCGGTCCAGCGGCGGGCGGCACGGGCCCAAGGTCCCCGCTCAACCCGGACGGTGTCGTCGATGATGTAGATGCCGCCGGGGCGGACGGCCCGCCGGAGCAACGCCGCGGCACGAGCGAGCGGGAACAGCCCGATCATCATGGCGGCGTCGAACGCCCCGAACCGGGAACGGGGCAGTCGGGAGGCATCCCCCACTTCGAACGCGCAGAGGTGTTCGACCGCGGCGCGTTCCGCCGCGATTCGAGCCTCATCGATGAACGGGGGGAACGCGTCGACGCCCAGAACGCGGCATCGGCAACGGCGTGCGACCGCGATGGCGCCGGATCCCTTGCCGCAGGCGAGGTCGAGCACACGCCAGCCGGGACGCGCTCCCGCGGCGGCCAGGCGCGTGGCGATCTGTCGAGGAGATGAGCCCAAGGCGTCGAGCGGGGCCATGAGATCGCGGATGTAGCGCGACAGCGAGGGCGGCACGTCGAGCGAAGCGGCGATCTGGGCGAGCAGCCGGGATGGGGCGTTGCGACGGTTCACGACCGTGGAGTGTTGGTCGTCCCGGGCCGGCCGTCCTGCGGCAACAGCGCCCGCGGGCCGGCGCGCCCGCAGCCCGGGCAGGCGCCGGAATGTCCGGCGGGGTGCTCGCGCCCGCACGCCGGACAGCGCACGCGATTCGGCTCGGCGTCGCGGAGAGCTTCTTCGATCAGCGCCGCGACGTCGATGTGGGGTCCATCGTGAATGAGCCACTCGACGATGAACGCAACGACGAAGATCAAGGCCAGCGCCGCGAGCAGCCAGAGCCACCCGTGATTGAGCACTACCCACACGGCGAACGCAACGCCGACCAGGCGTACGGCGGCGCGGGCGAGGTGCCCCCCGCGACGCAGGCGACGCTCGAAGACCCGTGCCGGCGGCGCGGGTGACGGCGCGTGCCGGTCACGGCGGAGATCCGCGGGCGCGGACTTGGCGGTGCGCGGCATGCGTGGCGCTCCGGGATGCGCGAGCGATCAACCCAGAACGAACACCTTGACGAGCACGTCGCCGATGCCGACGAGCGCTGCGCCGGCGATGATGCCGGCGCAGATGGGCTCGTGGGTGTCGATCCAGAGCTTGTGCCCCGTGGACTCCTTGCGGGCGTGGTAGATCTTGTGCATCACGACGAAGAACAGCGCGCCGGCGAACATGGCCATGGTCGAATCGGGCGGCACGACGACGCCCAGGCCGATGGCCAGCGGCGAGATCGGGAACTTGCCACGGGACCGGATGCGGACGATCTCCATGATGAGCCCGACAAGTCCGGCGATGATCATGGACGTGACGATCGACTTGGTCAGGAGGGTGCCCTTGCTGTCGCCGCCGAAAATGGAAGTGACCAGGTCGGAGACGCCCTTCCACTGGATGGCCGACGGGAAGCCGAACTGGCCTCCTTCGGGGGCCATGACTTCCTGCAGGTAGGTGTTGGGCTTGTTGGCGGCGGCGGCGGCCTGCGCGGCGGCCTCGGCGTCGCCGGCGTTGTAGCTGCTGAGGAAGAGCACGAAGAACAGCGGGGTGGAGGCGAGCGCGCCGGCGATGATGCCGATGGTGTGGCCCCAGGCCTGCTGGCGCGGCTTGGCTCCGAGCATGTAGCCGGGCTTGATGTCCATGAGCAGGTTCGAGGCGTTGGAAGCGACCTCGACGCACATGACGCCGGTCATGAGGTTGGTGGGCGGGTGCTTGGGGTCGAGCGCGCCGAACGCGAACTGGGGGATCTTGCTCAGCGAACCGGTGGGCGTGATGCCGGTGAGGGCCGTGCTGCTGGCGGCGATGAGGGTCAGAATGATGATGAGCGGGATGGCCGAGGCTCCGAAGACCCAGGAGACGCCGAACCAGTCGTGGGCCATCCAGACGCCGACGCCGCCGACGATGGGGATGCCGACGAACGAGACCCACAGGGGCAGCTCGATGCCGCGAACCGGGTCGGCCTTGACCATGCCCTTGCCGCCGAAGATGCCCTTGAAGGCTTCGACGAAGACCTGGGGCTTGGCGAAGAGGGAGACCATGGAGGCGACGACCATGATGACGATGCCCCACCACAGGGCCCATTTGTTCAGCACGTCGACGCGGGTGAAGACGGCGGTGCCGTCGGCCCACGAGCCGCTCTTGGGGGCGATCTCGCCGATGTTGATCATCCAAGGCACGATGACCAGGAAGTTCAGGGCCATGCCGATCATCATGCTGACGCCGGCGCGGATGCCCATGAGGCCTCCGGCGCCGAACATGGCCAGATCGAGCGCGGGCGCCACGCCGAGCTGCTTGAGTGAAACACCGGCGACGTTGGGCTTGCTCCAGGAGGCGGGCCAGGCCCAGGCGAACCACTCGTCGATGCCGTGCGGCAGGTGCCACGTTCCGGCGAGCTTCTCCTTGTACTCCTTGACCACGACGGCGAGCGACTTGCCCTCCTGGATCATGAATCCCAGGGCGCGAAGGGCCTTGAGGTACGCCTCGCCCGAGATGAACGAGACCGTTCCGGCCAGCGCCGCGGCGACGCCCAGGGCCTTGGCCTTGAACAGCCCGACGGCGGCGGACGATGTGTAGAGCGTGTCGAGCACGACGCCGCACGCGCGTCCCTCGGGGAACGGCTGCTGCTCATCGTTGATGAATCGGCGCTTCATCGGGAACGCCACGAGCACGCCCAGGACGCTGAGCACCACGTTGAACCAGAAGATCTGGTACCCGGGCAGGGGCTTGCCCTCGATCCACATGTACGCGGCCATGCCCGAGATGAGCGGCCCGGTCATGTACCCGGCGGCGGTCGCGATGGACTGAGAGCAGTTGTTCTCGAGGATGGTCATGTCGCGCGAGCCGAGGCGGGACATGATCTTGAACGCCGCGAAGGCCAGGATGACGGACGTGAGGCCCACGCCGAGGGTCCAACCGGTCTTGGCGCCGACGTAGAGGTTGGTGGCGGAGAGGACGCCGCCGAGGAGGAACCCGGTGAGGGCGGAGCGCAGCGTCAACTGGGGCATGCTGCCCCGGTAGACGTTGGCGAGCCACCAGGAATCCTTCTGCTCGCGGGTCCAGGTACGGATCTGTTCGTCGGTCAGGTGTTGGATCGCCATGCGGGGGCGATCATACAGACTGCGGCGCGACCGGCAACCGGGATCCGGGCGGGTCGATCGTCAACCCGCCGGCCGGAGCCACAGCAGACCGACGACGGTGCCGGCGATGGCGATGAACGCCGCGAGCAGCGCTTCGCCCGCGACCAGGCCCGAGGCGATGGGCACGTTGTACTTCTCAGCGGCCTTGGGGGTGAGTTTGACCCAGATCCAGGTGATGACGGCGCCGACGGCGAACGACAGGGAGTTCTGGAAGGGCACGACCCAGGCCAGACCCAGACCGGTGGCCGAGGGCATGTACTTGCGGTACTTGGGGGGCAGGACGAGGATTTCGATCAGCGGCATGGCGATGCCGAGCAGGCCGCCGACGACGATGCCGATCTGCGCGGAGACCGGAACGGAGTTGAGGCCGGCGGTGAGGGCCTCGGCGAAGGCCTTCCACATGTTGGCCGCGGGCGGGTTGTAGGCCTCGAGGGCTTCCTTGGTGGGGAACATGAGGTACCAGGCGGGGACGATGGCCAGGGTGCCGAAGAAGCACCCGGCGAACTGGGCGATGAACTGGCGGCGCGGGTTTGCCCCGAGGAGGTAGCCGCTCTTGAGGTCGGTGAGCAGGTCGGCCGATGCGCCCGCGGCGCCGGCGGTGACGCCGGCGGACGAGAGGTTGACGACCTTGTTGCCCTGGGCCAGCGCGGCGTACAGCAGCTGCGTGACTTTGCCCATGGCGCCGATGGGCGTGGTGTCGGTCTCGCCGGTGGCTCGGCAGGCGACCAGGCCGAGCGGGAAGGACATGGCGACGGCGATGATGCCCAGGACCCACGACATGTTGAACGCGTAGTGCTGGAGCACGACGAGCCCCAGGCCGATCGGCACGAGCCCGACGACCATCCACCAGCCGGGGACTTCGACCGCCGCCTCGGGACCGGAAGACCCACCGCCGCCGAGCCGGAACGCCCGGACGATCGTGCGCCACTGGATCGCGACGACGGTGAGGCTGCTGAAGACCATCAGGGCCGTGCCGGCCCAGAGCGACCAGCGCATGGGATTGAAATCGCCGGCGGGGCTGTACGTGAAGTTGTTGACGTAGGGCTTGGCGGGCTCGGCCAGACCCGCGGCCTTGGCGTCGGCGACGGCCTGGGTCCAGGCCGCGAGTTCCGCGGCGTGCCCCTGATCCATGTTCCACATCCAGGGGATGAAGACGAAGTACAGCAGCAGGCCGCCGAAGAGCATGGAGAACGAAACGCGGATGCCGACAATCATGCCCGCGGCGACGAGCAGCGCGCTGGGCTCGAAGCCGAAGCCGCCGACGTTGCCCTTGGGCACAAGCCAGGTGTTGGGGAAGGGGATGAGGTCGGGGATCTTGACGTTGTGGGCCATGTTGAGCAGCCACTCGGGGGCCTTCTTGGCCTTGTCGAGGGTCTCGACGAGCCCCTCGTAGCTGCGGAACAGGGCGATGGCCATGCCCAGGAACAGGGCGATGATGAGCGACGTGGCCTTCTGGATGGCCTCGCGCCCGTGCCCGTAGAGGCTGCGGAGCGTTTCGGCGGCGGCGATGCCCGAGGGAAAGGGCAACTGCTCGTGATTGATCATCTGCCGCTTCATGGGAATGGCCAGGAAGACGCCGAGGGCCGCGACCAGGAATGTGAAGGGAACGAGGATGGTCCAATCGGTGTGCATGCCCTGGATGAGCAGCAGCGCGCCGAAGGCAGTGCCGATGGTCCCGCCGGTGGAGTATCCGGCGGCGGAGGCCGTGGAGGCCATGCAGTTGTTTTCGAGGATGGTCATCTGCGACACGCGCCCGCCGGTGATCACTCGGACGCCGTTCCAGATGACGTAGGAGAGCACGCAGGCGGTGATGGCGACGCCGAAGGCCCACCCGAGCTTGACGGTGGTGTAGAGATTGGAGATCGACATGAGCATGCCCAGAATGCCGCCCATGAGCACGGCGCGCACGGTCAACTGGGGCATGCGGTCGCCCTGGTACATGTGCTGGTACCAGTGGGCGTCCTTCTGCTCGGGCGTGGCGTTGTCGGGCAGGGGCGGCACGCCGGGGGGCAGGTTCGTGGCGGCCGGGGAGGACGACGATGAGGGCGTAGCCATGCGTGGGGTTCCAGACTCGCGCGACGCGCGGGCCACCCCGCCCCGGGCCGGAAGACTGCATCGGCGCGAACCGAGTTGAGCCTAGAGCAAACGCCCCGTGGACGCAACCGCGCCGGCGGATGCCGCACCGCGCCCGAACAGGGGCGGCGGAAGTTGGTTTCCGGATCGATTCCGGGTATACCGCGAGTCCCGGCTCGTGCCGGGCACGCTCACTGGACAACGCGATCAAGGACTTTGACATGCCACATCGCAGCGCCGCGCGCCGAATGACCTGGCTTGCCTTCACGCTCCTGCTGGCGGTGCAATGGACCGCGAACTCCCGGGCGCAGCCGGAGCCAACGCCCGCCTCGCCCGCGTCCGCACCGACGACGCAACCGCCGGAGCCCGCCAAGGCCGCGCCGACGCTCGATCCGGCGTGGATCAGCGCGTTCAAGTGGCGGTCGATCGGCCCGGCCAACATGGGCGGGCGGATCGCCGACCTGGCGGTGAACGAGAAGGACCCGTCCACCTACTGGGTGGCGACGGCCAGCGGCGGGCTGCTCAAGACCACCAACAACGGCCACACGTGGGAACACCAGTTCGACCGGCAGGCCACGGTGTCGATCGGCGACGTGACGGTTGCGCCGAGCAACCCGGACATCGTCTGGGTCGGCACGGGCGAGGCGAACCCGCGCAACAGCGTGTCGTGGGGCGACGGCGTGTACAAGTCGATCGACGGCGGCAAGAGCTGGGCCCGCATGGGGCTGGAGAAGACCTTCCAGATCGGCCGCATCCTGGTCCACCCGACGAACCCGGACATCGTGTACGTCGCGGCGATGGGTCGCTGCTGGGGCGAGAACGAGGAGCGGGGCTTCTACCGCACCGCCGACGGCGGCAAGTCATGGGAGCGGATCCTGTACGTCGACGCGAAGACGGGGGCGATCGACGCCGCGATGATGCCGGGCAACCCGGACACGATCCTGGTGGCGATGTGGGAGCGGCAGCGCGACATCTACGACTCCAACGACCCGGCGAAGAAATGGGGCCCGGGCTCGGGGTTGTACCGCACGACCGACGGCGGCAAAACGTTCGCGAAGATCACGGCGGGGCTCGCCGAGGGGCAGGTGGGGCGCATCGGGCTGGACTTCTGGCGCAAGGATCCCTCGCACGCCTACCTGGTGATGGAGAGCGAGTACGCGGGGCTGGGCAATCCGAACGCGGCGTACCTCGGCCTGACGGGGGAGAACGCCGAGGCGGGCGCGCGGATCACCCGCGTGGTGGAGAACGGACCGGCGGGGACGGCTGGTCTCAAAGTCGGGGAGATCATCGTCGGCGCCGATGGAGCGCCGGTGGCCAGTTACGATGCGCTGCTGGCGCTGGTGCGCAAGAAGCAGCCGGGGGACACGCTGCGGCTGCAGGTGGTGCGCGAGACCAAGGGCGTGGACCTGGAACTGACGGTCGGCAAGCGGCCGCTGGACCTCAACGCGCGCCCGTTCTCGACGCGTCTGGGCGGGCAGGTGCCCAACGTGCAGGACGAGCAGGGGCCGGAGGGCGCCCGCACCGGCGGGGTGTACAAGTCGGTGGATGGCGGCGCGACCTGGACGCGCATCAACAGCCTGACGCCGCGCCCGATGTACTTCAGCAAGATCCGTGTCGATCCGTCGGACGAGAACTGGATCTGGGTGCTGGGGATCAGCCTGCACGTGTCGAGCGACAACGGCAAGACGTTCCGCGACGACGGCGGGCGCGGGGTGCACGCCGACCACCACGCCATGTGGATCGATCCGGCCAACGGCTCGCACATCATCCTGGGGTGCGACGGCGGGCTGTACAGCACCTACGACCGGGGCAGGAACTGGGACCACCACAACGACACGGCGATCGGGCAGTTCTACCACGTGGCGCTGGACTCGCGCCCGGTGTACAACGTCTACGGCGGCCTGCAGGACAACGGCTCGTGGGGCGGGCCATCGCGTTCGCGACTGGGCGGTGCGATCAACGAAGACTGGTTCCGCATCGGCGGGGGCGACGGGTTCATCTGCGCCGTCGACCCCAACGACCCGGACCAGCTCTACTACGAAAGCCAGAACGGCGGCAGCGGCTGGCGCAACCTGCGCACGGGCCGCAGCGGGTCGCTCAGGCCCCAGCCGCCGCGGGGCGTGCAATACCGATTCAACTGGAAGACCCCGTTCGTGCTGTCGGCGCACAACCCGGGGATCTACTACAGCGCCGGGAACTACGTCTTCCGCGCGCTATCGGCGACGGCGACGATCAAGGCCATCTCGCCGGCGCTGGGGCGGACTGAGCGCGGCACCGCGACGGCCCTGACCGAAAGCCCGCTGGATTCAGACGTGCTGTACGTCGGCACCGACGACGGCATGATGTGGACCACGCGCGACGGGGGC
>JAHCJH010000047.1 GCA_026126345.1 Phycisphaeraceae bacterium | reverse complement strand
GGCCGGGGGGCGCGGGCGGGGCCGGAGGGTGCTTGGGGCGCTTCGGGGACGTCCGCGTCCCGGTCATGCGCTTCATCGCCTTCGAGCAGGGCGTCGGCGGCGTCTTCGCCCAGCAGGGCCTTGAGCGATTCGGAGACGTCGGCCTCCTGGGCGCGGGATTCGGTTTCGGCCGCGGCCAAGTCGGCGGCGAACTCGCCGGCGTCGGCGGGTTCGGCGTTGGGATCGAAATCGGGCGCCGGCGTGTCGGCCCCGCGGCGAGCGGGACGGGGTGTGCGTGGAGCGCCGGGCTCGGGGGCGAAGGTGGCGGGCTCGTCGAAGTACGCCGCGGCGTCGGCGGGGAGGTTGCGCAGCTCGGGCGGGCGGTTCTGGGTGATGGGTTGAGCGCCGGGCTCGAGGGGGATCTCGCGCTGGCGCTGGCGGATGACGAGCTTGATGGGGACTTCGGGGAAGGGGAGGTGTTCGCGGAAGGCCTTGAGGAGGAAGCGCTGGTAGTTGGTGGGGAACATGTCGGGGTAGTTCACCACGCAGACGATGGTGGGCGGTCGGGTGGCGATCTGGGCGACGAAGTAGACTTTGGCGAACTTGCCGACGGAGGAGCTTGGGGCGTGCGTCTCGAGGATGGAGCGGATGAGGCGGTTGAGCTTGCCGGTGCTGGCGCGCTGGCGGGATTGCTCGTAGAGATCGAAGGCGAGGTCGATGGTCTCGCGGACGTTTCGGCCGCGCTGGGCGGACATGAAGGCGATGGGGGCGAAGTCGAGGCCCTTGAGTTCCTCGCGGATGTATCGTTCGTAGTCGCCGGTGGTGACGGGGCGGCCCTGGCGGGCCTCGGGCCCGCCGGCCAGGGGGCGGCCCTCGGCGAGGTCCCACTTGTTGACGACGATGACGGTGGGCTTGTACGCGGTGGTCAGGGCGCGGGCGAGCTGCTGATCGACGTGGGAGAGCGGGACGGTGGCGTCGATCATGAGCAGGGCGACGTCGGCCCGGGCGATGGCCTGGAGCATGCGTTCGAGGGCGTACCACTCGACGCGATCGTTCATGGAGCGGCGGCGGCGGAGGCCGGCGGTATCGATGGCGACCAGCGAGCGGCCGTCGAGCTCGAAGCGGACGTCGACGGCGTCGCGGGTGGTGCCGGCGATCTCGCTGACGATGACGCGCTGCTCGCCGGCCAGGGCGTTGACGAGGGTGCTCTTGCCGGCGTTGCGTTTGCCGACGATGGCGAGCATCATCTCGGGGGGCGCGTCGGGGCTGGCGGTGGCCGAGGGGGCGGGGCGGTCGGCGGCCGAGGCGCTGGCGCGCGTGGCGGCCAGCAGGGCCTTGGCGCGGGTGTGCAGGAAGTCCACCAGGTCGCGGCGCATGTAGTTGTTCTTGGCCGAGACGCTGACGACGTCGGGGAAGCCCAGGGTCATGGCCTCGAAGACGTGCGACTCCCAGCGGGGGCCGTCGCACTTGTTGGCGACCAGCACGACCTTGGCCGAGCCGTCCTTGTGGCGGCCCAGGCCGCCTTCGCGGAGCAGCTTGGCGACGAGCTGATCCTGGGCGGTGACTCCGGCCTGCACGTCGACGACGAAGAGCACCAGGTCGGCGGTCTCGACGGCCGCGGCGATCTGGCGCTCGATGTCGGCGGTGAGGGCGGCCAGGTCCATGCCGGCGTCGTCGATGCGCCGGCCCTCGGCGGTGTAGACGCCGTAGCCGCCGGTGTCGGTGAGCTCGACGTCGATGGGCCTGCCGACGTTGTCGGGCGGGTCGAGGGTGACGACGGCGCTGACCCGGTCGCGCGTGACGCCCGGGGTGGGGTCCACGATCGAGACACGCCGGGAGGCCAGCATGTTCATGATCGAGCTCTTGCCCACGTTGGGCCGGCCGACGATGGCGAAACGGAGCAGCGGCATAGGGCCAAGGTTATGCACGGGCTGTGCGCGGCGCGGCCGTCGCGGGATGTTTGAACGCCGGCGCGCCCGCGCGCGTTGACCGACCGACCGATCGGTCGGTACTATTACCCATGCGGCGGGCGGCCAGGTCGAGCGCGAAGCGGCGGGACGCGAAGGCGGCCGAGGGGGCGCGCGCCGCGGTGCTGGACGCGGCGGAGGCGGTGGTGAACCGGCGGGGGATCGGGGCGCTGACCCTCGACGCGGTGGCGGCGCAGGCGGGCCTGTCCAAGAGCGGGCTGCTGCACCACTACCGGTCGAAGGACGCGCTGATCGGCGCGATGGTGCGGCGGCGCGTGGAGGAGTGGCGGGCGCAGTACACGGCGGCGATCGACCGGCAGCCGCCGGGGCCGGGGCGGGTGCCGCGGGCGTTCCTGTCGATGTGCCTGTCGAGCGCCGAGCGGTGGACGCGTCCGCAGCAGAGCGGGTGCCGGGTGCTGGTGGCGGCGCTGGTGCACAGCCCGGCGGCGATCGCGCCGTTGCGGGAGGTGCAGGACGACCTGTCGGATCGGCTGGCGCACGACGGGTTGCCGTTGGGGGTCGGCGAGACGGTGCTGCTGGCGGTGGACGGGCTGTGGTTCGACTGGCTGCTGGGGATCGCCGAGCCTTCGGCGGCGAAGCTGGCGCGGGTTCGGGCGGTGCTGGAGGGGTTGATCGAATCGGCGGGCGCCCGCGCGGGGCGGGCCCGCGGCGCCCGGGGCGGGCAACGGCAACGAGGAGTTCACGCGTGAAGAAGGCGACGGTGGCGGCGGGGATCGCGGTGTTCGTGGTGCTGGGCGGGGTGGCGGCGGGCCTGGCTTACATCAAGAAGCGGCAGATCGCTTCGTCGGTGCAGCCGGCGTTCGAGCCGGCAGAGTCCGTCGAGATCGCCCCGGCCAGGATCATCCGCTGGCAGCCGCACGCGGACCTGGTGGGAACGGTGTTCTCGCTGCGGACAGTGCGCGTGAAGAACGAGCTGCCGGGGCTGGTCAAGGCGGTGCGGTTCCAGTCGGGCGACATCGTGCAAGCCGGGCAGGTGCTCGTGGAGCTGGACGACACGCAGGAGCAGGCGGACCTGGAGGCGGCCAAGGCGGCGGTGCGCGTGAGCGAGGCGGGGGTGCTGGTGGGCCAGGCGCGGGTGCGGCTGGCCGAGAGCGAGGCGGCGCGCCAGGCCGAGGCCGCGGCGGCGCGGGCCGTGAGCGAACTGGAGGTCGAGCGGGCGCGGAGCGAGCTGGACAAGGCCAAGGCCGACCTGGCGCGGGCGAGGGCGGAGGTGGATGAGTCGCAGGCGAAGGTCAAGCAGGTGGAGGCGCGGCTGGCGAAGCTGGTGCTGCGGTCGCCGATCCGGGCGCGGGCGAGCCTGCGCAACGTGCACGAGGGGCAGTTCCTGACGCAGCAGATGATGCCGGACGCGCCGCCGGTGGTGGTGCTTGAGGAGGTGGCGGACAAGATCTACCTGGATTTCGCGGTTCCGCAGGAGTATTTGCCGCGGATCACCAAGGGCTTGAAGGTCATGGCGACGAGCTCGCTGCTGGGGGCCGAGCCGGTGGAGATCGAGGTGGTGGCGGTGGACGCGACGGTGGACAACGCGACGCGGAACGTGCGGGTGCGGGCGCTGGTGGACAACCGGAGCGATCGGCTGCGGCCGGGGATGTTCGTGCCGATCCGCGTGCCGGTGGACGAGGAGCGGCCGTTCGTGGCGGTGCCGTCGACGGCGGTGCGGCGGACGTCGTACGCGGACATGGTGTTCGTGATCGCGCCGGGGCCCGACGGCAAGCAGCTGCGTGCCCAGCAGCGGTTCGTGAAGCTCGGGCCGACGACGGGGGGCATGGCGATCGTTCTGGAGGGGGTGAAGGAGGGGGATGCGGTGGCGACGACCGGGGCGTTCAAGCTGCGCGACGGCGCGCTGGTGATGAAGATGGAGCCGGGCAACGGCAAGCCGGCGGGGGCCGCGGCCCGGGGTGAGTGATCGGCCTGGGCGGCAACGGCGGAGCGCGGGGGCGGGCGGGGGCGGACGGGGGCGAGTGGCGAAGAACAGCGACGGGACGTGGGCACAGAACGGGGACAGGCATGGACAGCGGCGTTCGATCGATCACGGACATCTTCATCAAGCGGCCGGTGCTGGCGGTGGTGATCAACCTGATCATCCTGGCGGTGGGGTACCGGTGCATCTCGGGGCTGCCGATCCGGCAGTACCCGCGGATCGAGTCGACGTCGCTGGTGATCACGACGGTGTACGTGGGGGCCAGCGCCGAGACGGTGCGCGGGTTCCTGACGACGCCGATCGAGCGGGCGGTGTCGGCGATCGACGGCATCGACTACATCGAGAGCGCCAGCACGGCCGGCGTGAGCACGATCACGATCCGGTTGCGGCTGAACCACGACTCGAACGCGGCGTTGGCGGAGGTGTCGGCGCGGCTGAACCAGGTTCGCAGCGAGCTGCCGGCGGAGGCCGAGAGCCCGGCGATCGAGATCCAGCGCGCCGACCGGCCGTTCGCGACGTTCTACCTGAGCTTCACGAGCACGACGCTGGACCTGACGCGTCTGAACGAGTTCCTGGCGCGCCAGATCCAGCCGGAGCTGGCGACGATCCAGGGGGTGCAGCGGGTGGGGATCGAAGGCCAGCGGACGATGGCAATGCGCGTGTGGCTGGACGAACAGCGGCTGACGGCGCTGGGGGTGACGCCGACGGAGGTGTACAACGCGCTGCGGGCCAACAACTTCCTGGCGAGCGTGGGCCGCACGAAGAACGCCGAGGTGCAGATCGACCTGCTGACCGACACGGACCTGCGGACGCGCGAGGAGTTCGAGCGGCTGATCGTGCGCGAGCAGACGGGATCGATCGTGCGGCTGGGGGACGTCGCGCGGATCGAGCTGGGCAGCGAGGAGCCGATGGGCGAGGCGGGGTTCAACGCCGACCCGGCGATCTACCTGTCGGTGTGGCCGCTGCCAAGGGCCAACGAGCTGGAGGTGGCCGGGCGGCTGCGGGCGGCGATGGAGTCGCTGCGGCCGGTGCTGCCGCCGGGGGTGGACATGCGCCTGGCGTACGACGGCACGTACTACATGAGCAACGCGCTCAAGGAGATCGGCAAGACGCTGGCCGAGACGGTGGGGATCGTGGCGGTGGTGGTGTTCCTGTTCATGGGTTCGATCCGCACGGTGCTGGTGCCGCTGGTGGCGATCCCGATCTCCATCGCCGGGGCGTGCATCTTCATGACGGTGATGGGGTTCAGCCTGAACCTGCTGACGATCCTGGCGATCGTGCTGAGCGTGGGGCTGGTGGTGGACGACGCGATCGTGATGGTGGAGAACGTGGAGCGGCACGTGCGCGAGGGCAAGGGGCGGATCGAGGCGGCGCTGCGGGGCGCGCGGGAGCTGTTCGCGCCGGTGGTGTCGATGACGATCACGCTGGCGGCGGTGTACGCGCCGATCGGCTTCCAGGGCGGGCTGACGGGGGTGCTGTTCCGCGAGTTCGCGTTCGCCCTGGCGGCGGCGGTCGTGGTGTCGGGAATCGTCGCGGTGACGCTCTCGCCGGTGATGAGCTCCGCCCTGGTGGCCGAGCACGGGCGCGAGAGCCGGTTCACGCGCCTGGTGAACCGTGGGTTCGAGCGGCTGCGGAGGATCTACGCGGCGACGCTGGACGTCACGCTGAGCCTGCGGTGGACCATGGCGGCGGCGGCGGTGCTGATCGCGCTGGGCGCCGTGCCCCTGTACATGTTCTCGGGCAAGGAGCTGGCGCCGACGGAGGACGAGGGCGGCATCTTCTTTGCGCTGTCGGCGGCGCCGGAATCGACGCTGGACGCTTCGCGTGCCGCGGCGACGGCGGTGAGCACCTCGCTGATGGGCATGCCCGACGCGGGCTTCTGCTGGCGCGTGCTGATGTCGCCTTCGACTGGGTTCGGCGGGATGCAGACGGTGCCGTGGCACGAGCGCACGCGGACGACGGCGCAGATGCTGGGCGAGGCGTTCGGGCGGGTGTCGAGCATCGCGGGCGTGCGGGCGTTTCCGATCCTGCCGCCGCCGCTGCCGGGCGCCGGGCAGTTCGACGTGGAGATGCTCCTGACCAGCACCGACCCGCCGGAGCGGATGGCCGAGGTGGCCGGGCAGCTGGTGGGCATGGCGTTCGGCAGCGGCAAGTTCCTGTTCGCCGACACGGACCTGAAGATCGACCTGCCGCAGGCGCGGATCGTGATCGACCGCGAGAAGGTCGCGGACATGGGGCTGGACCTGGCCTCGGTGGGGCGTGATCTCGCGGTGATGCTCTCGGGCGGGTACGTGAACCGGTTCAATTACGACGGCCGGTCGTACAAGGTGATCCCGCAGGTGAGCGACGCCGGGCGCGCCACGCCCGAGCAGCTCATGCAGCTCAAGGTGCGGGCGCGGGACGGCGGGCTGGTGACGGTGTCGTCGTTCGTGCGGATCGAGACCGTCGCGGCCCCGCGCTCGCTGAACCGGTTCCAGCAGCGCAACAGCGTGAAGATCTACGGCGGAGCGGCGCCGGGCGTGACCAAGGGCGAAGCCCTGACGGCGCTGGAGAACGCGGCGCGCCAGATCCTGCCGCCGGGGTACGCCATCGACTACGCCGGCGAGAGCCGGCAGCTCCGGCAGGAGGGCGCCTCGCTGGCGGCGACGCTGGGCTTTGCGCTGGGGCTGATCTACCTGGTGCTGGCGGCGCAGTTTTCGAGTTTCCGCGACCCGCTGATCATCCTTCTGGGCTCGGTGCCGCTGGCGATCTCGGGCGCGCTGGTGTTCACGTTCCTGGGCTGGACGACGATCAACATCTACTCGCAGGTCGGGCTGATCACGCTGGTGGGTCTGGTGGCCAAGAACGGCATCCTGATCGTGGAGTTCGCCAACCACCTGCGTTCCGAGGGCCGGAGCAAGGTCGAGGCGATCCGCGAGGCGGCGGTGACGCGCCTGCGGCCGATCCTCATGACCAGCGTCGCGACGGCCGTGGGCCACTTCCCCCTGGTGCTGGTGACCGGGGCCGGGGCGATGAGCCGCAACAGCATCGGCATCGTGCTGGTGTCCGGCATGATCATCTCGACGCTGTTCACGCTGCTGGTGGTGCCGTCGATCTACCTGCTGCTGGCCGGCGAGCACGCCGCGAGCCACCGCCCGCACGGGGCGCCGGGCGGAGCGACCGAGAACGGCCGGCAGGTTCCGGCCGGGGCCCTGGCCGCGGCCTGATCGCGGAGCGGGTAGGCTGGGAGCATGGACGTGCTGCCAACAGGCGAACTGGCGATGCGACTGGGTGCGGCGGCGCTGGCCGGCGCGCTGGTGGGGATCGACCGCGAGCGTCACCGCCACTCGGCGGGATTGCGGACCATGATCCTGGTGTCGACCGGCTCGGCGCTGCTGGCGCTGGTGGGTTTGGAACTGGCCCTGCAGGCGCAGGCGGGCCTGCCCGCGGGCGGGTCGGAAATTTCCGCCGGCGCGCGGGGGGCCGACGCGGTCAGCCGCGTGGTGCAGGGGATCATCGGCGGCATCGGGTTCCTGGGCGCGGGCGTGGTGATGCGGTCGGAAGGTCGCGTGCGCGGGATCACCACCGCCGCGTCGATCTGGGTGACGGCCGCGATCGGGCTGGCCTTGGGGCTGGGCATGTACACGCTGGGCGCGATGACGCTGGCGCTGGCGCTGATCGCGCTGGTGCTGCTCAAGCCGGTGGAGGAGGACGTCGCGGAGCTTCTCGGGCGCGGTCGCAAGAACGGCCACGCCGGCGGACAAGAGCCGCGGCCCCCGGACGCCGGCGCCTGACTGGGCTGAGCGCGAGCGGCGCCGGGCGACGGGCGTTCAGCGAAGGCGGCGGGCCTCGACGCGGGGTTCCTCGCCGAATTTCGCGGCCATGGCCTTCAACTGGCCCTTGAGATAGAGCGCCGGGTCCACCACGTATTTCATCATGAACCGCGGGATCGCGTGGTGCACCGTGCCGTGCTCGGTCAGCGTGACCGTGCACCCTTCGGCTGTGGGGGCGATCTCGTACGTCCAGGTTCCGGAGAAGAACTTGTGGTCGTCGGCGATGGTCTGCTGGAAGCGGCGAGGCGGCTCGTTGATGGTGGTGGTCGTGACCACGCTGTTGCGGCCGAATCGCTGACGCCAGACCTCGCGCCCGGCGTCGTCGGGCAGGCGCTCCACGCCGGTCATGCGGTTCCACGATGGGTACGACTTGACATCGGCGATCAGCGCGAACGCCTCCTCGGGCCGGCGGCGAAGGTGCAGAACGCCCTGCGACACGTGGTCGGCGTCGAGCCGCCGCCCGACGAACCAGGCGACGAGGCCCAGCAGCACCACGACGACCACGGGCACCGACACGCCGACGAGAATCCACTGAAGCAGCGACATGGGCGGGCTCCGCGAAGCGGGGGCGGACGGTTCATTTGCGTCGAACGGCCTGCATCTCCACGCCCTTCCACTCCGGGCCGTCGCCGATCTTCAGATGCGATTCGATCGTAGAGCGTCCGTCCTTGGGGACGGTCATGACGATGCGCTCGCTGAACTTCATCCCCATGAGCGTGTACTGGCCGCTGATGGTGAACGAACCGGCCGCCTCGTCGAACGTGCCGGCGCCTGACATGGGGCCGGGAACCGTGCTGCTCATGCGCGTCTGCTCGTACTGCTTCGACGAAGGGTTGTAGCTGGTGAAGACGGCGGTCGAGAACGGCCGCCCCCCCATCGCTCCCGGCAGAACGCCGCCCTCCATGCGCTGCTCGAGGAACAAGCCGCCGAGGACCATCTTCGCGGTGCACACGGCGGCGGTGGTGTGCGGTTTGGACTCCGGTGTGAACCAGAAGGTCAGCGAAACGTCCCAGGTGCCCTCCAGCGTCGCCAGGCGATTGAACTCGACCTGATCTGCCATCGGGCTGCGGTCGGTCGGCGGCGGCGCGGGCGCCACCGGGTTCGCCGGGCGAGGCGCGTCGGCCGGCTGCGCGGCCAGGAGCGAGAGGACGGCGGCGGTGGTGAGCAACGGCGTCAGCATGGTCGTCTCCGGGATGGCGATTCGGGCGCGTGCATGTCGCGGGTTCGATCAGGCATTCCCCGCAGTGAGTTCGCGCGAAGGCTCGGCCGAAGCCGAGACGGCGCGGAGTGCCTCACCCCGACGTGCGTCGCGTTGGTGTGGGGTGGGGTAGCCTCCCACCGTGAACGTATACCCCCGGTCGTCGGGCGCGGCAACGTGCTGGTACTCGGCGACCAGTTTGGTAATCTCGCCGGTCAGGTCCTCGATGAATGCGGCGCGATCCGCCGCGCTGGCAAACCGAACCCCCACGGTGAACGCGCAGGCGATCGGTTCATCGCCCGCACCGACCTCGGTCGCGCGCAGCGTGGCGACGTCGCGGATGGTCCGAGCCGCCGCCTCGAGCAGCCGGGTGCCGCTGGCGTGGTCCTGCACGGGCGGTCCGCCGGGATTTCCAACGCCCAATTCACCCAGGATCGCCGGGTTGATCAGGTAAGCACGGGCAGACGTGCGGTAGAGCCGTTCGACACAGTTGCCCCGACGCCGCTCGTCAACGGCTTCAAGCAGGCCCGCCTTCTCCAGCGTGCGGAGGTGGTAGTTCACCAGTTGCCGCGGCTGCCCCATGAGCCGCGCCGCGCTCGCCGCGGATCGGGCGTGCCCGCCGGCAATCAGCGTGTGCAGCTTCAGGCGCACCGGGTCCAGCAGCGCCGAGACCTGCTCCAGGGAGTCGAGCACGCACACAGCCTGGCTCATGATCGGAAGGTAAGCCGACAGTTTCGACTGTCAAGAACGCACATTCGTTCGGTTGCGCCGAGTCAATTGCTGTCGGCCTGCCACGTCCCGTGCCGATTTTCCCTGCAATGCGCTCGATTCGGATCGCATTTCGAGGCTTCTGGCCTGGCTTTGAGGCTTCGGAGTTCTGGCGATGGCGCCCGTATCTGGCCACCAAGTACCGCTTCGAGGTTGAGGAGCGCCAGCCGGAGGTGGTGGTGTGCTCGGTCTTTCCGGATCCGCGCCCGGTCCCCCGGGGCGCGGTGCGGGTGTTCTACACCGGCGAGTGGGCCGAGCCGGACATGGACCAATGGCACTGGGCGATCTCGTTCTGCCACCTCGACCATCCTCGGCACCGGCGCGAGCCGTTGTGGGTGCCGCACCTTCAGCGCACGGGGCTGGGCTGGCGGGGGCTGATCCGACGCGCCGAGACGCCGGAGCCACCGGTGGCCGAGCGGTTCTGTGCGTTCATCTACTCGAACGACGTGCCGCGGCGGAACGCGGTGTTCGATCTGCTGAGCCGGTACAAGCGGGTGGATGCGCCGGGACGTTGCCGGAACAACATGCCGCCGATCGGCCCGGACCCGGCGGCGAAGCTGGCGTTCATCGGGCGGTATCGGTTCGTGTTCGCGTTCGAGAACCGGCGGGCGCCGGGGTACGCGACGGAGAAGATCGTGGACCCGTTGCTGGCCGGGGCGGTGCCGCTGTACTGGGGCGACCCGCGGATCGGCGAGACGTTCGACACCGGGAGCTTCCTGGATCGAAGCGCCTGCGCCAGCGACGAGGAGTTCGTCGAGCGGATCGTGGCGCTGGACCGGGACGAATCGGCGTACCGGACGGTTCGTGCGCACCCGTGCCTTCGGGGCAACGCCGTTCCGGCGGCGCACGCCGACGGCGAGAGCCTGGCGTGGTGGGACCGGGTGCTTGCGGGCGCGGGCGAACTACGATCGGCCGATGCCGTTTTCGCCGATCAGCGAGATCCTGGATGACCTGCGCGCCGGGCGCATGATCGTGCTCACGGACGATGAGCACCGCGAGAACGAGGGGGACCTGGTGCTGCCGGCGGAGTTCGTGACGCCCGAGGCCATCACCTTCATGCTGCGCGAGGCCAAGGGGTACCTCTGCCTGTCGCTCACCGAGGCCGACTGCGAACGGCTCGACCTGCACGCGCAGTCGGCGGTGAACACGACGGTGCGCGGCACGGCGTTCACGGTGAGCGTGGACCTGCACCCCCGCCACGGCGGCACCACGGGCGTGTCGGCCAGGGAACGGGCGCGGTGCATCCGCATGATGGCCGACCCGGGGACCGGGCCGGGAGACTTCGTGCGGCCCGGCCACATCAACCCGTTGCGCTCGCGGGACGGCGGCGTGCTGGTGCGCACCGGACAGACCGAGGGCTCGCTGGACCTGTGCCGGCTGGCCGGGCTGAAGCCGGCCGCGGCGATCATCGAGATCATGCGCGACGACGGCGAGATGGCCCGAGTGCCGGACCTGGAGCGGTTCTGCGCGGCGCACGGGCTGAAGATGTGCTCTGTTGCGCAGGTGATCCAGCACCGGCTGGCGCGCGAGCGGCTGGTGCGACGGCTCGAGCCGGCGTCCGGCACGCCGCTGCGCACGGCGCTGGGCGAGTTCAACCTCATCGCGTTCGAGAGCGTGGTGGACCCGTTGCCGCACATCGCGCTGACGGTCGGGGGTGTCGGGGCCCTGGACCCGCACGGCCGGCCGATGGAGCGGACCGAGCCCACGCTGGTGCGCATGCACCGGCGCAACCTGCTGGGCGACCTGTTCCTGGACCTGGCCTCGGGCGCGACCGACGCCGGCGGTTCGATGCTGCACGAATCGATGCGGTTGATCCAACGCGCCGGCGCCGGCGCCGTGGTCTACCTCCGCCCCGAGGGCGACGGCCCGGCCCTGGCCGAGCGGCTCAACGCCATCCGCAGATCGTCGGGGCCGGCACGTGGCGGCGACGACCCGGAACTGTCGCGGAGCGACTCGGCCCTGGGCGCCGCGGTGCCCCGGGACATGCGGCAGTTCGGCATCGGCGGTCAGATCCTGCGTGAGCTGGGGCTGTCGCGCCTGCGATTGATCACGCGCCACGCAACGGAGCTGCCGGGGCTGGACGCGTTCGGCCTCTCGATCGTCGAGCGCGTCGCTCCCGGCGCGGGGTGAACCGGTTCACGCCGCGGCCCGGGACGCCGAGCGTGCCCAGCGGGCGCAAAGGTCGATGAGCTCGTCGCGGCCGATGGGCTTGGCGGCGTAGGCGTTGCACCCCGCGGCGTGGCAGTGTTCACGGTCGCCGGCCATGGCGTGGGCGGTCAGCGCGATGATCGGAACATCGCACCCGGCGGAGCGCAGGGCCCGGGTGGCGCCGTGCCCGTCGAGCTCGGGCATCTGCATGTCCATGAGCACCAGGTCGAACGGCGCCGGCCGGCGGGCGATCGGCCAGCCGGCGCCCGCCTGGACGCACAGGGCTTCGACGGCCTGGCGCCCGTTGGCCACCAGCATCACCTCCGCCCCGGCGCGGGAGAGGTGATGACGGAAGAGCCGCTGGTTGTCCGGCCCGTCTTCGGCGACGAGGATGCGCAACCCCGCCAGCGGGGCGACGGCGGCGGCCGGGTTCGCGACGGGGACTTCTCGCTCGGTCTGGGCCGCGGCGACGGGCCGGGCGGCGATCCGGGCGGTGAACGTGCTGCCGCGCCCGGGTTCGGTGACCAGGGTGATGTCGCCCCCGAGCATGCGGGCCAGGGCGCGCGAGATGGTCAGGCCCAGGCCGGTGCCGCCGAAGCGGCGGGTGATGCTCGCGTCGGCCTGGGTGAACGGGCGGAAGAGGCGATCGGCCTCGGCGGGCTCCATGCCGATGCCGGTGTCGGCCACCTCGATGCGCAGCACGTCGCCCGGCTCGGCCGCCATCGCGACGCGCACGGACCCGCTGTCGGTGAACTTGATCGCGTTGCCGACGAGATTGACGACGATCTGGCGGAGGCGGAACGGGTCGCTGAGCACGCCGCGCGGAACGTCGGGACCGATGTCGCACGCCAAGTGCAGGCCCTTGGCCCGGGCCCGCGGGGCCAGCAGCGCCATCGCGTCGCGCACCACCGCGACGGGGTCGGTCGGGATCGACTCGACGCTGAACCGCCCGGACTCGATCTTCGAAACATCGAGCACGTCGTTGATGATCGAGAGCAGGTGCTCGCCGTTGCGGCGGATGGTCGCCGCGGCGTCGGCCGCCACGGTCGCGTCGCCGTCCAGCAGATCGATGAACCCCAGGATCGCGGTCATGGGCGTGCGGATCTCGTGGCTCATGTTGGCCAGGAACTCGCTCTTGGCGCGGCTGGCGGCCTGGGCCCGGTCGCGCTCGCGGCGCAACGCCTCGGCCTGGGCGTCGCGCTCGATGGCGACGGCGGCCAGGTTGGCGGCGGTGGTGACGATGGCGATCTCCTGCTCGTCGGGCGCGCCGGGGGAGGTGCGGTAGATGCCGAAGGTGCCCAGCACGCGACCGTCCGCGGCGCGGATGGGCTCGGACCAGCACGCGGCCAGGCCGTGTCGCTCGGTCTGGTGGCGGAAGAAGGCCCACCGCTCGTCGGTCGCCAGGTCCTCGCACACCACGCGTTCGTTGGTGGCGCAGGCCGTGCCGCACGAGCCGACACCGGGCGCGACGGGCAGGCCGTTGACGGCGTCGTTGAACTCCTGCGGAAGGCTGGGTCCGGCGCCGGTGCGCAGCCGGCCGTCGGGGCCGATGAGCACGACGGTCACCAGCCTGCCGGGCAGGCGCTCTTCGACCACCAGCGCGAATCGCGCGAGCACCTCGCTCAGCGGCCGGCCACGGGCCAGCAGTTCCAGCACGGCCCGCTGGCCGGACTCGAACCTCTCGACGGCGACGCGCTGGGTGATGTCCACCATCACGCCGCGGAGCGTCGGCCGGGGATTGCGGAACCCCGCGACGTTCACCAGGTCGTCGATCCAGACCACCGCGCCGTCGGCCGCGATCACGCGGTACTGGAAGCGGTGGTCCCTGTTGCTCGTGGACTGGGAGACGCAGTAGCGGATGGCCTCTTCACGGTCGAGCGGGTGCAGGATGCGGTGCCAGAATCGCGGCTGGAACCAGTCCGCCATCGCGTAGCCGAGCCGCGCCGCCTGCGGCGAGACGTAGGTGAAGCACTCGCTGGCGACGTCGTACTCCCAGCTGATCACGGCGGCGCCCTCGACCAGGGCACGCATGGTGGACTCGTCGCGGGCTGTGCGCTCCTCGGCGAGGGTGCGCTCGGTCACGTCGGCGGCGGTGAAGATGAAGCCGTCGGCATCGGCGGCGCCGGGCGACTCGTCGGCTTGGACGGGTCGGACTTCGACATCGAGCCACAGGGCCCGGCCGTGCGCATCGGCGGTGGCGAGGTTGGCGCGGCAGGCACGCCGGAACTTGACGGCGTCGCGGAGCGCCCGGGCACCCGAGGTTCCCGGGCGCGGGCCCGCGAGAACCTCGGCGGCGGGCTTGCCGCGGGCCGTTTCGGCGTCGCGCCCGGTGATCGACACGAACGCGTCGTTGACCCAGCGCACTCGGCCCTTGGCGTCGGCGATGAGCACGGCGTTGGCGGTGTGCCGGGCCACCATGGAAAGCCGGGCCAGTTCGTCGTTGGTGCGCCGCAATCGCGCCAAGGCGGGGAGCACGACGCCCGCGAGCAGCACGGCCATGACGACCAGCAGCCCCGTGTCGGCCAGCGGCCGCCAGTCCGTTGAATCGCCCCGGGCCCCCAGGAACGACAGCACGCTCACGGCAACGACGGCTCCGGCGCACCACGTCGCGGTGATCCAGAGCACGCGGTGCCTGCGGACGAGCGCAACAGGATGATGAGTGGATTCGGTGCGCATCGACCGGTCCCGGTGGTCGCCGAGAGGAGGTATCGGACCGACTCGACGCACGATTCGGCCGCCCCGCGGGGATTGCTGCGTCGGGCCCACGCCGCTTCGGCGTGGGCGGGAGGGACCGTGGGGACGCAGGAACTGCCTGCCACCTGGCCGGCGTTCTCCGTCACCCGACCGGGCAAAGTCTGTGCAGGTGATGCCCGTTGCCCTGGGGGAACCCCGAGTTTTGGGATTCAAGGTCGATTCCGTCCACCAACGGACTTGCGGATGGTTTGGACTTTGATAGGATCACGCCAACCCGATCGGATCGGCGCGTGCGCGCCGGGCGGGACGGTGCAACGGGTCGCGGCGTGACGGCGGCGACCGGGCGGGCGTGTGTGTTCGTCGCATCGGCGGGAGTGGAAACGGATCACAGGAGTTCGGACATGAACGGCAAGTGCGCGTACTGGTGCTCGATGGCGGCGGCGATGGTGGCCGGCGGCGTGATCGCGATGGCGGCGGCGGATCCCAAGGACCCCAAGGCGCAGCCCGGCGGCGACAAGCCGGCGATGTCGCCGCAGGAGCAGGCGATGATGGAGGCGTGGGCCAAGTACGCCACGCCGGGCGACCACCACAAGCTGCTGAACGACGTGGTGGGCACGTTCGAGTGCGAGGTGACGTCGTGGATGTCCCCCGAGGCGCCGCCGACCAAGAGCAAGGGGACGATGGTCAACTCGTGGATCCTCGACGGGCGCTGGGTCAAGAACGATTTCACGGGCTCGTTCATGGAGCAGCCGTTCACTGGCCTGGGCTTCTGGGGCTACGACAACGCGGAGCAGAAGTACATCGGGACGTGGATGGACAACATGAGCACGGGCATGATGTACATGCGCGGCGCGTACGACGCCAAGGGCAAGACCTTTGAGCTGGTCGGCGAGATGAAGGACCCGATGGGCCACACGGCGCGCATGCGTCAGATCACCAAGATCGTCGACCGCGACAAGCACACGATGACCATGTTCTGCACCGGGCCCGACGGCAAGGAATTCAAGAACATGGAGCTCGTCTACACCCGCCGCAAGTAAGCCGCGGCGCGGGCGCGCCCGGGGGCCTTCCCGGCGGGCTCGGCGCGATCGGCGGATCCCGACGGCGAACCCACTCGGCGCTCCGGCGGCGCGGCACGCGCGGCCGGAGCGCCGTTCTCGTTGGCAGGCGCGGGGAGCGCGGAACGGGGCGGGGAATCAGAGCTTGCCGAACCGCGGCAACTCGCCGACCAGGGGCGTGACGAATTCCAGGAACTCCCGGCTGACGTCGTGGTGGCCCCTGATGAACTCGGCGGGCATGGTGCGGGTCTTGGCGGCGACCTCGGACAGGCGCAGCACGTGGTGCTCGATGCGGTAGGGGTGGTTGCTCTTGCGAGTCATGGCGACCGAGCCGTCGGTCCCTCCGTTGACGGCCTCGAGCGCCGCGCGCTGGCCCACCTTGCGGGCCTCGCCGGAATCGACCTGCGAGGGCTCGGGCCAGCACCGCTGCAGGTAGCCCAGGGTGTCGGCCCGCACGCGCGGGGGCTTCCCGGACGGGCTCTTGAACCGCTCCTTGACCACGTTGGCGAGCAGATCTCCCAGGGCGCCGGAACCGGAGAGCTGCACGTTGCCGTGGGCGTCGGTCTGCGCTCCGGCGATCAGCCTGGCGCCGATCTCGACGCCCTCCTTGTCCTTGATCCCCTCGCTGACGGCGATCTGGCAGCGGTTGTACTTGCCCACGATCTGCTTGACGTCCTCGATGAACCGGTCGGTGTCGAACGGCACCTCGGGCAGGTAGATCAGGTGCGGACCGCCGGACTCGTCGCGCCGTGCCAGGGCGCTCGCCGCGGTCAGGAAGCCCGCGTGCCGGCCCATCACCACGTTGATCTTGATCCCCGGCAGCGACGCGTTGTCGCGGTCGTCGGCCATGAACGCCATCGCCACGTACCGCGCCGCCGAGCCGTACCCCGGCGTGTGGTCGTGGCCCACCAGGTCGTTGTCCACGGTCTTGGGAACATGGATGCAGCGCAGTTCGTACCCGGTTCGAACGCCCATCTCGTAGACGATGCGGCAGGTGTCCGCCGAGTCGTTGCCGCCGATGTAGAAGAAGTAGCGGATGTCGTTGGCCTTGCAGGCCTCGAAGATCTTGGCCGCGTCGGCTTCGGTGGGCTTGGCCCGGCTGGAGCCCAGGGCGGCGCCGGGCGTCCTGGCGACGGCGTCGAGCGTCGCGGAGTCGATGTTGCTCAGGTCGGCAAAGGGCAGGGCGCGGATCATGCCGTCCACGCCGTGGCGCATGCCCAGGATCCTGCGGATCGGCTTGTATCCGCGCAGCCCTTCGATCACGCCGACGAGCGACTGGTTGATGACCGCTGTGGGACCGCCGGATTGGCCGATGACGGCGGCGCCTTCGATGAGTCGGTTGGCCATGGCTGTGCCTCCGGAAGTGCCCGGTAGAGCGTATCAGCCCCGGGGGTGCGGGCGACGCCGGTTGGCGGTAGGCTGCCGGGATGATCCTCAATCGAGATTCGTTCGGCGGCCGCGGATGGGGACGGGCGGGCCTGGTCGTCGCGGGTTGGGCGGCGATGATCGCGGCGGGGGCGATCGCGGCGGTGGTACAGGCCGGCGGCCAGCCCGACCCGATGGTGCCGCCGCCCAACCGAGTGGGCCGAGCCGATCCGGCGCTCCACGCCATCGTCGGCGCGACGGTGCACCCGACGCCCGACACCACCCTGTACAACGCGACCGTCGTCTTCCGCGACGGCCGGATTGTCTCGGTCGAGGGTTCCGCCACGCCGCCGGCGAAGGTCGAGGGGGGCGACGCCAAGGCCCCGCAGCCGGCGGCACCGGGCGCGCCCGCCGGCGCGCGGGTGTGGGACGGAACGGGACTGCACGTGTACGCCGCGTTCGTGGAGCCGTACCTGGAGGTCGATGCGCCGCGCCCGGACCCTGAGAAGAAAGGCGTGCACTGGAACACGCGGATCACGCCGCAGCGCAGCGCGCTGGACGGCAAGGTGATGGATGAAGCGACGGCCCGGGCGCTGCGGAACATCGGGTTCGGGGCCGCGGCGGTCTCGCCGAAGGGGGGCATCTTCCGGGGCACCTCGGCGGTGGTGAGCCTGGCGCGCCCGGCGGCGGAGGCGGCGGCCCGAGCGCGGCCGGAGGTGTACCGGGACCGGGCGTACCAGACCTTCGCGTTCGAACTGAGCACCGGCGACGGCGGGGAAGGGCGCTGGGACAGCTACCCGAGTTCGGAGATGGGGGCGATCGCGCTGGTGCGGCAGACGCTGCTGGACGCCGACTGGCAGGCCGAGCGGCGCACGACGGGCCAGGAGCGCGGCGCGCTCAACGCCCTGGACGCGCTGGCCAAGCCGGCGTCGGGCGCGGCGACGCCGCTGCTGTTCGACGCCGCCGACGAACTGCAGGTGCTGCGGGGACTGAAAGTCGCCCGCGAGTTCGGGCGGACCGCGGTGGTGCTGGGCTCGGGGCTGGAGTTCCGGCGGCTGGCGGCGGTGGCGGCGGAAAAGGCGGCGGTGGTCGTCCCGCTGAACTTCCCGGACAAGCCCAAGGCCAACAGCGTGGGCGAGGCCGAGGCGATCGAACTGCGCGAGCTCCTGACGTGGGAGCAGGCCCCGACGAACCCGCGCCGGCTGGACGGCGCGGGGCTGACGCTGTCGCTGACGACGCACCGCCTGCGCGACCGCGGGAAGTTCATGGAGAACCTGCGCTCGGCGATCCGGCACGGGTTGCCGGAGACCAGGGCGCTGGCGATGCTGACCACGGCGCCGGCCGCGCTGCTGGGCGTGGAGGATCAGCTCGGCGCGGTGCGGGCCGGCCTGCGGGCCAACCTTCTGGTGACCGACGGCCCGGTGTTCGCCAAGGCGACCAAGGTGCGCGACGTCTGGGTGGACGGCGTGCGCCACGAGGTCAACGCACCGCCGGCGCGGCCGATCGAGGGCGTCTACGCGCTGGCGTTCGACCCGCCCCCGGCCGAGCCGGCCGAGCGCACGATGCTCATCGAAAAGGGCAACGCGATCACCCTGCGCAAGGTGGCGGCGCCAACGCCGGCGGCTCCTGCCGCGGCTCCCGCCCCGGCCGAGCCGGACGCCAAGGCGCCGCCCGCCGGCGAACAGGGCGCCGAGAAGGGTCCGCAGAAGCCCAAGGAAACGAACGTCAAGGCACGCAACGTGACCGTGGTCGAAGGCCGGCTGTCGCTGGTGTTCGATCACGATGCGTTCGGTTCGCCGGGCGTGTGGACGCTCAGCGGGCTGGTGGAGATCGACGAGACCAAGCCCGGGTCGGTCACGATCCGGGGCGACGGCATCCGTGCCGACGGTGGGAAGTTCCGCTGGACCGCGACGCGGACCGGCGATGTGCCCAAGCCGGCCGGCCCGACGGGTCGGGCCGAGAAGGGAGACAAGGGCGACAAGGGCGACAAGCGGGACAAGGCGGACAAGGCCGAGCCGGAGAAGGACAAGGCCAAGCCCGCCGACGATCCGCTGGCCGGCTCGTGGTCGTTGACGGGCAAGGCCGAGTCGCTGCCGCCCGAGGGGCTGGCGGTGAACCTGACAATCCGCGCGGCCGAAGGCGGTGGGTACAGCGGGTCCATGACCTCGGCCATGGGCTCGAGCGACATGAAGGACATCTTGTTCGACAAGGCGACGGGCGAACTGCGCTTCACCGTCGAACCGGGCGATGGTGGCGCAGCGCACATCACCGGCACGGTCAAGGCGGACGCCTTCACCGGACAGGCCAAGCACGGCGAGATCGTCGCGACGCTCAGCGGCACGCGCACCGGCCAGCCCGGCAAGGCGGGCGGCGGGGGCGACGACGACGAAGCCGCGCCGGATGTGCCCGAACAGCTGCCGGGGCTTCCGTTCGGGGCCTATGCGCTGACGAAGGAGCCCGAGCAGCCGGCGTACGTGCTGATCGTCAACGCGACGATCTGGACCGCCGGGCCGGCGGGCGTGATCCCCGAGGGCGAGATCGTCATCAAGCGCGGCAAGATCGATTACGTGGGCCCCAAGCGGTCGCCCCGTCCCGAGCCGCCGCTGGACGGCATCATCATCGACGCCAAGGGCAAGCACGTGACACCGGGCATCATCGACTGCCACAGCCACACGGGCATCAGCCGGGGCGTGAACGAGGGCGGGCAGGCGGTGACGGCCGAGGTGCGGATCGGCGACGTGACGAACCCCGACGCGATCAACTGGTACCGGCAACTGGCCGGCGGGGTGACGGCGGTGAACAGTCTGCACGGGTCGGCCAACGCGATCGGCGGGCAGAACCAGGTGAACAAGCTGCGCTGGGGCGTGACGCACCCGGACCAGATGCACCTGGAAGGGGCGACGCCGGGCATCAAGTTCGCGCTGGGGGAGAACCCCAAGGGGGGCAACTCGCCCGAACGCACCACCGGTTCGCCCCGCTACCCGCAGACCCGCATGGGCGTGGAGACGCTGATCCGCGACCGGTTCATCGCGGCGCGGGAGTACGCCAAGGCCTGGGCGGACTACAAGGCCAAACGGTTCGTGCGGCCCGAGGCACCGCCGCGGCGGGACCTGGAGCTGGAGGCGCTGGCGGAAATCCTGGCGGGCACGCGCCTGGTGCACTGCCACTCGTACCGGCAGGATGAGATCCTGATGCTGGCGCGCGTGGCCGAGGAGTTCGGCTTCACGATCGGCACGTACCAGCACATCCTGGAGGGGTACAAGGTGGCCGAGGCGATGCGCGGCCGGACGATCGGCGCTTCGGGCTTCAGCGACTGGTGGGCGTACAAGGTGGAGGTGCAGGACGCGATCCCGCAGGCGTTCCCGATCATGCACGAGCAAGGGCTGATCGTGTCGTACAACAGCGACAGCGACGAGCTGGCCCGGCGGCTGAACGTCGAGGCGGGCAAGGCGGTGAAGTACTCCGACGGGTCGGTGGACGAGGCCGAGGCGATCAAGTGGGTCACGATCAACCCGGCGCGGCAATTGAAGATCGACGGCGTCACGGGTTCCCTGGAAAAGGGCAAGGACGCCGATCTGGTGATCTGGAACGGGCCGCCGCTGTCGGCGTTCAGCAAGGCCGAGCAGACGTGGATCGACGGGCGGTGCTACTTCTCACTGGCGACCGACGCGGCGCTGCGCGAGCGCAACACCAGGGAGCGCCAGCGGCTGATGCAGAAGCTTCTGGCCGATCGCAAGCCCGCGGCGGCGCCCGGCGCCGGCGGTGGAGATTCGGCGCGTCCGGCGGGGCCGGGGGGTCCGGGCGGACCGGGCGGCAGGCCGGGCGGGCGGGGCCGCCCGCCCCAGGATGGCGACGACCTGGCACTGGGGGCAGACGACGCGAGCCAGCCGGCGGCGCGGGTGCGCCCG
>JAHCJH010000046.1 GCA_026126345.1 Phycisphaeraceae bacterium | reverse complement strand
GCCCACCACCCGGTTCGCACGCCCCGGGGAACAGTTCCACCCGTCCGTCCGGCGAACGCCGGATCGGGACTTCCTGCACCAGTTCGCGGGTGGCGCCGGGGCCGCGACGCGGGCCCACCGGCCGCTGCTCCCGGTAGACGCGCAGGGCCACGGCCTCGCCCAGCACGCCCTGACGCTCCGCCAGGGCGTGCAACAGCGCGGCCCGGTGGGCGTCGGCCCGTGGCTGACCGACGGGCCTCCAGAGCATCGTCGTCAGCACCTTGCCGACCTGCGACGCCTCGCCCATGAGTTCCGGCAGATCCCCGTCGGCCAATGGATGCTCCACGCCCGCGCGATCGACCCAGGTGCAACGGGCTTCGACGAACGGGTGGTCCCCCGCCAGCCACACAAACGTCGGGAACACCGACACCGGCCAGGCCTCTCCCTGGCGCGTCACGCCGGTCCACACGAACGACGCGGCGATCACCGCACCGACAACCCCCGCCGCGCGGGCCGGCCCCCGGGTCCGCTCGGGCCGTCGCGTCCATGCCGGCACGCGCAGGACTCGGGACCAATCGACCAGCGCCAGCGATGTCAGGCTCATCGCCATGAAATCGATCTGCAGGAACAGCAGGATCAGGGCGTGGAACACGACGCAGGCGGCCGCGAGCCAGGGCCGGGCGGCGCGGACGAACACCAAGGGCAGGAACAGCAGCTCCAGCAGCAGCGTGAACGTGCCGCCCAGCGCCAGGACCCACGGCCAGCGGTCGATCGGCAAAGCCAGCGGCGTCGGGTCCAGCCGCATCTGCAGCGCCCGGAGCAGGGCCTGCCCGTTGAACCAGTCCCAGCCGGCGCTGGCGAGCTTCCAGACGCCGGGAAAGACGTACGCCAGCCCCAGCACCACGCCGATCCACAGCACGCCAGCGCCGTACGCCGGGGCGGGCTCGGCCGGCCCGCGCCAGCGTCCCGAGCGGAGCCGTGCGTCGAACCCCAGCGCATCGCCGCAGGGGGTCGCGGCCAGCACGGCCAGCATGAGCGGCGCGTAATGCAGCGCGTGGCCCACGCCGCCGAGCAGGTACCGCTGGCCGAGCACGTAGACGCTCAGCACGCAGGCCAGCAGCGCCGTTGTCCGCGACGCCGCTCCCAGCAGGCACAGCACCAGCAGTCCCCGCAGCAGGCCCAGCAGCGCGCCGACCAGTTCCGGCGACGTGGGCACCCAGGCCAGCAGGTACTTGAGCACGCGCGGCGGCAGGTGCGTCTCCGGCGGCATCGCCGCGAGATTGACGATGTTCGTCCCGTGCTGTTCGATCAGCAGCAGCACCGAAGCGCAGACGATCACCCTGGCCATGCCGAGGTTGACCGCCGGCTCGGCCGGCAGCCGCGCCCACCATCCCGCCCTCTGCCCGCACGTGTTGCCGGCTGGAGCCGATGCCATGCCACCAGCCTACTCGGATCGGGCGGCAGACTCCGATAACCCGCTCAAGCGGGGCTTTGGCCCAACCGCCCCGGCAACTCCGGCCGATCTTCAGGTCTGAGCGCCGGCTCGCGCCGGCAGGAAGGAACGAAGACCGTGCGCGCCGTCCGATTCGATGGATCCAGTGTCCGGCTCGATCCGGCAGCGCCCGCGCCGTCGCCCGCGGCGGGCGAGGCGCTGGTGCGGACCCGGCGCGCGGGCATCGGCGCGAGCGACGTGGCGGTGGCCGGCGGGCGAACGGGCTTTCGCGGGGTGATGGGCCAGGAGTTCGTCGGGGTGGTCGAGTCGGTCAACGGCTCGCCGGAGGCGGCGGAGCGTCTGACCGGCAAGCGCGTCGTCGGGTCGGCGGTGATCGTGTGCGGGCGCTGCGACATGTGCCGCGCGGGCCTGAGCGGCCACTGCCGCGCGCGCACGGTGCTGGGGTTGCACGGGCGGGACGGGTGCTTCGCGGACTCGTTCACGCTGCCCGTGGCGAACCTGGTGGAGGTCCCGGCGGACGTGGACGAGGAGCAGGCGGTGTTCGCGTCGCCGCTGGCCGCGGCGTTGCACACGCGCCAGATGTTCCGCGTGGAGGGCAAGCCGTACATCACGGTGCTGGGCGATGGGCGGATGGGGCTGCTGGTGGCGCAGGTGATGGCGCCGCTGAACGCGCGGGTGCGGCTGCTGGGTCGGCACGCGGAGAAGCTCGGGCTGTGCGACAAGTGGGGCATCCGTCACCGGCTGGTGGACGAGGCGGGCCGTCGGCAGGACCAGGACGTGGTGATCGATTGCACGGGCCGTCCCGAGGGGCTGGCGACGGCGCTGGCGATGGTGCGGCCGCGGGGCAAGGTGGTGCTGATGTCGGCGCCCGCGCCGGCGGCGAACCCCGGCGCGCCGGTGGCGGCGCCGGCGCCGATCGACCGGAGCCCGGTGGTCGCGGGCGAGATCGAACTGGTCGGTTCGCGCTGCGGGAACCTGGCCGAAGCGCTCGAGGCGCTGCGGCGCGGGAGCGTCGACGTGCTGAGCCTGATCACACGCCGGACGCGCCTGGCCGACGGGCCGGCGGCCGTTGCCTCGGCGGCGCGGGGGCAGCTCAAGGTGCTGATGGAGCCGTGAGCGCGGCTCCGGGGCGCGCGGTCACCACAGCGGTCGAACGCGGATCGTCTCGGGCATGTCCCGGAGGGTTTCCAGCAGGCGCTTGCCGTGCTGGGCGTCGGCCTCCAGCACGACGTAGCCCACGTCTCCGAGGGTCTGCAGGTACTGGGCGCTGATGTTGACGCCCAGGGCGGCGCAGGCTCCGTTGATGGCGCCCAGGACGCCCGGCACGTTGCGGTGCAGGTGCAGGATGCGGTGGGTCCGGCGCGGCGCGTCGGGGCCGGCCTGTTCGGGCAGGTCGACCACGGGCATGTTCACAGCGCCGGTGGTGCTGCCGTTGTTCAGGAACCGCAGCAGCTTGCCGCAGACGTCCAGGGCGATGGCCTCCTGCGCTTCTTCGGTGCTCCCGCCGACGTGCGGGGTAAGGATGACGTTGGGCAGCCCCTGCACCTCGCTCCGGAATCGCTCGCCCCGGCCCGACGGTTCCTGCGGAAACACGTCCAGCGCCGCGCCGCCCAGGTGCCCGTCGCGCAGCGCGCCGGCCAGGGCCGGCACGTCGACCACGCTGCCCCGGGCGTTGTTGATGAGCATGGCGCCGCGCTTCATCGCCTTGAGCTGGGCGCGGCCGATCAGCCCGCGCGTCGCGGGCGTTTCGGGCACGTGCAGCGTGACGCAGTCCGCCTGGCGGAGCAGCTCGTCGAGCGTGCGGCAGACCCGGGCGTTGCCCAGGGGCAGCTTGCTGGCGATGTCGAAGAACAGCACACGCATGCCCATGGCTTCGGCCAGCACCGACACCTGCGAGCCGATGTGGCCGTAGCCGACGATGCCCAGCGTCCGGCCCCGCACCTCGTGCGCGCCGTCGGCCGACTTGTCCCAACGGCCGGCGTGCACCGCCGCCGACTGGTCGGCCAACCGGCGGTGCAACGCCACCACCTCGGCGATGGTCAGTTCCGCCACCGAACGCGTGTTGCTGAACGGCGAGTTGAACACCGCGACGCCCCGGCGCTGCGCGGCCTTGAGATCGACCTGGTTGGTCCCGATGCAGAAGCAACCGACGGCCAGAAGGCGCGGGGCGGCGTCGAGCGCCGCTGACGAAAGGTGCGTCTTGCTGCGGATGCCCAGCAGGTGGGCGCCGGCGATGGCCTTGTCCAGGGCCGCGCCCTCCAGCGCCGAATCGAGCAGCGTGACCGACAGGCCCTCGTCGGCGAGCATGGTGCGCGCCGCGGGGTGGATGCCCTCGAGCAGCACGACGCGGATCTTGTCCTTCGGAAACGAGGTCTTCATGCGTGGTCGCTCACACGGTCACCAGCCCCGACGCGATCAGCCCGATCAGCACCAGCCCCAGCACGATGCGGTACACGCCGAACGGCGTCAGACCGTGCCGGTTGAGGAACGCAACGAGCCACTTGACGGCGACGGCGGCGCACACCGCCGCGACCGCCATGCCGACGATGCTGGGCGCGACGCCGAGACTCTGGAACACGTTGGGCGTGCCGTCGCTCGCGGATTGCTTGAGGTTCTTGTACAGGGCGTAGCCGGTCGCGGCCAGAAGGGTGGGCATGCCGAGCAGGAAGCTGAACTCGGCCGCCGCCGCGGGGCGCAGGCCCGCCATGACCCCGCCGGTGATCGTCATCATCGAGCGGCTGGTGCCGGGCCAGAGGCTCAGGCACTGCATGAGCCCGATGAACAGCGCGCCGCCCGGCGTGAGGTCGCGCAGCTCGCGCCCGCCGGTGCCCCCGGCGGCCTGGTGGCGGCGCATCGGCGCCACGCAGGCCCGGTCGACGGCGATCATGAACAGTCCGCCGGCGATGAACGCGACGATCACGGGGACCGCGCGGAAGAGGTGCTCCTTGATCAGGCCGTGCACCGCCAGCCCGAGCGCGGCCGCGGGCACGAACGCGATCACGAGGTTCACCAGCAGCATGCGGCCCGGGGCGTCGCGCCCCAGCAGGCCCATGAGCATGGAGACGAACCGGGGGAAGTAGAGCCCGGCGACGGCGAGGATCGCGCCTCCCTGGATGATGATGCTGAAGTCCTCGACAGCGCCGCCGCGATCGCGCAGGCCGATGAGGTCGCTGGTGATGATCAGGTGCCCGGTGGAGCTCACCGGGAGGTACTCGGTGATGCCCTCGACGAAGCCCAGCGCCGCCGCCTGCCACAGTTCCATGCGCGCTCCAACGCCTCCCCGGAAACATCGGCCCCGCGCCGCGCGCAGGTTCCGCCCGCACCTTCCATCGGTCCGATGCGCTGCTTGGCTGCGACGTTGTGACGTGCCCTACCGCTGGCGCAGGCCGAAGATCATGGCCTTCCAGGCGGGCTCGGCGGCGTCGACCACGTCGGCCGGGCCGGTGAGCCGCACCTGGATCGGTCCGCGGGGTCCCTCGACGATCGCGCCGAGGAATCGCGTGCCGGGCTGGGGGGCCGAAGGCGCTCCGCCGGCGCTCATGCCCCGGTACGTGCCCACCATCGAGACCTGCGTCACCTTGATTCCGTCGATGGTGTCGGTGGTGACCCTCGGCTCGCCGCCGGGGTCGGACGAGACCTGCCCCTTCCAGCGGTTGATGTTCGAGTCCGCCGAGCCGCCGATGCCCGTGAAGAAGACGCACTCGGCCTCTCCCCCGCCGGCCGAGACGAGATACACCGCGGCTCGCATCCCGCCGGACGGGCCCTTCTGCCACGTGCCGGCGATGGGAAAGAGCACGCCGCCGATCTCGGTGGCGTTGCCTTCACCGGTGATGCCCTCGGCCTGGCTGACCTGCTGCTGCTGGGCGCCGCCGATCTGGTCGCGCAGGTCGCGGGCGCTCTTGGCGCTCTTGCCCAGGACGGTCGAGGGGTTGGCCGGCGTGGGCGGGGCCTTTTCCTCGCATCCGACAAGCCCGGCACCGGCTCCGAGCGCGAGGCACGCGATCATCCAACGGCTGCGCATGGCTGGCTCCTGCTGAAGGCCACGAGACCTTCAAGCGTATTCACCGGGGGGCCGGCCCGGTGCACGCCCGACACTGGTGTAGAGTCCGGCGTGCGCTGCATTCCCGTCGGCTCCCTCGACGACCCGCGCCTGGACGACTACCGCGCCATCAAGGAGCGGCAGTTGCTGCCGGCGTTCACCTGGGCGGCCCAACGCCGCGCGGACCCGCAGGCGCCGTGGGGCAAGTTCATGGCCGAGGGCGACGTCGTCCTGCACCGGCTGGTGCGCTCGACGTGCCGCACGCTCAGCGTGCTGCTGACACCCACCCGGCTTCGGGCCGTCGAGGCCGATCTGGCGTTGCTGCCCGCCGACACGCCCGTGTATCTGATCGACCCCGGCCACCTCGAGCCGCTGACCGGCTTCTCCCTGCACCGGGGACTCATCGCCATCGCCGCCCGGCCGCGGCCGCTCGATCCAAAAGAGGTCGCTGCCCTGGCCGCGCCCGACCGGCCGCTGGTGATCCTCGAGGATCTCTCAAACCACGACAACGTGGGAGGCGTGTTTCGCAACGCCGCGGCGTTCGGGGCCGCCGGCGTCCTCCTCAGCCCCCGCTGCGCCGACCCGCTCTATCGAAAATCAGTTCGTGTTTCGGTAGGGTATGCGATGACCATCCCTTGGGCGTATGTCATGGACTGGCCCGGCGAGGTGGGCACGCTGCGATCCCGGGGCATCGAGGTGCTGGCGATGACGCCGGCAACGGGAGCCGAGCGGCTTGAGGACGCGGCGGCGGCGTTTCGGGGCCGGCCCACGGCGATCCTGCTGGGGGCCGAGGGGCCGGGATTGACGGTTGAGGCTCTGGCAACCGCATCACGGCGCGTGGCGATTTCCATGGCGGCGGGGGTCGATTCGCTGAACGTGGTGGTGGCGGGGGCGGTGGCGCTGCACGCGCTGGCTTCGACCCGAGGGGCCCCGGCAGAGTGAACCAATCGGCCGCCCCGAGCGTCTGATGAGAGGGGCGGTCGGGTTCCGGGCGGTGGAATCTTGTGCCCGGTTTGAATCCGCCCGGTCGATTCCGAGGTAGACTTTGACATCGGGGGATCACGAACCGGCCGTTCGGCCGCGATGGGAGCCTGTCCATGAAGCGTTCAATGGTGGTGACGGCGTCCTTGCTTGCGATGGTGGCCGGCGGTGCGATGGCGCGAGTCCCAGGGGCGACCCCGCAGCCGGAGATCCGTCGCGAGGGCGCCGGCGACCGCCGCGCTGCGCTGGCGAAGATGGAGTTGCAGCCGTTCAAATTCGAGATGCTGTCGGGCCTGACCGACTACACGAACGGCGCGGCGTTGACGCCCGAATCGATCAAGGGCAAGGTGCTGCTGATCGCGACGTGGCAGGCGTGGCAACCGGCGTCGCAGACGCTGCTGAGCCGCCTGCAGGCGCTGAGCGCCAAGCACGGCAAGGACGGGCTGGTGGTGCTGGGCGTGCACGATGCCCGCAAATGGGACATGGCGACGACGATGGCCGGCGAGAAGGGCGCCAAGTTCCTGATGGCCCGCGACGCGGATGGTTCGCTGCGCAAGGGGCTGATGGTGGACGCGGACCCCGACCTGTACCTGGTCGATCGCGCCGGCAACCTGCGCTTCGCCGACTTTGAGACCGACGTGCTCGAGCGCGCGGTGGAGCTGGCCGTTGGCGAGACGGCCGAGTCGGCCGCCGCCGTTCCCAAGCAGCTCGCCGACGCCGAGCGTGCCGCCCGCGAGGCCGCGGGCCGGACAACGGCGATCGACGGCGCCGCCGGCGCGCGCGGCAAGGTCAAACCCGTGTTCGCGCCGCCGAGCGCCGAGCAGTACGAGCTGGCGCTCTGGCCCAAGAAGAACGAGGACCAGCAGATCAGCGCGTCGGCTTCCGACGTCCAGGGGCAGAAGTGGCCCGGCGACTTCACCAAGGGTGAGTGGCTCAGCGACAAGCCCGACTACCTGGGCAAGGTCGTCATCGTGGACTTCTGGGCCACCTGGTGCGCCCCGTGCATGCGGTCCAAACCCCTGCTCGAGGACATGCAGCATAAGCTCAAGGACGACCTGGTGATCATCGGCGTCAGCGGCTACGGCTCCGATGAGAAGAACAAGCTCCAGGTGCAGCAGTTCATGCGCCACCACCCCGACTCGCCGCTCACCCACATCTTCGACACCAACGGCGACATCTCCAAGGCGGTGCAGGTGCGCGGCCTGCCGACCTGCTTCATCATCAGCACCGACGGCACCGTTCGCTGGCAGGGCAACCCCCTCGACCCGTCGTTCCGCAAGGTCGCCGAGGCGATCATCGCCCAGGATCCGGGCGTCAAGGCCCGGCGCGCCGCCGAGGCCAAGGCGGCGGGCACCGCCCGCGGCGGCATGGCCCAGCCGAACTGATCGACGCGTTCCGCTCGCTACGCTCCACGCCGGCCCTCTCCGAGGGCCGGCGTTTTTCGTTCGGAGCCGATGTGCCAACCCCAACTCCCGCCCCCACGCCGCCCCCCTCGCCCGACGCCACGCCGCCATCGGCCGGGCCGCTGCTGCACATCGTGCTCCACGAGCCGGAGATCCCCAACAACACCGGCAACATCGGGCGGACGTGCGTGGCGACCGGGTGTGGGCTGCACCTGATCCGCCCGCTTGGATTCAGCACGTCGGTCAAGGCACTGCGCCGTGCGGGGCTGGACTACTGGCCCAGGCTGTCGCCCGCCGAGCACGAGTCGTTCGATGCGTACCTCGCGTCGGAGCGTCCCACGCGGCTGTGGCTATTCACGACCAAGGCGGACCGACCCGTATTCGACGCTCACATCGCCCCGGGCGATCACCTGGTCTTCGGCAAGGAGACCCGGGGCCTGCCCGACGACCTGCTGGCCCGGTTCACTGACCGCCGCGTGAGCCTCCCGATGCTCCCCGGCGAACGGTCGCTGAACCTCGCGACGGCCGTGTGCGCGGCGGTCTACGTGGTGCTGGGGGACATGCGTCGGCGCGGCGAGGCGGCGTTGGACGCGACGGGCCGGCTGGCGTCGTGGACGCGTGCAAACGGCCCGCCCGCCGCGTAACCTTGGCGCGATGTTCAGAGGTCCGAGAATCCCGACTGTCGGCGTGCGACAGGGTTTGGCGTTGGCGCTGATGCTGCAGGCGGCGGTTGCGGCGGGCTGCGCCCGGCCGCTGCTCTCGCCGGAGGAGGAGCGCACGCCGTTCGACCGCTACGACGGCATCCGCAACCAGTACGCCGCAGTGCAGGTCGAGAACGAGTACAGGCGCCTCCAGCCCAACATGACGGCCCGGCTGGCGCCGAAGATCGAGTAGGCGCGGGCGCTCGGGCTCCGTTCGGAGCGCCGGGCGACCGCTCGACAGGCCGTTGGTTCATTTGCAAAGCAGGCGTGGCCCGAGGTCCGATGCAAATGTAACCTTCACACGGAGCACGCATGCCACGCAGCGCCCGTCAGCCCGATCATTTCCTCGGCGGAATTCAGCGCGCCCACGCGGTGTGGCTCAGCCTGCTCGCGGCGATGACCTGCACGGGCGGGATGCTGCTGGCGCTGGACGGCAAGCCGGCCCCCCGCACCGACGGCGTTTCCCTGCCGCTGACCGCCACGAGCACGGTGTCGGTGCTCGAGCCGATCTTCCGGACCAAGGCCCCGATCGTGCCCGGCCAGTGGAAGGCGATCGTGATCCACCACTCCGGTTCGCCCGTGGGCACGCCGTCGCGCCTCGAGGAAGAGCACCGGGCCCGGCAGTTCAAGGGACTTGGCCACCACTTCCTGATCGGCAACGGCAACGGCATGGACGACGGCGAGCTGCACGTCGGCTACCGCTGGCTCGAGCAGCGCGCCGGCGCCCACGCCGGCGGCGCCGAGGGCGACTGGTACAACCGCAACGCCGTGTCGATCTGCCTGATCGGTGACGGGGAGCGCCAGCAGTTCACCCGCGCTCAGATGTCGCGTCTGGCGGAACTGGTCGGCGCGCTGTGCGCGGACCTGGACATCCCGCCCGAGCGGGTGTTGCTGCACAACGAGATCGCCCCCACCGCCGACCCCGGCAAGCACTTCAACGCCGCCTGGCTCCGCCAGCGTCTGGCGGGCGGCCGCTGACCCAATCTCGGACCTCCGGTGGACCCGGGGATTCTCCGATCCGCCTGCGCGGGCTGGGGAGGGCGTTGCAGTCGTCCGGATGGGAAATGTCCCGATTCGCTCGTGCGTTGCTCTGGTGCCGCACCGGGCGGGTCCGTCGGCCGATGTTCTCCCGCGGACGGGGCGAACCGCGGCGGCGGCCCGGCCGAATAGCCTGCCGACGCGGATGGTCGCGTTCGGTTATCATCCCGACCGCCCGGACGAGAGACTAAACTGTGAACCTGGGCGCTTCATCGTCGGCCGCTGTGCTCAAGGCCGCATCGTCGTCGCCAAGCAGTCGGAGGCCCGGCCCGCCCGTGCAGATCTACAAGCCAGGTGAACTCGTCGAGGGATACCGGGTGATGGCCGAACTGGGCCGGGGCGCGGCCTCGGTGATCTATCTCATCCAGGACCCCAAGACCAAGCAGATCTGGGCAGCCAAGCACGTCGCCCGGGAGACGGAGAAAGACGCCCGGTTCCTGGAGCAGACCGAGCAGGAATACGACATCGCCAGCAAGCTCGACCACCCGGCGATCCGGCGCGTGGAGCGGCTGGTCAAGAAGAAGTCGGGCCTGTTGACCGTCAGCGAGTTGTACCTGGTGATGGAACTGGTGGACGGCACCAGCGTCGACCGCAACCCGCCCAAGACGTTCGAGCAGGCGGCGGACATCTTCGAGCAGGTGGCGCGGGGCATGGCCTACATGCACGCCAAGGGCTTCGTCCACGCGGACATGAAGCCCAACAACATCATCGTGGACGCCCACGGCAAGGCCAAGATCATCGACCTTGGCCAGTCGTGCCCCACGAACACGGTCAAGAAGCGCATCCAGGGCACGCCGGATTACATCGCCCCCGAGCAGGTGCACCGCCGCCCCATCACCGAGAAGACCGACATCTACAACCTCGGCGCGAGCATGTACTGGGCCCTGACGCGCCAGTTCGTGCCCACCGCCCTGGCCAAGGGCGACTCCCTGGTCGGCTCGCTCGACGATGAACTCATGGAACGCCCCAAGCCGACCATCGAGTTCAACCCCCGCGTGCCCGAGCTGTTCGACCGGCTCATCATGCAGTGCGTGGAGATCGAGCCCGCCAAGCGTCCCGACAGCATGACCGAGGTCGCCGAACGGCTCAACCTCGTGCGCGGCAAGCTGATCGCCGAGGCCGAGCTCCGCAAGAGCGGCTCGTTCCGCAAGGTCACCCAGTAACCACCAGGGTCACGGCGCGGGCCGGCCCACGTAGACTCCGGCCGTGCTGGCCGTCTTCGAGTCCGTCGATCTTCGATCCGCCGACGCCGTCGTCGCGGCGCTCGTGGCCGGCGCGCTGGCCAACCGCACGGCGCCGTGCCGGCGTGGATCCATCGACGTGATCGACGGGGCGGCGGCGCCGTCGCGCCTGATCGCGACCGGGGACCTTCACGACAACCCTGTGCACCTGGCTCGGGCGGTCGAACTCGCCGGCATGGGCGACCCGGCCGACGCGCCCACGGCCCACCTCACGCTGCACGAGGTCATCCACTCCGACCGGCTGGTCAACGGGGTGGACCTTTCGTACGCGGCGCTCGTCCGCGTGGCGCTGGTCAAGGCGGCGTTCCCGGCGCACTGCCACACGCTGCTGGCCAATCACGAGCTGGCGCAGATCGTCGGCGCGGGCATCATCAAGGATGGCGCCAACGTCTGCGCGCTGTTCAACGAAGGGGTCGAGTGGGTGTTCGGCGGCGATGCGTCTCGCGTGCAGGCCGCGATCGGCGAGTTCATCCGTTCCATGCCCCTGGCCCTGCGCATCGCGCACGGCCCCGGCACGCCCGACACCCTGTGCGCTCACAGCCTGCCCGATCCGATGCTGATGGACCGATTCGACCCGGACGTCCTCGGGCGCGATCTCGCCGAGGCCGACTACGCCCCCCGACGCGGCTCGGCCCACCTGATGGTCTGGGGCCGCGCCCAGACGGCCGACCAGCTCCGGACCCTCTCGCAGCGCTGGAACGTCGGGCTGTTCCTGCTCGGCCACGAAAAGGCCGATCGGGGCGTCATGCTCGTACCCCCCAACGCGGTGGTCATCAACTCCGACCACGCCGAGGGGAAGTACATCCCGCTGCCACTGGCCACGGCCCCCACGCCCGAATTGGCGCTATCGCGGGCGGCATCCATCGCCCCGGGGCCTGCGTAACCCATTGATACCGGAGCTCCACGTGATCCACGCTTGCACGTTCATGCTCGCCGCCGGCCTGGTCCTGCAGCCGGCGCAGCCCGTCCCGCCGGCGCCGACCGGCGTCGCCCCGTCCGCAACGCCGGCCGATCGCACCGCCCCGCCGTTCGGCGAGCGGTGGACGTCGCGCGTGGACCCGCGACTCATGGGACAGGCACTGGGCTTTTTCGAGGCGCGCCTGGCGCTGCTGACCCGCATCGCCCGGGAGTACCCGGACCTTTCCGCCGCGGCCGACGGCGCTCGCGCGCGGCTGGAGGCCCACTACGGCCCGGCCGCCGCAGCCATCGAGCGCGAACTGGCGAAGCGTGACGCATCCTTCCGCGAGGATTGGGAGCGATTCAAGCGCGAGCAGCTCCGGCAGCAGACCGACAAGGTTCCGCTGACCGCCGAGGCGGCACGGGGATCACTGGAAAGCGGCGGCTTCGCGCCCGAGCGGCAGATGCTCCGGCACATGGCGATGCTCAACACCTGGCACCCGGCGCTGCGCGCGGATCACGCGGCGGAGATCGGCCTGGGTTTCGGCCGCAAGGTCGGCATCGCCCTGCCGGCGGACGAGGCCAACTGGCTGTCTGTGCCGGTGCCGGCGAGCTGGGCGTCCATCACGCCCAAGGATGCGCCGCCCACGGCGTTCATGCTTGCCAGCAACGTCGGGCTCGGGCCGGCCGTGGTTCGCGTTGAAACCCATCCGTACGACGGTCCGGCCCGGCCCGCCGAGGCCGACCTGGTCGCGCTGCTCGACCGCCTGTCGACGACGGGCGAGGGCGAGAAGGTGCTCGGCACGACCACGACCCGCGTGGGCGACGACCTGACCGCGGTCCGAACCATCGAGGCGGTCAAGGCCGTCGCGGAGAATCGAACCGCCTACAGCCGCGGCACACTGAGCGTGTTCGTGCGGGGCAAGGTGGCGGTGGTGTTCTACGCGTCGGTGTTCGACGATGTGTACGCCGATGAGACGGCGCCCACGCCCGAACAGGTGCAACGGGTCGAGGATGCCTACCGCCCCGTGCTGGCGTGGATGCGTTCGGGCGTCGCGATCGAGGCTCGCCCGGCGCGGCCGGCCGCCGAGCCTGCCCGCCCCTGAGGCCAAGGCGTCGGATCAGATGGTGCTTTCGGTAACGCGGAGCACTTCCTCGATGGAGGTGAGCCCGCGTGCGGCTTTCTTGAGACCGTCGGCGCGGAGCGTCACCATGCCGCGCTCCAGGCACGTGCGCCGCAGGTCGGAGACCGACGGGTTGCGGACGATGATGTCGCGCAGCGTGTCGTCCACGGTGAGCAGTTCGTAGATGCCGACGCGCCCCGAGTAGCCTGTGTTGCGGCACTTGTCGCAACCCTTGGGGCTCCAGACCTTTTCGGTGCTCATGCCCTGGGCCGAGAGGAACTCGACCATCTCGTCGTTGGGGGCCTTCTCCGACTTGCAGGCCCCGCACAGCCTGCGGATCAGCCGCTGGGCCAGCACGCCGTTGACCGCGGCGGCCACCAGGAACGGCTCCAGCCCGATGTTGACCAGGCGGGTGATGGAGCTGGGCGCATCGTTGGTGTGGAGCGTGCTGAGCACGAGGTGGCCGGTGAGGGCCGCCTGCACGGCGACGAGGGCCGTCTCGTGGTCGCGGATTTCGCCGAGCATCACCACGTCGGGGTCCTGGCGCAGCAGCGCCCGCAGGGCGGCGGCGAAGTTCATGCCGATCCGCTCGTGCATCTGGCACTGGGTGATGCCGTCGAGGTGGTACTCGATGGGGTCCTCGACCGTGGAGATGTTCATCGAGTTCTTGTCGAGGGTCCGCAGCGAGGAATAGAGCGTGGTGGTCTTGCCTGAGCCGGTGGGGCCGGTGACGAGCACGATGCCGTGGGGCGCGTTGACCAGCCCGCGCCAGATCTGCAGGATGGACTCGTCGAAGCCCAGGTCTTCCAGCTTGACGTTGATCGAGCGCGTATCGAGGATACGAAGGACGACTTTCTCTCCGTAGGCGCAGGGGAGCGTGCTCATGCGCAGGTCGAGCTTGCGGCCCTGCACGGTGCAGCGGATGCGCCCGTCCTGGGGCAGCCGCCGCTCGGAGATGTCGAGGTTGGCCATGATCTTCAGGCGGCTGACGATCGCGGCCCCCATGCTGGCGGGGGGCTGCATCATCTCGTACAGCTCGCCGTCGATGCGGAAACGCACCTTGATCTTCTTCTCGGCCGGCTCGATGTGGATGTCGCTGGCGCCTTCCTTCACCGCCTGCTGGATGATGTAGTTGACGTAGCGGATGACCGGGCTCTCGGCGGCCTCCTTCTCCAGGTCCACCTCGGCGTCGTGCTTCTTCTCGACCTGGACGTCGGACTCCTCGACCTCGCTCAGCAGGCTGCTGACGTCCACCTTCTCGCCCATGGAGTCGCCGACGATCTCCAGCGCCCCGCGAAGTTCGAACCCGGTGACGACGACCGCCTTGACCGACGGGGTGTTCAGCTTCCGGCGAACCTCGTCGAGCACGAACACATCGTCGGGGCGCAGCACACCCATCACGGTCCGGGCGCCCTCGGTGCGCAGGGGCAGCACGCCCCGGGACTTGCAGAACTCCACGGTCAGTCGCTGCAGCAACTTCCCGTCGAAGCCGCCGTCGAGCCCCTTGGCCAGGTCGATGTGCTCGAACGGCACGCCGGCGAGCACGGCGACGCACTGCTGCAGCTTCGCCTCGTCGACGCCCTGCTCGAGCAGAACCTCGGACAGCCGCCTGCCGGGCGATTGGGCGATGACCTGGCGCGCGGCCGTCAGTTGCTGGGCCGTCGCCACACCTGCGGCCAGAAGCGCCTGCGCCAGGTCGGCCTGCGGCGTCGTCGGAGCGTCGGCCTCGGGCTGGTACACGGCGCTGAGCGCCTCGCCGACCGTCGGGCTTGCCGCCGGCGTGGGCGCCACGGGAACGGCCGGATCGGCGGAAACCGTGATGTTGTGCGCAAAGGAACGCTGCCCGGCCGGCACCGCGGGCAGCGGGCTGAAGGCCTGTTCGGCACGGTCGACCGAGTGGCGGCGTTTGCCTTCGTCGGCCCGGCGCACCTGGCGGCGCGCCTCCTCGGCCGCCGCCGCGGGGTCCACGCCGAGTTCGCTCAGGATGTCGTCGATGTTGTCGCGCGCCACGGTGGCCTCCGGCGTGGGTCGGTTGTCGGGTGGCAACGAGCGGGCCCCGACGGGGTCAGGGCTTGCCCTCGGCGGTGGCCATCTCGATCGTGTAGGTGATCCCGTCGCACTCCAGGTCGACGGCCCGCTGGCGGATCTCCCGCACGGTGAACAGCTCGTCGACCACGTCGCCGGTCCGGTAGACGCGCCCGTTGACGCGTGCCACGGGGTTCGAGCCGCCCATCACGCCGTTGAGCGTCATGCCGTTGAGCTTGCTCTTGACCAGGCCCGCGCGGGCCTCGGCCTGCTTGCGGCGCTTCTCGGCGTCGGCGCGGGCCGCCTCTCCGGCGCGGCGGCTGGCCTCGTCGGTCGTCGCGCCGGGAGCCGCGACTTCGGGTTCCATCGCCGCGCCCACCAGCCGGAAGGGGTTCTTCTTGACGTTCGCCTCGGGGACCTGAAGGTCCACACGCGACGTGTTCAGGTCGGCGAGCACGCCGCGGTGGTCCCCCGAGCTGGGCATGGGGATCTCGGCGTCCTTGGTCTGCGCGATGGCGCTGGCCGGGCCCAGGCCGATCTGCCGCATGGCGAACAGCACCCCGCCCGCCACCACCACCACGACCGCCAGCAGCACCGACTGGGCGCTGACGCGCGGCCGCCTGGTGATCTCCGCCGACAGGCCCTCCAGGCCCGCCAGCGTGCCGCCCTCGGGCTCGCCCTGACCGCCGGACGCCGCCTCGGGGCCCAGCCCCAGCAGCGGCGAGAGCGTCGCGTCGGTCGCGTTGTTCGTATCGGTCTGCTTGGTGCTCACTGCTGGACTCCTGCGAGCGAGGCGCCCTGGTAGTAGATGCTCATGGTGCACGAGCACTGCATGTTGCCGTCCACGTCGTTGGACCGGGTCAGCTTCATGTCGGTCAGTCGCGTGACGCGCGGCAGCTTCTCCACCTCCAGCAGGAAGCGGTAGAACCCGTCGAAGTCGCCGGTGATCGACATCTCGATCGGCTGCTCCAGCGCCGTGCCGGCGGGCAGAGCCTTGTCGGCACGCTTGAACGTCGGCAGCTTCAGCCCGCACTTGGCCGCGATGAGCGCCACGTCGCGCAGCACCGAGTCCATTTCCTTGTCCGACGGCAGGCGCGACTCGATGGCGTCGATGGCCCGGCGGATCTCGGAGTTGGCTCGCTCCAGCCCGTCGGACATGCGCGTCGCTTCACGCAGGCGCTCCAGTCGCGACTGCTTGAGCTCGATCTCCGCCTTGGCGCGGGCGATCTCGGCGTTCTGGGGCTTGAACACGGTGAAGTACGACGCCACCGGCACTCCCACCAGCACCGCGATGAACGCCATCTGTCGCAGGTCCGTACGCATGGGTCGTCTCCTTCGGGCTCACCGCTTGTCGGTCGGAACGTTGGCGATCGGCATCGGCTTGTGCGGCGCGCGGGCCGTGTCCCCGGCGGGCGGCACGCCGGGTGACGCCGCCATCCGCAGGCGCGGCACCTGCAGCGGCTCGATGCGGCGAGCATCGGCGTCGACGCGGATCTGGGCCTCGAGCCGGAACTTGCGCATCATCGTCTCGTCCACCTTCGTCTCGATCGAGGACACCATCTCCACCCGGTCGATCAGCGGGCAGTCCTTCAGCGCCGTGTGGTAGTCGGCGATGTCCGTGTCCGCCGGCGACAGGCCGATCAGCACCACCGTGAACTCCATCTTGGGCGGGCGCGGACGCGGCGCCGGCTCCGGCGCGGCGACCGACCCCGGCGCGCCCCCGCCCGGCTTGGCGGACAGGCTCTTGGGCGCCGCGGCGGCGGCGGGCTTCTTCGGCTCCTCCTTGATCCGCCGACTCTGGAGGCTCACCTCCGTCAGCGTGAGCCGTTCGGGCATGCGGTTGATCAGCTCGGCCATGAGGATCGATCGGGGCACCCGCTCCAGCAGCGCCGCGGTGATCTCGGCCTTCTCGATCATCTCCCGCTTCTGGGCCTCGAGCAGGCGGAGCTGCTCGAGCTTCTGCGTTTCGGCCATGTACTCCTGGTTGATCTGCGCCTGGCGGGCGCGGACCGAGGACCACTGCTGGTTCGTGACGAAGAACGCCCCGATGACGCCGAACAGCACCACCCCGAACAGCACCAGGTTGATCGCGTTGGCGCGCGCCTCGCTCTTGCGCTGCAGGTAGTCCTCCGGCAGGAAACTCGTCGCGGCGGTGGTGTGCTGCTTCATCATGCGTCGGGCTCCGGCTCGGATCGAGGCTCCCGCCCCGTCGTGTCTTTCAGGTTCACAGGTCGGTCGGGCTCAGGCACAGGCCCATCGCCACGGCCCAGCCGGGCTGGGGCTGGTTGAGGGCCACGTTCAGCAGCGGCTCGCCGCCGCCGCGAGCCAGGCGCGCCAGCGGGTCGGCCACGTGGGCGGGCAGGCGCAGGGCTTTGGCGACGTGCTGGCACAGGGCGGTGTGGCGTGCTTCGCCGCCCACGAAGATGGCACGCGACACCCGTCGCCCCGGGAAGAGGCCGTCGTAGTACCGCAGGCACATGCTGATCTCATCGGTGAGGGTTTCCAAAGGCTCGCGCAGGTCGACGCGCGGATCGATCTCCGCGTCGGCCGGCGACGGCGCGGGCACCATGCTGCACCCTTTCGGCGCCGCACTGGTGGCACGCCGATCCTCGGTCGCGGTCGCCACGCCCCCGGCCGGTTCGGCCGCTTCGGCCGCGCCCTGCGCCCCGGCGGCCTGCATGGGCCGGCCCTGGGCCGCCTGGGCCTTGCGGATGGCCGCCTCCAGCGCCGCCATGCCCGCCGGGACGTTCGCCGCGGCGGGCGAGGACGCCCGCGTGAGCGCCGTCATCCGCAGTCGCATCGCCCGCGCTTCGCCGAGCCCGCAGAACGCCTGCTTGGAGACCGTCTGATCGAGCAGCCGCCCGCCGATCGAGATGTGCTTGGCGAACACCAGGTCGGTGCCGTGCGCAACGGCCACCGTCGTGGTTCCGTAGCCCATGTCGAGGTAGAGGCTCACCAGGCCGGCGTCCTCGGCCCGGCGGGTGATGTGATCGAACGCCCGCAGCAGCGCCACGCACTCGGGGTGCATCCCCACGGGCTCGAGCCGGCAGGCACGCACCGCGTCCATCAGCCGGCCGACGAACGCTCGCGCCGCCGTCAGCGCGATGACCTCGGCCTTGCTGGCCGTCGCCGTGCTGGCCCCCTGCACGACCACGGGCCGGCACAGCAGCGAATCCGGCAGGCAGGCCAGCTGACCCGCGACGGCCGACGCCGTCAGGTCGGCCAGGTCGGCCCCGTCGCCGGTCGCCAGTTGCACGTGCTTGCAGAAGGTATGGCTCGCCGGGATGGCGCACACCACGCGCTTGCCCTTGAACCCGCCGGATTTCATCACCTGGGGCAGCTGCTCGAACTGCCACGCCAGCCGCTTGGCCGGGTCGCCCGCGAGCGCTTCGGGCGTCGGCAACTCCGCCGCCGCGACCAGCGTCGGCGGGTCGCCCGCGTGCGCCTGCAGCACTTTCAAGGATGCCGCGCCGAAATCCACGGCGATCGGCAGCCCCGCGTTGCTGAGCAGCCCGATCGACCGCAGCCTGTTGAGCCCGAACTTCGGCATGCAACGCGACTCCCGCCGCGCGCACCGGGCGCGGCCGGATGCTGCATCGGTCGGCCGCCGCGGGCCGTTGACGCCTGGCCCAGTTCCCCGGCCCCGCGCACAACCGCCAGACCGCGCCGGCCCCACAGGCCGCACGCGTTGACGGTCATCGCGCTCAGCAACGGCTGATAACCTGCCCGAACCGTGCCAGCGAACCTTTGAGATCCCACCGCTGCCTGGGCCGGTCACCCGTCGTGTTCGAGATGACGCGGATCTCCCCGAACGCCACCCCGAGACGCGCCGCGACGTGCCCCACCGCGGCGCCTTCCATCGCCTCGGCCGCCGCTCCGGTGCGCTGAGCCACCTGACTCGCCAGCGCATCGGTCCCAGAGCAGGTCGACACCGTGGCGATCGGCAGCAGCGCATCGGCCAGCGAGCGCAGCGCTGTGCGCAGTTCGGGGTGCGGCTCCACGCGGTTGCCCTCGAACGGCCCGATGGGGAACCCGATCGCCGCGACTTCCAGGAACCCCGTCGGCGTCTGCAGGCCCTCGTCGGCGTAGACGCTGGCGCTCGCGGCAACGACCGCACCCAGTTCCAGCGTCGATCCGGGCAGCCGCCCGGCGATGCCGGCCGACACCACCCCCGCGTACCGCCCACCGCTCAGCGCTATCGCCACCGCCCCGGCCGCGTTCACCTTGCCCACGCCGGTGACGATCAGGTGCAGGTCGGGGCGGACGGCGTGGGCCGACCACGCCCGCTCGGCGAGCGCCTCGTCGGCCCGCAACGCGCCCAGGGCCGCCCGAGCCTCCGCCGGGGCGGCCACCGCCAGGAGCAGCGGCGCCCCCCGCCGTGCCGCGAATTCAGCCAGAACGCCGCCCATGGGCACAGCGTACTCGGTCCGCGGCGGCACGGCGTGAACCCGGGGCGGCTCTGGTCGGTACCTACCATCCGGTCGGTGTGGGGCGCGCACGCCCGATGGAGCCCGCTGCATGTCCAAGCCCAAAGCCTTGCCCGTCGGTCGCGGCGTCGCCGTGCTGCCCCTGGTCATCGGCGCCGTGGTGCTTCTGGCCTTGGCGGCGGTTGCCCTTGCGATGCTCTCGGGCGGCAAGGGGCGCGCCGGCCAGCCCGACGCCCCGAACGAGCTCGGCACGCTCACCCGCATGTCGTTCGACGTGACGACGACCGCCAACGGCGAGCTCGAGGCCCGCAGGCAGATCGAGATCCGCAACCAGCTCGAGCAGCCGACGACAATCACGGAGATTGTCAAGGAAGGCGCCAGCGTCAAGGCGGGCGACGTGCTGGTGCGACTGAACTCCGAGGCGATCGAGACGCAGATCCGCGAGGAGCAACTGCGGGTCGAAACGGCCCGCTCGGAACTCACCGCCGCCGAGAACGCGTATCAGATCCAGGTGAGCGACAACGAGTCGGCGACGCGCAAGGCGCAGCTCGACGTGGACGTGAAGGAACTCGAGCTCAAGCAGTGGCTCGACGGAGAGGTCAAGAGCAAGCGCCAGGCCAATCAACTGGCTCTGGAGCGCGCCGACCGCGAGTTGACCCGCCTGAAGGACAAGTACGAGCGCGCGGTCGAACTGGAGAAGCAGGGATTCCTGTCTCGCGACGAGCTGCGGCGCGACGAAGTGGCGTACCTCGAGGCTCGGGCCGCGCTGGAGACCGCCCGCCTGAACCAGGCCGTGTACGACGACTACGAGTTCCCCAAGGACGAAAAGGTCAAACGATCGGCCGTCGAGGAAGCCCGGAGCGAACTGGAACGCACCCGCAAGCGCAACGAGAGCCAGCTTGAGATCCGCGCCGCCGACCGTCGGAACAAACGCGAGCAGCTTTCCATCCGCGAGGACAGGCTGACCAAGCTCAAGGAGCAGTTTGAACTGGCAACGCTCAAGGCGCCGATCGACGGCCTGGTGGTCTACGACACCAGCCTCAACCGCGACCGGCGCGGCCAAGGAGAAGCGCCGCTGGACGTGGGCCGTCAGGTCACCCGCAATCAGCGGCTCATCGTCCTGCCCGACACCAGCGAAATGGTGGCCGCGGTCCGCGTTCACGAATCGCTGACCGGCCGCATCCGCCCCGGGCAGACGGTGACCGTGCGTATCGATGCGTACGGCCCGCGTCCGCTCTCCGGGCAGGTCGAGTCCATCGGCGTGATCGCCGAGTCGGGCGGGTGGTTCGACCCCAACCTGCGGGAGTACACGGTCCGAATCCGTCTTGACTCGCCTTCCGACGGCGGCGCGCTCAAGCCTTCCATGCGGTGCGAGGCGGAGATCTTCGTCGATCGCGTCGAGAACGCTCTGGCGGCGCCCATCCAGGCCGTCTTCTCCGAGGGGCTGGTGCGGTACGTGCTGGTGCCCAAGGGCAACAAGTTGGCCAAGGCCCCGGTCCGTGTCGGCCGCCGCTCGGATCGGTTCGCCGAGATCTCCCGCGGCCTCGACGAGGGCACGCGCATGCTGCTGCGTGAGCCTCTGGCCGGCGAAGTGATCGACGAGCCATGGTCCAAGGAAGCCCTCGCGGCCGTAGGCCTGCAGATCATGGGAGACGGCCGCATCGTGCCGCTGTTCGGCCCGGGCGGA
>JAHCJH010000045.1 GCA_026126345.1 Phycisphaeraceae bacterium | reverse complement strand
GGTCAGGAAGCTGACGGAGCTGGCGCTGTCGCGCGGGCTGGAGCCCGAAGCGGTCGGACGTGCGATCCGATCGCTTGCCTCGGGTGTGACATCGCGGCCGGCGAGCTCCCCGCCGACGGGGTCGCGTGCGACGGAAGCAGGCCGCAATGGACATGCGACAGTTCCTGCGCGAGTGTCCGAGCCGGCACGCGAGCACGTTCGAGACGATCCCGACGCCGCGAACAATCTCGTCAGGAGATTCGTGCTTGTGGGTGGGGGAATTTTCGTGTGCTGCGTGGCGGCGGTGCTGCTGGCGCTGTACCTGACCAGTCGGGGCGGCGCGGCGCCCGCCCCTCCTCCGCCCGCGGTTGCCGCGCCGAGTTCGCCCGCCCCCACGCCCCAGCCGGCGGCGGGCCTGCCGACGGCCGCGGCGCCCGCGCGGCTGAAATCGTCGGAGGCGTCCGAGCCCGCCCAGGCGGCGCCGGACATGAACCAGCTGTTACGAGAGCTGCGCCGGGCGGCGGACGAGATCGGAGAACCGGCCGCCGCCAAAGCCGGTGCCGAGCGGTTCGCCGGCGCGGTGGCGACGCTCGGTCGCTGGTGGCCGCGGGCCGAGGTCGGCCAGCGCAGCGCGATGATCGAGGCCGTGGTCGAAGCGGTGTACCGGTCCTCGGCGCAGGAAACCGTCCGCGCCGCGGTGCTCGCGGCGTTGACCCCCTCGGCCACCCTGGCCCGCGGAACCGCCGGAAGCGTGTCGGCGGATGGCCTCAGCCGAGCGCTGCTGGGCGCGGGGGTCATGGCGCGGCTCAGCCGCGAACGCGATCTTCCCCCGGCGGTGGCCGATTGGCTTTCCGCCGAGTACGCCCGGCTGGTCGGGCCCGACCGGCCCGGGGGCCTGCTGGCGTTCGACGCCGGAGCGATGCACGCGCTGCGCTTGGCGCCGCTGCGGATCGTCGGCGACGGGACGGCCGAAGCGACGGAGGCCCAGGCGGCGCTGACCGTGTGGTTCGACGCCGCGGCGGCCCTCATCGGGTCGGGCGCCAACGCCGCGCGGATGCTGGACGCGGCGGTGCTCGACGCGCTGGAGCTGCTGATGGCCGAGGGGCCGAGCGTCAAGGCGAGCAAAGCTTCGTACAACGTGATCGGCGCTCTGGCCGGGCGGCTGCGCTGGCGCGCCGGCGATGATTCGCGGCTGCGGTTGCTGTCGTGGTTCGCGGACCCGAAGGTCTCGACCGAAGCGCTGTCGGTCGTCACGGGCGCGATCGTGACGCGTTCCAGCGCCGAAGGGGTGGACCTGTCGATGGTGCTTCAGGCAGGGGCGACCGGCGAGCAGCGGGCGGCGCTCCGCGAGTCGTACGCCCTGGCGTGGCAGTTGTCGGCGGCCGGCGGTGATCGCGGTGCGGCGCAGGCCTGGCTCACCGCCGCCCGCGAGCTGCTCGGGCAGGCGTCCGCGAGCGGTTCGAGCCACGAGGCCCTGGTGCAGGCGGCCCGGTTCGCCCGGCTCAACGAGGGCGCGGTCAACCGCAAGCGTCAGCAGACCGAGGCCGTAGCCCGCGCCGTGCAGCAGCAGACGTACGGCATGATCCTGATCCCGATCAATCCGGTCACCGGCGGCCCGCAGTCGCCCGCGGGCGATGGCGCGTGGGCCTTGAAGTTCCTCTCCGGTGAGCGTGCCTCGGCGGGGCGGCGCGACCGGATCCGCGAATTGGAGGGCTTCGGGGGGAACATCGGCCCGGTCGACGCCGAGGTGCTCGCGGAGGTGGCGATGGCGACGCTCGCGCCCGAGGTTCGCGTCGACGCCCAGCGCGCCGCGGCGCGGTTCTCCGGCTCGCCGGCGATGGTGCACGCGGCGCTGAAGATGCTGCCTCGCGCGGCTCGGCTGCAGAGCACCGTGCAGATGATCGAGAATCTCAGCGGGCGGCCGGTCGGGCCCGCGACGAGCGATCGCTGGCAGATCGAAGCGCGCCGCGCGCTGGTCGAGAAACTCATCGAGCTTCTGGCGGGACAGAACGGCGCCTACCAGTCGATCGATCGTCTGGCGGCGCAGTTCGCCGAGACGTACGCGGCGATGGCCGGGCGCGAGCCGTCGCCGGGCGGCTACACCGATGATCAGGCCGGCCAGGCCGCGCGGGACATGGCCGAGGCCTACTGGCTGGTGCTCCGCTCCGAGGCGGGGCGCCTGGCCGCGAGCCCGCGTGCGCCGGTCCGGCTCGACGACATCGACCGGCGGCGCGAGGCCCGGTTCGCCGTGGCCGGCGGGCTGCTGCAGCAGTTCGCGGTGGAGCAAGTGGGCTGCGCGGAGTTGCTGGGGTACATCATCGCCGCGGAGTCCCCCACGCGGGCCACGCAAGCGGCCGACGTGCTGACGAGCATGCACGAGCAGCGACGCAAGGCAGGGACCATTCTCGATCAACTGCTGATCGTGGAGCGCTCCATGACGCGTCTGTGGATGGTCCGCTTCGGAGAATCCGAGCCATGACGAGGCCATGGACTGCCATCACGGCGGCGGTGCTGGCGGCGGGGGTGCTGATCGCCCGCGGGCAGCCGTCGGGCGAGCCGGGGCCGGCCGGCGCGCAGCCGCAGACCGGGATCGCGTCGATCCCCGTGCCTCGCCTGGTCGAGCGGCTCGAACGCTTGACGCCCGACGATCCCATGGCGTACTTCCTGCTCGGCGAGGAAGTCGGCGCCGAGTCGGCGGACCGGGCGTCGCGGGACCTGGCGCGCACGCTCCTGGTGCTGGCGCTGCACCTGGATCGCGCCGGCGGCGGGACGAACAACCTGACGCCCAGCGCGTGCCTGGCGCTGGCGGGTCTCACGCCGCGGGAGAGCGAGCGTCGGTGGCTGGTGGCCATCGCCAGGGCCAGCGACCGGCGCGTGGGAGAATCGTCCGCGCGCCGGCGGGGTGTTGGCCCGGCCCCCGTGAACGAGTTGGTGGCGTTCGAACTTGCCACCGCGTTCGGGCTGATCAGGGCGGGCGAGGGCCGTCGAGCCGAGCAGCTCCTGAACAAGCCGGCGGTCGCGGACCTGTTGACGGCGTACGAGAACGTGCTCAACGATGAGGGCATCATCGGCGGGGCGCAGCGGCTGCGTCGCTGGGCCGGTGAATGGGCAACGTGCCCGGAGTGCCGCAACCGTCGGTTTGTCACGCGGGGCGAAGGCGGCCGGGCTCGTTTGTGCCCGACGTGCGGGGGTAGCCCGGGGCCCAAGCTCACCGACGCGGAATTGCTCGTGCAACTTCGGATGGAATCGGCCCTGTTGCGCGGCATTCATCGCCTGTGGTCGGCCCAATACCTGGCCGACGCGGGAGAACCGCTCCGCGACCCGGACCCGGCGGAGCTCGCGGCGACGTACGGAGTCGACACATCCAGAACGACGTGGCGCGACGGGCAATGGAGGCAACCGTAACGCTCGCCGAACGTAGGATCCTCTGGCCGGGCAACACCCGGTACCACCCGGTGCGCGGGGCACGCGGGCGTTCGCCGGTTTCGGCCGGCTGGGAGTCAGCATGCCCCGCACCTTGGTCTGGGACCTTCCGGTACGTCTGTTCCACTGGTCGCTTGTCGCCGGGTTCATCGGTGCCGCGGTGATCTCGATCGGCCTCGGCGAGCACAGCCCTTCGTTCCCCTACCACGCGGTGCTGGGACTGGTCATCGCCGCGCTCGTCTGCGTGAGGTTGATCTGGGGCGTCGTCGGCTCGCGGCACGCGCGGTTGTGGTCGTTCGCCTGGGGACCCGGGGCGGTGGCGTCGTATTTCAAGGGGATCCTCGTCGGCGGAGGACGGAAGTACTCCGGGCACAACCCGGGTTCGGCGTGGGCCATCTTCGCCATGTTGGCGCTGGTGCTCGGCCTGGCGGCGACCGGCGTCATGCTCGGCCGCGGCAACGAGGGCGTGAAGGACGTTCACGAGGTGATGGCCTACGCCTTGACCGCGGTCGCGGTGGCGCACGTGCTGGGCGTTGCCACGCACACCGTGCGGCACCGCGAGAACATCACCGCGTCGATGGTGCACGGCCGAAAAAACGTCGAGCAGGCCCAGGGCATCCGCTCGGCACACCCGGTCGCGGCGCTGGTGATGATTGCGGTGGTGGGGGTGTGGGCGGCTACGCTGGTTCGTTCGTATGATGCCGCGACGGGCGTGCTCCGTGTGCCGGTGGTCGGCGTGGACCTGCGCATCGCTGAGAACGACCGCGGATCGGAAGGTGGCCGACGCGATCGGCGCAGCGATGATGACTGAACAATCGGCCGATTCCGCTCGGCCGCCCGTGTCCCGGCGGGCTCGGGGGGAGTACCCTCGGGACGCATGGCAGCGAGCAAGGTCAACGTTCTGCTCATCGGTTCCGGCGGGCGAGAGCACGCGCTGGCGCACGGGCTGAGGCGCAGTCCGCGCCTGGGCAACCTGTTCACCGACGGCCAGAACCCCGGGATCCTGTCGCTGGCGCAGCGGGCGGACGTTCCGATCAACCCGAAGGACCCCCACCAGCTGCGGAAGTTCTGCCTCACGCAGCGCATCGGTCTGGTCGTCATCGGGCCGGAAGAGCCCCTGGCCGCCGGGCTGGCCGACGTGCTCAGCGAAGGGAGCAAGGCCGGCGGAGGCCTGCAGGCCCCCGTCCCCGCGGTCTTCGGCCCGGTGAAGGCCGGCGCGATGCTGGAGGCCGACAAGGCGTTCGCCAAGGAACTGATGCGCGGCGCGGCGATTCCCACGGCCGAGTCGCGCACGTTCTCCGACGCCGAAGCAGCACGAACATTCCTGGCGTCGCGGTCGGAACCGTGGGTCATTAAAGCTGCAGGACTCGCCAAGGGCAAGGGCGTGTTCGTGCCCGAGACACAGGCCGAGGCCATGGCGGCGATCGACCGCATCATGGTCAAGCGGGAGTTCGGCGACGCGGGGCGGACGGTCGTGATCGAGGAACGGCTCAAGGGCCGCGAGGTCTCGGTGTTCGCGCTGTGCGACGGCCGGACCATCTACGTGCTGGACGCCTGCCAGGATCACAAGCGCCTGGGCAACGGGGCGACCGGCCCCAACACCGGCGGCATGGGCGCCATCTGCCCGGCCCGGAGCGTGGACGCCAAGCTCATGGCGCGGGTCGAACGCGAAGTCCTCGTGCCGACGGTCGATGCGCTCAAACGCGAGGGGATCGACTACCGCGGCGTGCTCTACGCGGGGCTCATGCTCACGCCCGCCGGCCCCAAGGTGCTGGAGTACAACTGCCGGTTCGGTGACCCCGAGTGCCAGGTCCTGGTGCGGAGATTCGACGGCGACCTGCTCGACACCATGCTCGCGACGGCCGAGCGGCGGCTCGAAAAGGCGGACTTCGGATGGAAGCCGGGCGCGGCGGTCTGCGTCGTGCTCGCCGCCGCCGGCTATCCGGACAAGCCACGCTCGGGCGACGTCATCGAGGGTCTGGAGGAGGCCGCGGCCGTGGAAGGGGTCGAGGTCTTCCACGCCGGCACGGCGCGCGACGCTCAGGGGCGGGTCGTGACGGCCGGGGGGCGCGTGCTGAACGTCACGGCGGTGGGGGCCACAGCCGAAGAGGCTCGCGCCCGCGCGTACCGGGCGGCGGAGCTGATCCGGTTCGAGGGCAAACAGTACCGGACGGACATCGGTACGGACGTGGTGGGCTGACCGCCAGCCAAGTCAGGCCGGTACACTCCCGGACCAACCCGCACCTCCGGAAGTCGCCCATGCCCGCATTTCGATTCCTGTTCCCGCTGGCGTTTCTGCTGGCGGCTGTTTCACTCGCACCGGCCCAGCCCGCGGACAACCGGATCGACGCGACGTCGGGGCGCGACCTGGCCAATTATCCGCGCGACCGGAACTTCGACCACCAGCACATGCTGCTGGTGGTCGACATCCCGGACGTGGAAACGGCGGCGTTCAACGCTCGGTGCGTCTGGACGGTCGAGGCCATCGGCCGGCCGCAGACGTGTCTGGTGTTCGACGCCCGCGCGACCATGAGATTCTCGTCCGTGACTTCGGGCGGCGAGCCGTGCACCTTCACCCACGCTTCGGACCTGCTCACGATCGACCTGCCCCGGCCCGCGGTTCCGGGAAAGCCGGTCCGGGTGGAGATGCGCTACGCGGCGGAGAAGCCGTACGGATCGCTCGGCGGGTTCCTCGGGCCGACCGGGCTGTCGTGGTTCAAGACGCGCCCTGGGCGGGAGCGTCTGGGCGCCCAGATCTACTCGCAGGGCCAGGCGCAGTGGAACTCGTTCTGGTTCCCGTGCCACGACTTCCCGAACGAGCGGGTGACGTCGGAACTGGTCGTCACGGTGCAGGATCCGTACCGGGTGGTGAGCAACGGGAAGCTGGTCTCGGTGGCGCGGACGGGCGAGCGCAGCACGTACCACTGGCGGCAGGACAAGCCGCACGCGACGTACCTGGTCAGCCTTGTGGTGGGATTGTTCGACGTGGTGACGCTCGGCGGTCCGGGCAGCAAGCGACCCGGGCTGGAAATGCCGGTGTACGCGCCGGTGGGCGCGGGCGAGGCCGCGCGGGTCAGCCTGGGCAACACGCCGGAGATGATCCGCTACCTCGAGCAGGTGCTGGACGAGCCGTACCCCTGGGACAAGTACGCACAGACGCTGGTGCGCAACATGCCCGGAGGCATGGAGAACACATCGGCGACGACGATGGGCGAGTTCGCGGCGCGGAGCGGGCCCGGGGGCGTGGACGATCTGGTCGTCCACGAACTGATCCACCAGTGGTTCGGGGACCTGATGACCTGCCGAACCTGGGCGCACCTCTGGCTCAACGAGGGCTGGGCCACCTACGGCGAGCACCTCTGGGCCGAGCATCAGGGCGGTGAAGCCGGGTACCTGGACGCCGTCAGCAACGCCCGGCGGCGGTTCGTGGCCCGCAACCGCGCCACGCTGCCCAAGGACGTGCCGATGGTCAGCAACCGCTACAGCTCACCCGAGGACGTCTTCGCCAAGACCGACGATGTCTACGCCAAGGGAGGGCTGGTGCTGCACGCGTTGCGGGCCAGACTGGGCGACGAGGCGTTCTTCAAGGGAGTGCGGGCGTACATCGACCTGCACAAGTTCGGTGTGGTGGAGACCGACGACTTCCGCAACGCAATGGAGGACGCCAGCGGTCAGAGCCTCGAGCGGTTCTTCCACCAGTACTGCGACCGCGCCGGCGTGCCGGTGCTGGCGGTCAAGGCGACGTGGGACGACGCCGCCAAGGCGCTCACCGTGAGCGTGGAGCAGACGCAGACCATCAACGCCGATAACCCCGCCTACGCCCTCAGCGTGCCGATCTACGTTGACTTTGGCGGCGACCAGGGTCAGTGGATCACCGCCGACACGGACGTTCGGTCGGTCGAACGTGTGTTCGCGCTCGCCCGCAAGCCGGTGTCGATCAGCGTCGACCCGGGCGTGTCGATCATCGGCGACATCCGCACGACCGCAAACCTGGCGCTGTTCGACCGAGCGCGGCCGACGCCCGCTTCGGCGCTCTCCGGCGCGCTGCCCCGCTGATCCGGCGGGCTTCAGGCACCAACCCGAATCGGAACGACCCATGGCACACCCGACCACCCGATGGTTCCTCCTGACCGCGACCCTGGCCCTGAGCGCGGCCCCGGCCGCCGCTGACGCTTCCGCGGCGAACGACGCGGGCTGCCGCTGGGCCGTTTGGTCCGACCCCGCGCCGGGCGGGCGGCGCGACTTCGACCCCGCGACCGGACGGTCGTTGCTCAACTTCCCGCCGCACCCGTTCGCGGACTATCGCGGCCTGACGCTCCGGATCGACATCCGCGACATGCAGACGCCCACGCTGCGCGCCGAGGCGGTGTACACGCTGTCGCCGATCGGCAACGCGCTGGGCACGCTGCGGCTGAACTGCGGCCCCAACGACTTGATGTCGATCGGATCGGTGCGGCTGGAAGGTCGGGACGACGTTCAGGTTGCGTTCCGGCAGGCGAACGAGACGCTGGAAGTAACGTTCAATCCTCCGCTGCCGCCCAAGCGGGAAGCCCGTCTGGCGATCGACTACACGCTGACCAACCCGCGCCTGGGGCTCGTCTGGACGCCCCAGGATGAAGCCTGGCCCGGACGCCCCGCCCAGATCCACACCCAGGGCCAGCCCGAGATGAACCGTTACTGGTTCCCGACGCACGATTTCCCGAACGTGCGGATGGCGACCGAGTTGTACGTCACGGTGCCCCGCGGCTTCGAAGTTTCGTCGAACGGGCGATTGGTCTCGCGGACCGGGGCTTCGGGCGGCCTGGGCCTGACCGACGCGGGCCGGTACGAGACCTTTCACTGGCGGCAGGAACTGCCCCACGCACCGTACCTGGTGTCGCTGATCGTGGGCAAGTTCGATCACCGGGTGCTGGGGCGCCTGCCGGGCGGCGGACCCATCGAGGTGTTCGCGCCGCTGGGCCAGGGGGGCGGCATCGAACGCACCTTCGGGCGCACGGGCGACATGATCGCGTTCTTCGGGCGGTACCTCGACGAGCCCTACCCGTGGGACCGCTACGCCCAACTGGTGGTGCACAACTTCTCGTTCGGCGGCATGGAGAACACGGCCGCCACCACGCTCCACGACTCCACGGTGCTCGACGAGCGGGCCCTGCTCGATGGCGACCGCGACGGGCTGGTGTCGCACGAACTGGCGCACCAGTGGTTCGGCGACCTGTTGACCTGCCGCTCCTGGGAACACATCTGGCTCAACGAGGGGTTCGCCACCTACATGAGCCACCTCTGGTTCGAGCACCGCGACGGCGCCGACTGGATGGTCTGGGGCCTGTACAACAACCGGCGCGGCATCATCGGGGCCGATCGCGCCGAGGCGCCGATCGCCGCGGGAATGGCCAGCAGGATGTACGGCGATCCGGACGATGTGTTCCGCCGCCCGGCCAATCCGTACCCCAAGGGCGCGTTCATTCTGCACATGCTGCGCAGGCTGGTAGGGGACGAATTGTTCCGCGCTTCGCTCGTGGAGTACGTCAACCGGCACAAGCTCGGGCTCGTCGAAACCCGCGATCTGCGCCGGGCGTTCGAGGACGTCACAGGCCGGTCGCTGGAGCGGTTCTTCACGCAGTGGGTTTCGCGCCCAGGCGTGCCGACGCTGGCCGTAGCGACCCGGTGGGACGAGGCGACGCGGAGCCTGGTTGTCACCGTGAACCAGCGGCAGACCATCGACGGGGCCAATCCGGCGTTCTGGCTGACCGTGCCGATCTGGGTGCGCGCCGCCCAGGGCCCGTGGACCAAACTGGAGCTGACCACCGAGGTTCGATCCGCCGAGCGGTCGTTCCCGCTCGAATCGCCGCCGCTGCTGGTCGCGGTGGATCCCGACATGACGCTGCTGGCCGACGTCGACGTCGCGATGGACGTTCGCGGCGCGGTGGCGCTGCTCAAGCAGGGGCCCACACTCGCGTCGCGGCTCGACGCGGCCCGGCTGATGCACCGCTACCTCAACGCGGCAAGCGTGGAAGCCAGCACCAGCGCAGCCGACGCACTGCTGACGGTCGTCGCCGACGAGCGGGAGTTCTTCGGACTTCGCCAGGCCGCGGCCGAGGAACTCGGCGCCCACGGCGGGGCTTGGGAGTTGTTCGCGCGGTTCGGCGCGGCGTTGCCGCGGGATGCCCGGGCACGGGCGGCGGTGGTGCGCGCCCTGGCGGCCTGCGGCAAGGACCTCCAGCGGCCCGCGGAGCAACGGGCCGGAGTGCTGGCGCTGCTGAAGAGATTGATCACGGACGACCCGTCGTACGGCGTTCGCGCCGCGGCGCTCGGCGCGCTGGGGTCTTTCACGACGGCTGAGGCGGGCGACGCGGCGGTCGCAGCCCTGGGACAGGCGTCGCAGGACGACGCCGTGCGGCAGGCCGCGCTGAGGGCGTTAGCGGAACTGGGCGATGCGCGAACGCTGGAGCGGGCGGTGGCGTTGACGGCGCCGGGCGTGCATTCGCGCACGCGGGCCGTCGCGGCGCAGGTCATGGGGCGAGCATTCGGGGCGGCGCCCGAGGCCGCGTTGCGTCGCCTGACGGAGCTTCTGGACGACCCGACGCTGCGCGTCGCCCAGGCGGCGGGCGAATCCTTGGCCGAGGTGGCCGATCCCGGCTGCATCCGGGCCCTGGAAGCCTGGCGCGATCGGGCGCCGACGTTGTCGCACCGCCGGAAGATCGAAACGATGCTGACCCACGCTCGGCGCGTCACCGTCCGTTGAACCGTCGCACAAAGGCCTCGTACTGCTCCGGCGTGTCGATGCCGCCGCCGCCGGCATCGGGTACGACGCCGACGCCGATGCGAAAGCCGTGCTCGATCACGCGGAGCTGCTCGAGCACCTCGGTGCGTTCAAGCGGCGTGGCCGGGAGCGCCGAGTACCGCTCCAGGAACGCGCGCGTGTAGGCGTAGACGCCGACGTGCCGCAGCGGGCGGGCGGGCGCCGCCGGGCCGGCGCCGTCCCGGTCCAGGGGGATCGGCGCGCGAGAGAAATAGACCGCGCCGCCGTCGAGCGCCCGGACGACCTTGACGATGTTGGGATCGCGCACGTCCTCGGTCGGACTCAGCGGCGTCGCGACGGTCCCGACATGAACGCCCGGACCCAGCGCCGCGACGGCGGCCTCCAGCACCGCCGGGGGCATGTCCGGCTCATCACCCTGAGCATTGACCACGATCTCCTGCGCGCCCAGGCCGAGCAGGCCCGCCGCTTCGCACAGGCGGCTGGTGCCGTTGGGGTGTTCCCCGGTCAGCACGACCGTGGTGCCGAAGGGCCGCAGCGCTTCGGCCACCCGCGGGTGGTCGGTTGCAACCGCGACGAGCCGGGCCCCCCGCGCCGCCGCGGCGCGATCCACCACGTGCTGCACCAGGGGCTTGCCGGTCCGCGCCGCGAGCACCTTTTCCGGGAAGCGTGTGCTGCCCAGGCGAGCCGGCACGATCACGACGTATGGGGCTCCGGCGCTCACGCGCCCGCACCGGGCGCCGGCGGCCGCAGTCGCGCGATCAGCGCCTTGACCGCGTCGCGTCGGGCCCGCACGTCCTTGAAGTTGATCTGCTGGATGGCGATGGCCGACGCGAGCTTGTACGCCTCCTCGGCGTTGGACAGGTCGTTCTGCTCCTCGGCCCTCCGCTGCAGTGCCGACATGAGCCCGTAACGCAGCTCCATGCCCGCGGGGTCGTTCGGATCCGAGTGGCCCGCGATCGCGGCGCGGAACGTGTCCACGGCCTCGTCGGTCCAACCCATCGCCGCGAAGGACCGCCCCAGGAAATCCAGGACGCTGGAACGGTTCTTGCCGTCGTCCTTGGCCAGCTGGAACTGGCCGACCGCGTCCTCGTACCGCTGCGCGACGAAGTACCGCTTGCCGAGCTCGAACTTGATCCCCAGGTCCGTCGGGTACGCGGCGATCTGCTGCTCCAGCTCCGCGATCTCCAGGCTTAGCTGGCGGGCCTCGGCGTCACGGAAAACCTGCGCCGCCGCGGCGTCGCCGGGCGCCTTGTCGGCCGCCTCCTTGAGCGACCGCAGCTCGCGCCGTCCGACCCGCATGCGGATCTCCCCCGCGCTCTTGCGGAAGCCGAACTCGTGGGTCTCGGCGTGCGCCTTCTCGAGCACGTCGATCGCCGTCTGCTCGTCGTCGGGCGTGCCGCGCTCCAGCAGCGCCTTGACGTACTTGTTGACGGTCGGGCGGTCACTGGGTCGGGCGGTGTAGTCGGCTCGCGCGGCTTCGAGCACACGGTCGATCACCGCGTCGGTCTTGACCAGCCGGTCGGCCTCGTCGAGCTTCCGCTGCTGCTCGTTGTCGCGGACATTGGCGCGGAAGCCGCCCGTCTGGCCGACCTGGTCGTAGCCGCCCTTGCTGATCGACGACTGGGCCGACAGGTTCTTGACGAACGTGGCGAGCTTCACGTCGGTGGGGTCGATGCGAAGGGCCGCATCGCCGGCGCGCACGGCGATGTCGTAGACCTCGCACTTGTTGGCGGCTTCGACGATGCGGACCAGGTGCTCCTTGCGGGGCCGCTGCTCGCGCAGGACCACTTCCAGCGCCTTGGGGGCGATCCAGCGGGCCGGCTCCTGCAGCCCCAGCTCGGCCGGAGCCTGAAACGCCTTGACCGCAAGCGCGGGGTCCAGCGGCTTGAGCGCCCACGCCAGCATCGCCTGCAGGTAGCGGTCAAGCGGCCCCCCCTGGCCCGCTACGGCCCGCTCGATGTCCTTGGTCGCGGCCTTGTTCCCGGCCTGGGTGAACGCGGCGGCCGACCGGAAGAACCCCTGGATGGCGTTCATGTTGGCCGGGTCGTGCCGCAGGCCGTTGAGCCACATCGTCATCGCGTATTCGAAGCCGCCGGTGTCGTGGCTCGTCTGGGCGTGGGTGAAGAACCTCTGGGCCTTCTCGGGCGAAAACTGGACCGGTTCGCCCTTGGCGGGGGCGGCCGATGCGCCGTTGCCCGAACCGGTGGCCTGCTCGCCTTCCTTCTTCTTGTTCCAGCCGAAAATCGCCAACGGGCGCTCCTTGCCAGTGGCCCCCTCGGGGCGGGATTGCTGCTTCACAACCATTCTAGCGGCGGCGTCGCCGGGGCGCGTTTCCAACCTACCCTGCGGCGATGAGCGTCGTTCCCGCGGGTTTGCACATCGTTTCCTACCCCGCCGAGGTGCTCCGGCAAACGGCCGCCCCGGTCCGGGAGATCACGGCCGAGGTGCGCGCGGTGGCGGAACGGATGATCGAACTGATGCATCAGGCCGATGGCGTCGGCCTTGCCGCGCCCCAGGTCGGCCTCTCCTGGCGCCTGTTCGTGGCCGACGTGCCCGAGGACGACGACGAAGGCCGCAGCGCCGCCGCGGAGCCGCCCAGCGCCACGCGCGGCCCGGTGGTGTACATCAACCCGGTGATCTCCGACCCCGCCGGCGCCGTGGAACGCTACGAAGAGGGCTGCCTGTCGCTCCCGGACATTCGGGGCGACGTGCTCCGGCCCCCGACCGTGACCATCCGGGCGATGGGCCTCGACGGCCGGGAGTTCACGCAGCGAGGCACCGGCCTGCTGGCCCGTTGCTGGCAGCACGAGTTGGACCATCTCGACGGCATCCTGATCCTGGACCGCATGACGCAGATGTCCAGACTGAAGAACCGGCCGGCCGTCCGCCGGCTCGAGAAGGCGTGAGCCGCGGCAGCGCTCCACAGCGCCCGTCCGGGCGGCGGCGTGGCTACGTTCATCAAGCGTGAAGCGACTGAGAGTTGCATTTCTGGGTTCCGGTTCCTTCGGCCTGCCGACCCTGCGCCGATTGAGCGCGGCCCACGACGTGGCGCTGGTGGTATCCCAGCCCGACCGCCCGGCCGGACGCGGACGGGCCCTGACGCCGACCCCCATCGCCGAATGGGCCGGGGCGAACCTCGCGGGCGTGCCGCTGCTCAAGCCGCCGGACGTCAACGCGCCGCATGTGGTGGCCCAGGTGCACGGCCTTGCAGCCGACGCCGATGCGTGGGTGGTCATCGCCTTCGGTCAGAAGCTCGGACGGGACCTGCTGAACCCCCGTTCCGCCTCGGGACGTTCCCCGCTGATCGTGAACCTGCACGCCTCGCTGCTGCCTCGATGGCGCGGCGCTGCGCCCATCAACGCCGCGATCCTCGCCGGCGACGCCGAAACGGGCAACAGCGTCATCACGCTGGCCGACCGCATGGACGCCGGCCTGATCCTCGGCCAGTCGCGTCGGACGATCGACCCGGATTGGACCGCCGGAGAACTGCACGACCGGCTGGCCGACGACGGGCCCGATCTCGTCGAACGCGTGCTGCTGGAACACGCGGCCGGCTCGCCGCGATCGACCGTGCAGGATGAGTCGCTCGTCACCCGCGCGGCAAAGCTCTCCCGGGCGGACGCCTGGATCGATCTGGCTCGCCCAGCCGAGGATTGCCGGCGCAGGGTGCACGGGCTGACCCCCTGGCCGGGGGTATCCGTCACCATCGACGGGCGCGCCATCAAGCTGCTCCGCGTTCGGGCCGAGCGGCTCGCCCACGACGCATCCCCCGGATCGGGCATGCTCGTGGACCCCGCGGCGGGGTTGGTGGCGTGCGGAGAGGGCACCGCGCTGCGGCTGCTCGAGGTCCAACCCGCCGGAGGGAGATCGATGGGCTGGGCGGAATTCAGCCGGGGCCGTATGCTGCCCCGGGGAGCGGTGGTGCGCAGCGAGGTGGCGCCGTGCTGACGTTGTGGGACCTCATGAAACCCGTCATGCAAGCGCTGCGACCGCGCCCGCGCCGGCAGCGCCAGGCGCGTCGTCGCCCCGTATCGCCGGCGGCGCAGCGCACCGATGCCGGTGCCGCGACGGTGCGCCAGAAGCCGGGAGCGCAGGACGCGTACGACCGCGTGGTGCGCGACATGCTCGAGCGCCACCGGGTGCGCGTGCGCCGATGGCGATCGTCGATGTCGGGCATGGCCTGGGAGGTTCGATACGCCGACGGCTCGGTGGCCCGGCTGATCGAAGCGCCCAGACCCAAGGGCCCGATGTCCGCGGCGGTGTTCCTGCACGAGATCGGCCACCACGCGATCGGGTTCAACACGTACAAGCCGCGCTGCTTGGAGGAGTACCACGCGTGGCGCTGGTCGCTGGAGGCGATGGAGGCCAACGGGTTGAACGTGACCGAAGCGGTGCGCCGGCGGATGCACGAATCGCTCTGGTACGCGATCAGCAAGGCCAGCCGCCGGGGCATCCGGTCGCTGCCGGCGGAACTGGAGCCGTACCGCACGCGCCCGCCGCGCCGGCGGCGCGGTCGAAAAACCGGCGACGGCGAGGGTTGATCAGGTCGCTGCGTCACTCAGCGAGCCGCGCCTGGGGCTGCGCATCGGATAGAAGATCAGCAGCAAGGCGAACACGATCAGCGATGCGTACATCGGGTGGCTGAAAAGCGCCGTGTAATCGGTGGTACCGTCGGGGTTCTTGCTCCACTCGGGCACGACCGAGGTGGCGATCATGCTGCCGGCCATGATGCCGATGCCGAACACGACGAGGCCGAGCAGACTCTGGGCGCTGGCCCGCACGTCCGGCGGGCATTCCTCATCGACGACCATGATCGCGACGAAGATCCAGCACCCGAAGCACAGGCCGTGCATGGCGACTCCGGCAATCAACAGCGTTTGAGGATCCACGCCGGTCGCCCGGCTGATCTCCAGCACGTAGGCGAACAGAGCCATGCGGGCGGCATAGGCCAACGTGCCCACGAGCAGGAGCAGTTTGCGTGAAGCCCAGGGCGTGACCAGCGGCATCAGCGCTAGCACGATGATCTCGGACATCTGCCCGATCGTCATCAATCCGCCGCCCCCGACGCCGAAGAGCTTGTTGATCTCGGTCGCCGTGGTGGACTGGAGACGACCCAGGAACCCCGCCGTGTGCACGAAGTAGAACTGGTGGATGCACGAGATCGGAACGGCCATCAGAAACAGCGTCAGCAAAGGCTGGTACCGCAACTGGCCGATGGCTTCGAACGTCGCGTTGGCCTGGCGCCCCTTGCTCGGCGGCGTGTGCGGAAGTCCGAAGATGCAGTACACGCCCATCACCACGCCCAGGATGGCGCTCAGCCGGAACGCGTCGGCCATGCCCGCCTGCTGAGCCAGGAGCTTCGCCGCGGCGTCGCCCGTCTCGGGCGTGTGGCGGTGCAGGAGCCACTGGCCGATGAGAATCCCGACGCAGATCCAGCCGACCGTGCCCCACATGCGCACGCCTCCGAACTGGCGGTCGCGGTCGGGCAGGTGGTGGAACGCCAGCGAGTTGGTCAGCGACAGCGTGGGGGAGTAGATCAGCGAGTAGGCCAGGCTGAACCACATGAACTCGCTGTACGTGCGCAGCCCAGCGAGCTGCCACACCAGCACGCCGCCGGCGATGTGGCTGATGCCCAGAAACCACTGGGTGGGGAACCACCGGTCGGCGATCTGACCGGCGACGAACGGCGCGACGATCGAGCCGGCGGCGCCGACCACGAAAATCATGCCGACCTCGTCGCCCGCGAACTTCAGGTGCCCCGTGAGGTACTGGTAGAGCAGCGGCAGCCACGCGCCCCAGATCGCGTACTGCAGGAACATCATGAACGACAGGCGGACGCGGAGGAACGGCACAGGTGCCCTGTCGGCGGTGACGGCGGGATTGCCCGACGCGCTGGTGACCTCGGCCATGCGGACTCCTTGAATGCCCGGCCCCACCGCGCGGCAGTCTACCGATCCGCCGCTGCCGATGCGCTGTACCATGGCGCGCCCTGGAGCCGCCGATGCCCCGACCCGTCACGCTCTTCACCGGCCAGTGGGCCGACCTGCCCCTGGAAACCCTCGCCGCCCAGGCCAAGGCCTGGGGCTACGACGGGCTCGAACTGGCCTGCTGGGGGGACCACTTCGAGGTGGACAAGGCTCTGGCAGACCCCGCGTACTGCGACGGCCGGCACGCCCTGCTCGCACGCCACGGGCTCAAGGTCTGGGCCATCAGCAACCACCTCGTCGGCCAGTGCGTCTGCGACCCGATCGACTCCCGCCATAGGTCCATCATCCCCGCCCGCGTGTGGGGCGATGGCGAGCCCGAGGGCGTGCGCCGACGCGCGGCCCACGAGCTCATCGCCACCGCCAGGGCCGCCGCCAGGCTCGGCGTCGACGTGGTCAACGGCTTCACCGGATCGGCCATCTGGCACAAGCTGTACGCCTTCCCGCCCACGGGGCCGCAGGAGATCGCCGCCGGCTACCAGGACTTCGCCGCCCGATTCAGGCCGATCCTCGACGAGTTTGCGTCGTGCAACGTGCGGTTCGCGCTGGAAGTGCACCCGACCGAGATCGCCTACGACGCCTCGACGGCGGAAACTGCCCTGCGGGCCGTCGAAGCCCATCCGGCGTTCGGGTTCAACTTCGACCCGTCGCACCTGTTCTGGCAGGGGCTGGACCCCGCGGCGTTCATCGACCGCTTCCCCGACCGCATCTTCCATTGCCACATCAAGGACGCCGCCCGAACTCCGCACCCGCTGCGGTCGGTGCTCGGTTCGCACCTGCCCTTCGGGCACGCCGATCGCGCCTGGGATTTCCGCTCGCCGGGACGCGGGCAGGTGGATTTCGAAGCGATCGTGCGGTCGCTCAATCGCGCCGGATACGCCGGCCCCCTCTCGGTGGAGTGGGAGGACCCCGGCATGGACCGCGTGCACGGCGCCCGTGAGGCGGCGGCCTTCGTTCGAAAACTGGACTTCGCGCCGGCGGGCCGGGCGTTCGACGCGGCGTTCGAATCCGCCGACAACGGGAGGCGCGCGTGAACGCTCCGCTTCGCTTCGGCATGATCGGCGGTGGGGCGGGGGCGTTCATCGGTGCCGTGCACCGCACCGCCGCGACGATGGACGGGCTCGCGGTGCTGGTCGCCGGCTGCCTGGGCAGCACGCCGGAGCGGGCGCTGGCGTCGGGACGAGCGCTCGGCCTTCCGGCCGACCGCAACCACGCCACGTGGCGCGACATGCTCAAAGCCGAAGCCGCGATGCCCGCCGGTCCACGCCCCGACTTCATCACCATCGTGACGCCGAACGAGTCGCACGCAGAGATCGCCGCGGCGTCTCTCCGCGCGGGCTTCCACACGGTCGTTGACAAGCCCATGACGCGCACCGCGGCCGAAGCGGCCGAGCTGGCGCACGTCGCGTCGAGCAGCGGCCGCCTGCTGGCCGTGACGTACAACTACACGGGCTATCCGTTGGTGCGACAGGCGGCCCAGATGGTCCGCTCCGGCGAGATCGGCGTCGTGCGGAAGGTGGTGGTGGAGTATCACCAGGGATGGCTGGCGACCGATTTGGCCGCCGAAGGGCAGAAACAGGCAGCCTGGCGGGCGGACCCGGCAAGGGCGGGCGCGGGCGCGCTGGGCGACATCGGCACGCACGCCGAGAACCTGGTTTCGTTCGTCACCGGCCTGCGACTGGCGAGCGTGCTGGCGGACGTGACCGCCTTCGTTCCCGGGCGTCGCGTGGACGATGACGCGTCTGTCCTCCTGCGGTTCGACGGCGGCGCCAAGGGCGTGCTGAGCGTCTGCCAGGTCGCGGCGGGAGAGGAGAACAACCTCACCCTGCGGGTCTACGGCACCGAAGGCTCGCTCGCCTGGCGGCAGGAGAATCCCAACGAACTGGTCCTGTCGCCGCGCGAGGGGCAGCGCCGGGTGTTCACCCGCGCGGGAGCCGGATCGCTCGACACCGCCCGGGCATCGACGCGGCTTCCACCCGGCCACCCCGAAGGGTTCTTCGAGGCGTTCGCGAACGTCTATCGGGGTATCGTCGAGCGGATCGCTGCCCAGCGGGACGGACGCCCGCCCGCCGATCACGCGTTGCTGGTGCCCGGGCCCGCCGAAGGTTTGCGGGGCATGCGCTTCATCGAGGCGTGCCTTGCCAGTGCGCAGGCGTCGCGCTGGACGGTGGTGGGGTAGGCGCCGGCTCGGCCCGAGTCGCCCAGCGGATGCCCTCGACCACGTGGCGCTGGAACTCGTCGCTGCGCCACACCTCCGGGCGGTGCCCGAGCGCCGTGTAGAACACGCGGCCCTTGCCGACCTCCCGCGTCCACGCCAGCGGATACGGGCGACCGGGCTCCATCTTCGCTTGACCCGGCGCAAGGCTCATCAGCACGGTCATATCCGGGTTCAGCCGTTTGAACTGGTAGATCTCATCTTCGATCACGAATTCCCCGTTGGCAAGAGGCCAGGCCGAAGCGGCGGGATGCCCGGGTCGATCGACCCGGATCCCGACGCGCTCGTTCCAGGGATGCCCGTCGAACTCCCCGCCGATCAGGCCGACGTAAACGCCGGACTTCGAGAGCGTGTCGGTCGCGCAGTGAATGCCGATCAGAGCCCCGCCGCCCCGCACCCACCGCTCCAGCCGCTCCGGGTCGATCCGGATCGCGCCGGTGGTGTAGAAAACCAGCGCATCGGTCTCCGCGGCTCGCGCGGCGGTCAGATCTTCCGCCCGTTCGGTCGCGTCGACATCGAGCCACGCGGTCCGCTCGCCGATGGCGCGCATGATTCGAATGCTCTCCGGGATGACCTCGTGCCGATACCCGGCGGTGGCCGTGCAGTAGATCGCCCGCACCGGCGAACCCGGCGCCCGCGGGCGCGGGCCCGACCATCCCGCGGGGTGCACCAGGCAGGCCAGCATCACGGCGACGGCGGTGATCGCAAGCGTCATCTCGGAGCTCCCGTGGCGCGAGGGTCCCAGCGGATCATCCCGGTCGGGTCGGTGATCCGAATCTCACCCGTGGGGCCGAACACGATCCAGGCGACGGGCGCCTCGCCCGACCGCGCTGCATCGACCAGACCGCGCGGCTCCGCGCCGTCCACGCACAAGGCCGTCGCCACCGCGTCCGCGACGGCGCCGCTGGTGCTCACCGCCGTCGCCGCGGAGCGACCGGGCACGCCCAGGGCGGTGCGCGGGTCGACGATGTGGCTGCGGCGCACCCCGTCGATCACGGCGAACTGCTCCTCGTCGCCCGACGTGGAGACACACGCGTTCGACAGCAGCAGCAACCGCCTCGGCGCATCGCGCCACGGCGCGATCTCCACCCGCCAACCCGCCTCGCCCGGCGGCGGGTCGCCGGCGGCAATGTCCCCCGCCAGCGCGACCAGGCAGATCGGTACGCCTTGGCGCCGCAGCACCGCCGCCGCCCGCTGGGCCGCGAACCCCTTGGCGATGCCCCCCAGGTCCACGAGCATGCCGGGTTCTCGCAGGCGTGCCTGGTGCGAGCCGTCGATCTCCAACCGATCGGCGCCGATCAGCACGCGGGCCCTGGCAATCTCCGAAGGCGACGGCGCAGCGCCGGTGCGTCGGGCCTCCCGCCACAGCCGCGTGGCCGGTCCCACCGTGACGTCGAACCGCTCTCCCACCCAGGCGCGGACCCGGGCCGCCTCGGAAAGCACGTCCGCCAGCGCCGGATCGATCTCGACCCAGTTCGGCGCTTCGCGCCCAAGCCGCGAGACGTCGCTGAGCGGCCGGTAGTCGCTCAGGATCGAGTCCAGGCGGGCCAGCTCCGCGTGGGCCTGCCCCATGGCGGCCACCGCCGCGGATTCGTCGGGTGCGTACACCACCAGGCGCGCCTGGACGCCCATGCAAATCCGAGTAGACTCGAACCGGGTAAGGCCGCTCGCCTCGCCCGCATTCCCGGCGATCGGCGAGCAGCCCGCCGCGAACGAGGCCACGAACCACAGGACCTGCGCGATGCTCCACCACGTTCTGTTCATGCTCGCGGCCCTGGCTCCGGTGCTTGCGTCCGGAAGTCTACAGCCCGCCGGCTCCGGCTCAGCGCCCAAGCCCGCCGAACCATTCTGGCAGAACGTGCCCACCGCCGCGTTCAAGTTCGAGCTTGTCCCCATCCCCGGCAGCGACGACGGCTCGCTCAAGCCGTTCTACATCGGGCGGCTCGAACTCACCTGGGAGGCGTTCGACGTCTTCGTCTACAGCCTCGACCAACCCGATGCGCACGCAGCGCCCGGCGCCGACGCCGTCAGCAGGCCCAGCAAGCCGTACCTCCCTCCCGACCGCGGCTTCGGGCACGAGGGATACGCCGCGATCAGCATGTCATTCAAGAACGCATCGGAGTTCTGCGCCTGGCTGTCGAAGTCCACGGGTCGGCGCTACCGCCTGCCCACCGAGGCGGAGTGGGAGCACGCCGCCCGGGCCGGCGCCACGACCGATTCCGAGCGGCTGCTCGGCAAGGGCGTCGACGGCGACAAACTGGCCGACTTCGTCGTGTTCGCCGACAACGCCGCCGGCCAGCCCGCCCCCGCCGGAAGCAAGAAGCCCAACGCCTTCGGCCTCAAGGACATGCTGGGCAACGTGCAGGAGTGGGTGGTTGGGACCGACGGCAAACCCGTCACCAAGGGCGGCAGTTACCGCAGCAAGCGGGCGGAGCTGAGCGTCACCGGACGCGCCAGGCAGGAGCCGTCGTGGAACGCCAGCGACCCGCAGATCCCCAAGAGCACCTGGTGGCTCTCCGACGGACCGTTCGTCGGCTTCCGCGTCGTGTGCGAGATGCAGGACAACGCCCCCGCGCCCGCCGGCAAGCCCGCCACCCCCAAGCCCTGAACCGTCTCCGGAGCTTCCCATGCACCCGTCGATCCATGGCGTTTCACCTGAACTCTCCCGGCGCGACTTCGTGCGCCTGGCCGCCGGGGCGGCC
>JAHCJH010000044.1 GCA_026126345.1 Phycisphaeraceae bacterium | reverse complement strand
TCGAGCCGCGCCGCGTGCTGCGCCCGCCGCAGGACGTGCTGGTGCAGCACAAGTCCGCCGAAGCCGCGGCCAAGGCGGGCGTGGGCCAGCGTTACGCCGAGGCCCGGGCCGTTTCGCTGGCGCTCACGCCCGACGGGCAGACCGTCGCGCTGGGGTTCGCCGACGGCACCATCCGCCTGCTGCGCGCCACCGACGGCAAGGAAATCGCCAGCATGCTGGCCAGCACGCTGCGCCGCCAGGGCGTGCGCGACCTGGCGTTCGACGCCGCGGGGCGGCGGCTGGTGTCGGTGACGGAGGTCGCGGCGCAGGTGTGGGACGCCGGCACGGGGCGGCCCGTCTCCTCGGTCCCCGCGTTCATGCCCGGCTACGGCAGCACGCTCACGCCCGACGGGCGAGCCCTGGCGGTGATGAACCCGCTGACGGCGCTCATCCAGCTCTGGACGACCGACGACAACCGGCGCCGGCTCGTGCTGGCGACGCTCTCGAGCCGGGTGGACCCGCGCGGGCACGTGATGCAGCTCAACGCCAGCGGCACCCGGGCCGCCATCAGCCTCGGCGACGGAACGATCCAGGTCTGGAACGTCGAGCCGCCGGAACAGACGCCCGCCGACGGCGTGCTGCGCGAGCGCGAGCGGCTGGTCGCCACCCTGCCGGGCCACGCGGCGCCCGTCAACGCCATCGCCTTCCGCCCCGACCGCGCGGGCATGGCCTCGGTCTCGACCGACGGCCAGCTGCGCTTGTGGGACGGCGATCTGCTCGGGCGCGCCGTCGTCCGCCAGAGGTCCGGCGATGCCGGCGACCCCCTGACCCTGGGCAACGGGCGCATCGCGTTCCGCGACGAAGGTCGCCTCCGCGTGCTCGACGCGGTGACCCGTGCCGAAGTCGGCGCCGTCCCGATCGCCAACGAGCGGGCGTGCTTCGACCCGGGCTCGGGCGACTTGCTGCTGGTCCGGGACGGGAAGGTGCTGTCGCGCTACGCGGGCGACACGCTGCGGCTCCGCGAGCAGGTCGGTGCCGCCGACGCGCTGCCGGGCCGCCTGCGCCTGGCGCTGCGGGCCCGGGCCGACGACCCCGGCGCCCGCTGCGAGGTCGTGGACCAGGCCACCGGGCGGGTGATCGCCCGGCTCGCCTGCGGCGTTGCCATCACCCCGTCGCCCTCGGGCGTGCGAGGGGAGATCAGCGCTTCGGGTCAGGTCGCCGCGATACGCCCCCGTGACGATCTGGTCGAGTTCTACGCACTGCCCACCGGCGAGCAGCTCGGCGTCGCGACCGTGCCCTCGGGCGCCCGCGTCATCGCCATGTCGAACGACGGCCGCTCGGCGGCCGTGCTCGACGGCGGCCGCGGCGTGCTGCTGATCGAAACCCAGGGGGCGCGTCTGCGCAAGAGGATCGACGCGGGCACCAGCCCCGTGGACGCATCGTTCAGCCCCGACGGCCGGCGGCTGGCGGTGCTGCTGGCCGACGGCACGGTGCGCCTGCTTGAGGCCGACGGCTTGACCGAGATGCTCGTGCTCCGAAGCGGCGCGATCCAGCCCCAGGTCGTTGCCTTCTCGCCCGATGGTGCGGTCATCGCGATCGCCGGACCGCAGGACGTCGTGGCGTGGACCGTCCCACCCCCGGCGAGTCCCGCGGGTGGCCCATAACCGCCCGGAAATTCGCATTCTGTTCGCAAAAACCGTGGTCCCGGCCGGTTCGCGAGTTAAACTTCTCGCATGAGTCACCGCTGGAGTGTCGTCGGCATCGCCCTGGCGATCGCCGCCGTGGGGATTGTTGCCCTTGCCGCCCAGCCCGGCTTCGGCCGGGGCGGGCGTTCGGCCTGGACCGCCATCGATCGCATGCCGCCGGATGCCGAAGCGGCGCCGCAGGGCGTCCGCCCCGACAAGTTCGCGGCGTTCAAGTTCGACCGCGACGCGATGGCGGCGCTCCTTCGGCGCGCCCCGCTTGAAGACACGCCCGAGGCCGAACGGCCGATCGACGTTCCCCTGCCCATGCCCGACGGCACGATCGCGACGTTCAAGGCCGTTGAGGCGCCGATCATGGCGCCGGAATTGCAGGCCCGGTACCCGCAGATCCGCACGTACCTGGGGTGGAAGGCCGACGACCGCGCCACCACCGCCCGCTTCGACCTCACGCCGCTGGGCTTCCATGCGCAGATCATCGCGCCCGGCGGGTTCATCTACGTTGACCCGTACACGGCGCTCGACCGCTCCGGGTACTACGCCTCGTACTGGCTGCGCGATTGGCGCGGGCCCCACTGGCTCTGCCAGGTGCCCGCCGGCGAGATGTCGCTGCCGGACCCCGACCCCGAACCCACCGATCGCGCCGGCCCCACCCGCCGCACCTACCGCGCCGCCGTCGCCGCCACGGTCGAGTTCACCACGCTCTACGGCGGCACCGTTGCCAGCGGCCTCGCGGCCGTGACCACGGCGATGAACCGCACCACCGGCATCTACGAGGTCGAGGCCGCCATCCGCTTCCAGCTCGTCGCCAACAACGACCTGCTGATCTACACCGCCGCCACCGGCGACCCGTACACCAACTCCAACAACAGCACGATGCTGTCGGAGAACCAGACGAACCTCAACACCGTCATCGGCTCGGCCAACTACGACATCGGCCACGTCTTCGGCACCGCCGGCGGCGGCGTTGCGCAGCTCGGCGTCGTCAGCGGGCCCAACAAGGCCCGGGGCGTTTCGGCCAACTTCTTCGGCGCCAGCGACCCGGCCAACACGCTCACCGTCGCCCACGAGATGGGCCACCAGTTCAACGCCGCGCACTCCTGGAACGGCACCAACTCCGGCTGCACCGCCGGGCAGTGGGGGGGCTCGTCGCAGGCGCTCGAGCCCGGCAGCGGCAACACGATCATGTCCTACGGCGGCTCGTGCGGGGCCGACAACTACAACCCGGCTTCCCGCGACGCCTACTTCTCCAGCGGGTCGTTCGACCGCATCCTGGCCTGGGCCCAGGGCAGCGGCGTGCCGTTCCTCAGCGAGCCGACGGGCAACACCGCGCCGACGATCTCCGCCGGATCGAACTTCACCATCCCCGCCCGCACGCCCTTCGTCCTCACCGCCACCGGCAGCGATGCGGACGGCGACAGCCTCACCTACTGCTGGGAGCAGCGCAACGGCAGCAGCCAGTTCGCGCTCTCCGCCGGCGACCCCGGCAACGGCCCGATCATCCGCTCCTTCCCGGCCGTCGCCTCCCCGGTGCGCACCGTGCCCCGACTCTTCAACCTGCTCTCCAACACCTTCACGCCCGGCGAGATCCTGCCCACCACCTCGCGCACGCTCGGCTTTCGCGTCACCGCCCGCGACAACCGCGCCGGCAACGGCGGCGTGAACACCAGCGACATGACCGTCACCGTGGTCAACACCGGTTCGCCGTTCCGCGTCACCTACCCCAACGTTCTTTCGTCCTCCATCAGCGGCGTGCAGACCGTCACCTGGAACGTCGCCAACACCAACCTCAGCCCCATCAACACCGCCAACGTCCGCATCCTGCTCTCCACCGACGGCGGCAACACCTGGCCCACCACCCTGCTCGCCAGCACCCCCAACAACGGCTCGGCGCAGGTCACCCTGCCGCAGATCTCCTCGACCACTGCGCGCATCCGCGTCGAGGCGGTCAACAACATCTACTTCGACGTCTCCGACGCCAACTTCACCATCACCCCGGCCCTCTCGTCCATCAATCTCACCCTCGGCGGTGTCGTCGGCCTCTCCGACTCCCTCGGATCGGGCAACGGCAACGGCAACGGCGTCGCCGACCCCGGCGAGAACTGGCTGCTGCTCACCGTCCCCATCCAGAACCGCGGCCTGACCACCGCCACCGGCGTCTCGGCCACCCTCACCAGCCTCACCGCCACCGCCACCGTCATCGACGCCGCCTCGGCCTACCCCGACCTGGCGAACAACACCGTCGGCGTCAACGCCGCCCAGTTCCGCATCGCCCTGGCCTCCAACCACCCCTGCGGCACCGCCGTGAGCCTGCGGCTCAACGTCACCTCGGCGCAGGGTCCGGCGACGATCAACTTCTCGCTGCCCGTCGGCAACCCCGGCCCGTTCACGTTCAACGGCGCCACAGCCATCCCCGACAACTCCGCCAACGGCGTGCTCGTGCCGCTGGCCGTCTCGGGCGTTCCGGGCTCGATCTCCGACGTCAACTTCCGCTTCGGCGGCACCTCGTGCAGCACCACCAGCACCAGCACCACCGTTGGTCTCAACCACTCGTACACCGGTGAACTGGTCGTGACCCTCATCAGCCCGTCGGGAACGGCCGTGAAGCTGATCGACTTCCTCACCAACGGCTTCGGCGACAACGCGGGCAACAACTTCTGCCAGACCGTTCTCGACGACCAGTCCGGCGGCGCATCGATCCAATCCCTCGCCAGCGCCAGCGCCCCCTACACCGGCGCGTTCACCCCCGCCAGCCCGTTGAGCGCCTTCAACGGCCAGCAGGCCAACGGCACCTGGCTCCTGCGCGTGCAGGACCTGGCCGCCGGCGACACCGGCACCGTCCGGAACTTCTCGCTCACGATCAACAACAACGCCGCCACGTTCTGCCAGCCGCCGGCGACCATCCCCGCGTGCGGCCCGGCCGACGTGGCCACCGAGGGGAGTCTGCAACCGTTCGTCGACGGCCCCGACGGGTTCATCACCGGCACCGACTTCGACGTCTTCGTGCAGGCGTTCTTCCAGGAAGCCCGCCGCCCCAGCCCGGCCGGGCCCTACATCGCCGACCTGACCGACGACACCGGCACCGGCGGCCCCGACAGCTTCATCACCGGGGCCGACTTCGACAAGTTCATCACCCTGTTCTTCGCCGGGTGCCCGTAACCACCGGCTTCGGCCGCGGATGTCCCGCCGGTCGAGCCTGTCACCAATACCCCAGAGTGCCCGGTCGTTGGCCCGCGCCGGCGTTTCCGGATAAATGCCCGAATTCGGGGGTGATTTTTGCAACGTTCACACTGTGCAGACCGAACCGGACTAGGCATAATGAAATGAGCGTCACCGGGTCCGTCTTGGAGGCCTGACATGCCAACGTCGTTTCCGCGCCGGGGGGCCGGGTGCTGGTCGGTCGTTCTGCTCGCCCTTTCCGCCGGCTCCCTGGCCGCCCCGCCCGCCGATCCGGCGGCGCAGGCTCCGCGCCAGGCCTGGCTGAACGACCCCGCCGCGGCCGCGCCGGTCGCCGTTCCCGGTCAGGTGCTCGTTCGCTTTGAGCCCGACGCCGACGACGCCACCCGCGCCGCGGCGCACGCCGCCGCGGGCGCCATCGAAGTCTTCGCCACCTACCGCCTCGTTCCCGGCCTGGTCGCCGTGCGCGTGCCCGAGGGCAAGACGGCCGAGGCGATCGCGGCGTACGCCAAGTCGCCCGGCGTGCGCTACGCCGAGCCCGACTATGTCCACGTTGCCCTCGGCGGCGGCTCACAAAGCACCCCCTACGGCATCACGATGGTCAACGCGCCGCAGGTCTGGCCGTTCACCCGCGGCTCGGGCCGGCGCGTCGCCGTGCTCGACACGGGCGTCGATTTCTTTCACCCCGATCTGCCCCAGCCGGTCGCCTCGGCCTCGTTCATCAGCGGCCAGACCGCACAGGACGGCAACGACCACGGCACCCACTGCTCGGGCACCGTCCTGGCCCGCGACAACGACTTCGGCGTCGTCGGCGTGGCGCCCCTGGCCGATCTGCTGATCGGCAAGGTCCTGGCCGACTCCGGCTCCGGGGCCACTACCGGCATCATCTCCGGCGTCAACTGGGCCGTCTCCAACAACGCCGACGTCATCAGCATGTCCCTCGGCGGCGGCGGATTCAGCCAGGCCTTCGCCGACGCGTGCCTGGCCGCCTTCAACGCCGGCGTCGTGGTCGTCGCCGCGTCGGGCAACAACAACTCCAGCACGCCCAGCTACCCCGCCAGCTACCCCGGCGTCATTTCCGTCGCCGCCGTCGATTCCGGCGCCAACCGGGCCTCGTTCAGCAACTTCGGGCCGACGGTGGACATCAGCGCCCCGGGCGTTGGCGTGCTCTCCACCATCCCCACCACCGGCTCGCCCACGGTCAACGCCGCCTGGAACAACACCAACCGCACCACCATTCAGCTCGTCGGCAGTCCCAACACCTCCGTCATCGGCCAGGTGATCTACTGCGGGACCGGCGGCGTCGCCAGCGACTTCCCGCCCACCGTCGCGGGCAAGATCGCCCACATCCGCCGGGGCGGCACCGTCCCCGGCGGCACCGGCAACATCACGTTCAACACCAAGGCCACCAACGCCCGCAACGCCGGCGCCATCGGCGTGATCATCTCCGACGATGGTCGCGGTCTGGGCTCCTGGACCCTCAACATCTCCGGCACGTTCGCCATCCCGGTCGTCGGCGTATCCCAGGCCGACGGTGACGACCTGCTGGCCAACGACGGCACCACCGGGTCGATCAACTTCGTCGTCGTGCAGACGGCCGGCTACGCCTCGTTCAGCGGCACCAGCATGGCGACGCCCCACGTCGCCGGCGTCGCGGCGCTGCTGCTCAGCGCATTCCCGCGGGGCGCCGTCAGCCCCGCGCTGCTCGAGGAGGCCATGGAGTCCACCGCCACCGATCTCGGCGCCGCCGGGCGCGACGACCTGTTCGGCTGGGGCCTGGTCAACGCCAACGCCGCGTACCAGTACCTGCTGGTCAACGTCGCCGACTGCCCGGCCGACATCGCCCTGAATTCCGGCGCTCCGGGCAAGGACGGAGTTGTCACCGGCGCCGACTTCGACCTGTTCATCCAGGCGTTCTTCAGCGAGCAGCGCGACAGCCAGAACCGTCTCATCGCTGACGTCGCGATCGCCGGTTCCGGCGATGCGGGAACCGACGGGTTGCTCACCGGCGAGGACTTCGACCGCTACGTGCAGATGTTCTTCGCCGGCTGTCCGTGAATCCTCGGACGCTTGAGCCCCAGGCCGGCCGGTCCCGCGCAGACGCCCCGCGCCGGGCGTGCGCCGGTCGATCCCCCGCGCTCGCTACGCACCGCCCGCTCCATCGGCGAGCATTCTGGGCCCGGGCGATCCCGTGGTACACTCCTAGCCATGAAGTTGCCCGCCGAACTCGTGGCTCGGCTCGGACCGCATTACAACGGGCGGGCCGTCGCCGTGACCGGCGGCGCGGGGTTCATCGGCGGCCACCTGGTCGATGCGCTGGTCAGCCTCGGCGCTTCCATCCGCGTGCTCGACGATCTGTCCAACGCCTCGCTCGACCACCTCTCCGAACTCATCGAGCTCGAGCCGCAGCGCGTTCGATTCATCCACGGCTCCATCCTCGATCAGGCCGCGGCCGACGAGGCTTGCGAAGGAGCCCAGGTCGTGTTCCACCTCGCGGCGGTCGGCTCGGTGCCGCTTTCGATCGAGCAGCCGGAACGCTCGTGGGCTGTCAACGCTGACGGCACGGTTCGGATGCTCGAGGCGGCGCGCCGGCACGGCGTGCGCCGCTTCGTCAACAGCTCGTCGTCCTCGGTCTACGGCGATGGCCAGTCCGAGGCCGCCCAGACCGCGCCCAAGTCCGAATCGCAGATGCCCAGCCCGCGCTCGCCGTACGCCGCCAGCAAGCTCGCGGCCGAGGCGGCCGTCCGCGCCTGGTGCCGGTCGCTGGGCATGAGCGGGCTGAGCCTCCGGTACTTCAACGTCTTCGGGCCGCGCCAGCGGGCCGACTCGGCCTACGCCGCCGTCATCGCCGCCTTCGCCCGCCGCCTGATGTCCGGCGAGACGCCGGTGATCTACGGCGACGGCCAGCAATCGCGCGACTTCACGCCCGTCGCTTCGGTGGTCGCCGCCAACCTGCTCGCGGGCGTCTGCCAGCGCCCGTGCGACGGCCAGGCCGTCAACATCGGCACCGGCCGGCGCACGGACCTGCTGGCGCTGTTCGCCCTCATGGCCGGGCGGTTGGGCATGCAGCACGTGCGGCCTCGTTTCGAGCCCGAACGCGCCGGCGACGTTCGCCACTCCCTGGCCGACATCGCCGCCGCCAAGGCGCTGCTGGACTACGCGCCCATCGGCACGGTCGACCAGGCCATCGACGAAACCCTCGACTGGTACCGGCGGCTCTACGTCGCCAGCGGCTCCTGACCGTGCGCACCGTCTGCGACTATCTCGGCGGCCTCTACCAGCTCGCCCGGCTGTTCGTCATCAGCGGGTTCCGCGCCCGAGGCCCGTACTGGGACTGGCGGCACCACACCGCCTTCGGCAGGGGCGAGCCCGCACGTCGGCTCGAGCGGTGGGGGGCCATCCTCCGCTACGGCCGGTGGATGCACCGCATGCGTCGGGCCGGCTGACGCCCGGCCGACTGTGAAACCCGCGCCCGACCGGTCGCGCCCCGCCCGCGGCGCGGTACACTCCGCCGGTTCCACTCACCGGAGGGTCCCATGTCCGAAACAACGCCCGCGCCCGCTCCCGCCGAGAAGTCCTGCTGCCAGAACGGTGCGTGCGGCACCGGCGGCAAGAGCCTGTTCCTGCGCGTCTTTGCCCCCGGGCTCATCCTGGGACTGGTCGTTGGCCTGTTCGGCGGCGCGTATCTCATGCCGTTGCTGGAGCCGTATCTGAACAAGGAGCAGCCGCTCCCCACCGCCAAGACCTCTTCCAAGTCGCCCACCGGTCCGCGCGACCCGCAGCCGGCGCCACGCCAGCCCGACGCCCCCGACCAGCCGCCCGCGCCCGCCGCGGCGCCGACCGACGCGCCCAAGGAAGCGCCCCGGCAGCCCTGACCTTCCCGCGGGTTCTCCATGCCTCACCTGGCGGACATCGTGCGACAGGATGCGCTCACCAGCCGCCTGCTGGGCGTCGATTTCATTCCAATCGCCCCGCGTTGTCCCGTCGCCGCCGACGCGCCGCCGCCCGGTGGCCCGCCCCGTGCCACCGCCGCGCCGTCCGCGAGCATCGCCGAGGTCAAGACCGCCCCGACCGTGACCGAGGCCGAGCGTGCCCGTCGGGCCGCGGCCCTGGAGGAGATCCGCCAGCGCTACCTCCGCGACGAGCCGCACAAGCACTTCGTCACCGACCACCACACCATCGTCTTCGGCGAGGGCGACCCCGCGGCGCGCCTGATGTTCATCGGCGAAGCGCCGGGGGCCGAGGAAGACAAGGTCGGCCGTCCGTTCGTCGGTCGGTCCGGCGACCTGCTCGAGAAGATGATCGCCGCCATGGGCCTGCGGCGCGAGCAGGTCTACATCTGCAACGTGCTCAAGACCCGACCGCCCAACAACGCCACGCCAACCATCGACGAGGCGTCACGCTGCGCGCCCTACCTCTTCGATCAGATCGCCGCCGTCCAGCCCGAGGTCATCGTCACCCTCGGCCTGCCGGCCAGCCGCCTCGTCCTGGGCACCGACAGCACCATGTCCGCCATGCGCGGGCGCTGGTTCTCCTGGCGGCACCCCGATGCGCTGCGATTCCCGGACCTCGAGATCCCGGTCATGCCCACGTTCCACCCCGCCTTCGTCCTGCGGCAATACACCGAGGAAACGCGCGGCAAGGTCTGGTCCGACCTTCGCCAGGTCATGCTCCGCCTCGGTTTGGAGGCTCCCGGGAACGCCCGGCGCTGAGGCGGCACGGGCGGAAACGTGCGGCAAAAAAATTCCGCGGGCACGGAACCTCGATCGGGAACCACAGGTAAAGACCAATGTGGTGCGGGGAATTTCCCGATCACACCCAACGCAGACCCCCACGAGACCCGGTGCCCGGCTTAGTGCTGGGCGCTGGGTTTTTTCTTGTCCCCGGCGCAGGGCACCGCACCCCCGGGTTTTTGCCGATGGCCGTGCGAAAACCGCCGTGCGTTTGAAACGCTCAGGCGCCAGCCGCGTGACGCTCACTTGTTCTTGGGTGTTTCCGACGACGGGTCCGCCGGCTTCATCTGCGGCACCGGCTTGGCCTTCTCGAACACCAGGGCCGTCCCGGCCGGCAGTTTGGTCACCTTGGTGGCCAGCCACGCGGGTGTCTCGCCCCACCACACGCTGAAGGCGATCTCGACCGGGTCGCCCACGGCGATGCCGTCGAACGACACGCCCGCCTCGGGCGGGAACTCCATCTCCATCGCGCTCATGCCGATGATCTTGCCGTCCTTGTTCCGGAAATCATCGATGGCCTCGTGCCGCACGTAGAAGTTGCTGCGGGCATCGCCGCGCTTCGGCAGGCTCACCACCAGCCCGCGCACCTTGTAGGTCGCATCGGCCCGGCGCTGCGGGGCCTGGTACCAGGGGGCGGCCACCGGACGCTCGCACGCCGGCAGCAGGCCCGAACAGCACAACAAGCCGCCGAGAACGGCGGTTCGCAGATTGAGCGTGTGGGATTTCATGTCGGCACTACGGCGGCCGGGGCCGCCGGGTTTCCCGCGCGTCGCCCGGCTCAGGCGGCCTCGATCTTGAGGTACTGCTGCACGGCCTTCATGTCGGGAACCAGCGACACGTTGAACGGGATCACCGCCGACTGTCCGGGCAACGCCTGGACGATCTTGGCACACGTCTGCCGCTTGACCCAGTCGCGGTTGCCGCGGTTGTACACCACGGTCGTCTGCCGGCGCTTCTTGTGGGCCTTGCGCAGGCCGCGGATCACCCCGGCGTCCAGCCGCATGAGCCGCTCGATGGTCGAAACCCGCCCGCTGGCGCGCGGGGTCTTGACGACGGTGATGCGGATGTTCTGGCCGGGCTTGAACGAGTCGAACATGGGGCTTCTCACGGGTTCCCGGGCCGCTCGGCGCCGGGCCGGAACGATAGGCAACACCTCCCGCCGCGTCACCCGCACGCCTCTGCGTCCCTACAGTCACCGCTCATGAGCCAGAACCCCCAACACGACCCGTCCGGCGGCGCCGTCCAGCCGCAGCCCGCGGCCAAATTCGACCCAGCCGCCGACCACCAGAACAAGCCGCGCCTCCGTGCCATCCGCGGGTTCATGGCCATGGCCCAGGCCCCCGACGGCAAGCAGGCTCCGATCATGGGCCTGTCCGACGCGCGCCAGATCTCCGAGAAGGTCGTCATGACCGTCCCGGCGGTCCAGATGATCCTGCCCCTGATGGACGGCTCCAACGACCTCGACCAGATCGTTCAGAAGGTCGGCCGCGGCCTCACGCGCCAGTTCCTCGAGCCCCTGGTCGCCCAGCTCGACGACGCCGGCCTCATCGAGGGCCCCACGTTCCAGGCCATGCTCGCCAAGATGCGCCAGGAGTTCGACTCGTCCACCCACCTGCCCCCCGGCAGCACCGCCGCGTTCGCCGACCTGCTCGTCAAGCAGGCCGCCGAGGCCGGCGAGATCGCCGCCGACGCCCCCGAGGCGCAGCGCGACGAACTCGCCGCCAGGAAACTCCGCGCCCAGCTCGACGCCTGGATGGACGAGGCGCTCCGGGGAGAGGACGACCCCACGTTCGACCGCCTGCCCAAGGCCATCGTCGCGCCGCACCTGGACTATCCGCGCGGCTGGGAGAACTACGCCCTGGTCTACGGACGCATGCGCGTCACCGACCGGCCCGACCGCGTGGTGATCCTCGGCACCAACCACTTCGGCGTTTCCACCGGCGTCTGCCTCTGCGACAAGGGCTACCGCACGCCTCTGGGCGCCTGCGACACCGACCCGCAGCTCATCGGCGCGCTCCGCGCCGCACTGGGCGACGCCCTGATCGAGAACCGCTACGACCACGAGCGCGAGCACTCCGTCGAGCTCCACGTGCCGTGGATCCAGCAGGTTTTCGGAAAGGGTGACGACGGCGCGTTTCCACGCATCGTCGGCGTGCTGGTGCACGACCCGTGCGTCAAGAACGGCGAGAGCTATGACGGCAAGGGCGTCGCCCTCAAGCCGTTCGTCGATGCGCTCAAGAAGGCCATCGCGTCGCTGCCGGGCCGGACGCTCATCGTCGCCTCCGCCGACCTCAGCCACGTCGGCCCATCGTTCGGCGACAAGGAGCCCATGCCCGAGGATTCCGAAGAGGGCGTCGCCGGTCGCAACAAGGTCTTCGAGCACGACCGCGAGATGCTCCAGCACCTGGTCGACCGCAAACCCGCCGAACTCGTCTCGGCCATGGCCTGGCAGAAGAACCCCACCCGCTGGTGCTCCATCGGCAACCTGGTCGCCGCCGCCATGGTCGCCGACCCCGCCGAGGTCCGGCTGCTGAATTACGCCGCCGCGGCCGACCCGCAGGGCGTCACCATGGTCAGCTCCGCATCGATGGCCATGTGGTAAGCCGGGCCCAGGCCCCGCCGCAACCGGAACTCCGGGCACGCCGACGCCATGCCAGGCAGCGCCGACATCCTGCCCCAGACCGCGTGGCACTGGGTGCTGTTCATCGCAGGTACCGCCTTGCTGTTCACGGGCGTCTGGATGCTGGCACGGGCGCGCCGGCCGGGGCCGCCGGGCCACCAGCATTCGACCGACGCACCGCCCCGCGCTGCCGGCCCATCCGAAAGCGACGGCGTCGCGACCGGATTGGCCACGGCGCTGCTGGTGATCTTCTTGGGCTACCACCTCGCGGCGTGGGGCCTGCCGCGCCAGGTGGTCCCGTTCCAAGTCGATCGGGGCTGGTGGTGGGCAGTCGTGTTGGCCGTGGGGGTGTTGGCGGCGCTCAGCCGCGCGATCGATCGATGGGAGTCACGCCGGTGAGCCGGCGGACGGACAGCGCCGATCGGCCAGCACCCGACCTAAATACGAACGCAACGGGTCGGGCGCACGCACCACTTCCGCAGATCGCCGCGCAGGTTGACGGCACGGGCAAACTCTGGTGCAATGCGGCAACAATGGGCCCGCCCGGCGTGTCGCCGGGCCGGGTATCGGTGTCGGAACAGGCCCGGACCGTCGGGCGTAAGGATCGGCAGTTGCGGGACTTGCGCGAAGTTCGGACTCGGTGCATCCATCGGTTGATCCCCGGTGAATGCGCCGCTGCATCGCGGCCCACCGGGGCCACCCGCCGTTTCGCTCGCCGCCTCCGAAGCGTCGGGCTCACGTGCAACGTCCTTCAAGCCGGCCGCCTCGCGCGGCCAGGATGGTGACCATGGCTTCCAACGTCTGCTGGGGCATCGAGGTCGGCGCCGGCGCGATCAAGGCAGTGAAACTGCAGCGCGACGGCGACGGCGTATCGCTGCAGGATTTCGCGGTCATCCCGCACAAGCGCGTGCTCTCGGCGCCCGAGACCGACGAGAAGGAGGCCAAGCGCGTCGGCCTGGGAACGCTGGTGAGCCAGCACGACATTTCCAAGGCCGGCATCGCCGTCTCGGTCGCGGGGCACTCGGCCTACGCCCGATTCGCCAAGCTCCCGCCCGTCGAGCCCAAGAAGATCCCCGACATCGTCAAGTTCGAGGCGGTGCAGCAGATCCCGTTCCCGATCGACGACGTCGAGTGGGACTTCCAGACCTTCGCCTCGGCCGACAACCCTGACATCGAAGTCGGCATCTTCGCCATGACCCGCGAGCGGGTCATGGAGAAGATCGGCGAGTGGTCCGACTTCGGGCGCGTCCCCGACGTGCTGACGCTCAGCCCGCTGGCGGCGTACAACGCCATCGCCTTCGATCAGCAGTTCACCGAGGCCACACCGGGCACGGTGATCGTTGACATCGGCACCACCAGCACCGACCTGATCGTGTCCCACGCCGGCCGCCTGTGGATCCGCACGTTCCCCATCGGCGGCCACCAGTTCACCGAGGCCCTGGTCACCGCGTTCAACCTGTCGTACGTCAAGGCCGAGAAGCTCAAGCGCGAGGCCGAGACCAGCCAGCACGCCCGCCACATCCTCCAGGCCATGCGCCCGGTCTTCGGCGACCTGGCCCAGGACGTGCAACGTTCCATCGGCTACTACAACAGCCTGCACCGCGACGCCAAGATCACCCGCCTCATCGGCCTGGGCTCCACGTTCAACCTGCCCGGCCTGCGCAAGTTCCTCAGCCAGCAGCTCGGCCTCGAGGTCGTCCGCCTCGAGGGCTTCAACCGCATCAAGCTCGAAAACGCCGAGCGCCAGGCCGCCCTGCAGGAAAACGCCATGACGCTCGCGACGGCTTACGGCCTGGCCCTCCAGGGCCTGGGCCTGCAGACCGTCAACGCCAACCTCATGCCCATCGCCGTCGCCCGCGAGGCCATGTGGAAGGACAAGACCAAGTGGTTCGCCGCCGCCGCCAGCATCCTGCTCGTCGCGGGCGGCGCTTCGTTCGTCAAGCCCATGCTCGACCGCTCGGCAGTCGCCGGAGGCATCAAGCCTCCGGTGGTCGATCAGACCAAGGCCCAGGTCAAGCGCCTCAAGAAAGACTGGACCGACGCCGAGGCCTCCTACAAGCCCGACCCCAGCGCTCCGGGCACGCTCCGCCTGACCGACCACCGCGACGTCTACCCGCGCCTGGTCGACGACCTCGGCCGGCTCATGGCCGGAGCCACCAAGGTCGCCGCCGAGGCCCCCAAGGCCCCCAAGGTCATCTTCGACCGCTTCGAGACCGATTACCCCACCGCCGGCGGCGGCGGGCCCGGCGGCCCGCTCGATCCCCTGGGCCGGGGCGGTGACCCCGGCGCGGCGGGCGTTGCCGCCAAGCCGATGGTGCACGCGACGCTCACCATCCGCATCGCCACCACCGCCAGCGACAGCGAGACGGACGCGCTCGTAGACAAGGCGTTCCTGCAGTGGCTCGCCGCCAACGCCAAGCGCGACACGGCGCCCTACACCTTCCAGAACGTTCAGTGGAAGGCCATTCAGCGTGAGACCATCGCCGCGCCCGTCGCCGCGGCCGATCCCAACCAGCCCGGCGGCACGCCCAGTGCGCCGCCCTCAGCGCAGCCACCGTCCAATCCGCTGGGCAACCCCGGTCGTCGCCAGCCGCAGGTACTCGGCGGCGGCCCGGGCACCGGCGAACGCCCGCCGATGCCGACGCCCACGCCCGGCGGCGGCGGCCCCGGCGGCTCGGCCCCGCCCACGCAGGAAGAGGTCAACAAGATCGCCCCCATTCCGCCGGTGCCGCCCGTCGGCGCGCCGGGAACCCGCATCTCGACGTACCAGATCCAGTGGGACGCCCCGCTGACCTACACCGAGAAGAAGGAGCCCCAGCAGTGAACAAGGTCATGGAGTGGATCAAGGGGCACTGGATCGTTCTGGCCATGATGGGCGGCGCGATCGTCGCGCTGCCGGTCATGGTGTACTTCGCATCGTCGATGTCCGCGTCGGCCAAGACCAAGATCGAGGGCGAGATCAAGACAGACTGGTCCGACATGACCAGCGGCGCCAAGGTCACCTACCGCGTGCCCCCGCTGCTGGCCGGCGGCAAGACGCTCGAGGAATCCAAGGAAGCGCCCAACCCCAGCCTCACCGAGTGGTTCAAGGCCGCACTGACCAAGCAGGCCGAAGAGGCGGCCGCCGTCGTCGCGCGGGCGGTCGCGCTCAACAAGGCCAACCACGGCTTCCTCGTGCCCGGCCTCTTCCCCGACCCCAAGGGCAACGACCAGTTGCTCCGCGTCAGCATGGCCCGGCAGTTCACCACCGAGGCCCACGGCCGCCTCCTCGCCGCGATCGGCGCCGGCGCGCCGCCCGACGCCGCCGCCCTGGCCGCCGAACTCCAGAGCTACCAGCTCGAGGAGCTCAAGGCCATCACCGGCTCCGACAAGCCCGACATCAACACGCTCGGCCAGGCCGACAAGGACAAGCTGGCGACCAAGGTGCTCTCCAAACGGGTCGGCCAGTACCAGGCCAAGGCCGCCCGGATCGCCGTCTACGCCGACGTCGGCGTCTTCCGGCTCCCGCCGTTCTCCGAGTCACCCCCGCCCTCGATCGAGCAATGCTGGTCGTGGCAGAACGAGTTCTGGATCCACGAGGACATCCTCGCCGCCGTCGCCATGGCCAACCAGGGCGCCGCGGGCGTGCCCGGCGCCGTGATCAAGCGCATCGAGTCGATCACCGTCGATGACTTCCCCGGCATCGCGCTGGGCGCCCCGGGCGGCCTGGGCGAGCCCCGCCCCGGCGAAACCCCCGGCGCGACCCCGCCCCCGGCCGGCGAGGCCCCGACCGATTTCACCCGCTCGGTCACCGGCCGCTTCAGCGGGCCGGGGTCCAACAACGGGCTGTACGACGTCCGCACCGCGCGACTCACCGTCATCGCCAGCACCCGCAACCTGCCGAAGTTCTTCGACGCCCTCGGCCGCGTCAATTTCATGTCCGTCCTCGACGCCGACATCGAAAAGGTCGACATCGCCCAGGAGCTCGGCTCCGGTTTCTACTACGGCGATGAGCACGTCTCCCGCGTCACGCTGAAGATCGAGACCATCTGGCTCCGCGCCTGGACCGTTGGAACCATGCCCAAGTCCGTCCGCCAGGCGCTCGGCCTGCCCATCGAGGAGCCCCCCGCGGCTCCGCCGCAGGGCTGATCGTCGCTGTCCGCCGAATCTCCGTTCCCTTCCCTTCCCGCACCACCTCCCGCTCAAGCGACCCATCGCGAGGCAATCACCATGGCCCGCCAACGAATCAGCTTCCTCGAAAGCAACGTCGAGAAGATCGTCCTGGGCGTCTCGGTCGTCGTTCTGCTCGGGCTGCTCGCCTGGCAGTTCGGCGGCGGCGGCAACACCGTCGCCGTCGGCGGCAACAAGGAGGTGCCGATCTCCAACGCCTACCCGATGCTCGAAACCCAGGCCAAGAAGGTCAAGGCCTTCATGGACGAGCCCAACCCCAAGCTGCCCGAAGCGCCCGCGGCGACGCTGATGCAGCAGTTCGAGGCCGCCACGTCGGCCCCCGTCGCGCCCGCCGGCTCGCTGGCCTGGACCCCCGAGCCCACGCGCCTGGCCATCGAGATCAAGAGCGACCAGATCCGCGAGGGTTCCAAGGCCGCCCTGGTGCCGCTGCCGGCGCCCGGCAAGCCTGTCGCGGTCGGTTTCATGTCCACGATCGACCCCGTCGAGGTTCAGGGCGCGCTGGCCGCCCACCCCGAAGCGGCGCCCTGGTTCAACGCCAAGGAAGCCCCCTTCGATCAGGCCGCCGTCAGCGTCGAGGCCACGTTCAACGGCGCCGACCTTCGCAAGGCCCTCGAGTCCGACCCCGACGGCGAAGGCACCGCCTTCGCGCCCCTGCCCAAGACCTGGTACGAGCCCACCACCCACGTCATGATGGTCGAGCTCGTCCGCGAGCGGCGCATGCCCGACGGATCCTGGAGCGAGAGCACCGTCATCGGCGGCCTGCCCGGCCGCTTCTCCTTCGCCGAGGCGCTCAAGCAGACCGGCCTCGATCAGCAGGCGCTCGCGGCCCTGGCCAACGAGGCCGGCGCCCGCGAGGAAGACGTCCTCCGCCCCGAGTTCTACCGGCGCGCCGAGCTCATGGGCCGCCCCGCCGGCGACGCCTGGCTGCCCCCGACCGAAAGCTCCGCCGCCGGCGCCGCCGAGTCCGACGACGCCATGGGCAAGCTCCAGCGCCGCCTCCGCGAGATCGACCGTCGCATCGCCGCGATGGAGCGCCAGCGCGAAGAGCTCCGCCGCATGCCCGCCCCCGGCGGCGGCTCGCCCGGCCGTGGGCCGGCGAGCCTGCCCGGACGAGGCCCCGGCGGCGGAGGACCCGCCCCGGCGCCCGGCGGTGAACACCCGCAGATCAAGCAGATCGAAGCCCCCCTCACCAAGCTCCGCGCCGAGCGCGACCTCCTCGCCCAGCAGATCGAGCAGAAGGGCGGCAAGGCCGCCGGCGGCGCCGGAGTCCCGAAGCCCCCGCCCGCCGGGCCGCGCGACGTCTCCCCGCTGCTCACCAATTCCAGCGTCCGCGTCTGGGCGCACGACATCTCCGCCAAGCGAGGCGAGACGTACCGCTACCAGATGCGGCTGCTCATCTCCAACCCCGTCTTCGGCCGCCCCAACAACCTGTCGGAGAACGAAGCCGGCCTCGCCAGTCGCTACGTCGTGCCGACCTCGGCAAGCGAGTGGTCCGACCCCGTCGCGATCGATCCCGACGGCATGTACTTCATCACCGCCGCCAGCGAACGCGGCGGCATCGCCCGCGGCTCCACCGCCACCGCCGAGGTCTTCGTGTACTCGTGGGGCCACTGGCGCAAGGGCTCCGTGTCGCTGGAGCCCGGCGACGGCTTGACCGCCGTCATCAGCGTTCCCGACGCCGCCAAGATCGCGGCGATGAATCCCGCTGAGCCCGGCGCTCCGATGCCCGCGCCCGGCCCCGGCGGACCCGGCCGAACGCCCGGCGCGCCCGAGGGGCCCGGCGGACCAGGCGGCCCCGGCGGCGGCCCTCCGGGCGCCAAAGCCCCCGCGCCCGAAAAGGTCCCCATGACCACCCGCACGCACTCGGTGCCTGTGTTCCTGCTGGAAGTGGCCCCCGTCGCGACCGTCTCCCAGGGAGCCGGCGGCGCCGCAAAGGTGTCGTACATGGCGTATGTCCGCGAGGCGGACGGATCGATCGTGCCTGTGAACCCGGAGTCCGAACGCGCCCGCGAGGCGTACAAGCGGCTCAGCAGGGACGCCGCCGAAGGCGTGGAGCAGGTGAATCCAAAGGCTCCCCCGCCGGCGCCCAAGGCGCCCCCGCCCGTCGCGCCCCCGCCCGTGGCCCCGCCCCGTCCAGGTGGCGGTGGTGGTGGCGGCGGCGGCGGAGCCGGCTGAGTTTCCCCGGCTTGGAAGCCAGCGAATCAAGCAATCCAACCCCGCCCGGGTCGGCCGACCGACCCGGGCGTTCGTTTCGGCGTAAACCATTGATGAGAATGGAGTTGCGCACGACCGAATCCGGGGGGACGCGGCCGGCCAGGACGGTCCGAAGTGGAGAAACCGTGGAGAATCCGTCGGTAAGCCGGGCGTCGCAACGGAATCGCGGAAGATTTCTTGGCCGCGACTTGACCGACCGGCGCAGGGGTCTAAAGTTCCCCCCGCCTCTGGACCCAATGTCCCGGGGCAACCCAACGAGGGCTGAATCTGATCAGCATCTTTGACGGGCGATTGACGCGTTCTTTGGCAACCGGATACGGATGGATGTCTTCTTCGACGGCCCTGGCGGCCCGGGCGAAAGCCCTGCCCGCTGCCGGCTGATCGATGAGGACGCGTGAATTGCTGAGGCAAGAAACCGAGCGACTGAGCCACGACCGGCAGCCTAGAGGCCGGCGTGGAATCAGCATGAAGTAGAAGAATCGTTACGGCTCATTGTGGTCGTCGCCCACGCGGCGGCGCGGAAGCCGGACCGGCCAGGCCCGAAAGGGTGAGGCTTGTCCGGACGAAGCGGCGTCGGGTTGGCGGTCGAACCATAAGGGCACACGGTGGATGTCTTGGCGTCAAGAGGCGATGAAAGACGTAGGAACCTGCGATAAGCCCAAAGGAGCCGGTAACCAGGCTGTGATCTTGGGATCTCTGAATGGGGCAACCCACCCGCAAGGGTACCTGCCGCTGAATGCATAGGCGGCATGGAGCGAACGCTGGGAACTGAAACATCTAAGTACCAGCAGGAAAGGAAAGCAAAAGCGACTCCGTGAGTAGCGGCGAGCGAAAGCGGATAAAGCGGTAAGGCGAGTGAACCGGATGAGAATGCCGGGCCAAAGAAGGTGAAAGCCCTGTAACCGAACACCGCCCATGCCCTCGAGTAAGTTCGGGCTCGTGGAACCCGGACTGAACATGGGGAGTCCACTCTCCAAGGCTGAGCACTCCTTGACGACCGATAGCGAACAAGTAAGGCGACTGAACGATGAAAAGCACCGCGATGAGCGGAGTGAAAGAGACCTGAAACCGTGTGCTTACAAGCGGTCGGAGCCCCGCCACTAAACGGCTCTGGAGACGAACGTGCACTACGTGTACGTCCTGCAATGCACAGATCGGGAAGATGAGTTTTACATCGGCTTCAGCTCGAACCTGCGAGTCAGGTTGGAGCAGCACCAGGCCGGTGCGAACACGTCGACCCGTGGACGACGCTGGCGCCTCGTGTACTACGAGGCGTACCTGACGGCTCCGGCCGCCAGGCAGCGCGAGCGTGCATTATTGAAGCACGACGGTCGAGTCAGGAGATTCCTGATGGACCGCGTGAAAGCCAGTCTCTAGAGAGCCGTTTAGTGGCGGGGTGACGGCGTGCCTTTTGCATAATGAGCCCGCGAGTTAGTCTGTACGGCGAGCCTAAGGCCTACCGGGCCGGAGGCGGAGCGAAAGCGAGTCTGATAAGGGCGCCAAGTCGTACGGGCTAGACACGAAACCTTGTGATCTACCGTTGGCCAGACTGAAGGACGGGTAACTCCGTCTGGAGGGTCGAACGCGTGAACGTTGAAAAGTTCTGCGATGAGCTGACGGGAGGACTAAAAGTGTAATCAAACTGGGAGATAGCTTGTTCTTTCCGAAATACCTTTAGGGGTAGCCTCACGGAACAACCTGCGGAGGTAGAGCGACTGGATGGACTTAGGGGCCTACCCGGTCACCTGGTCCAACCAAACTCCGAATGCCGCAGGCGCTGCCGTGGGAGAAAGACTTCGAGTGACAATATCCGAGGTCAAAAGGAGAAAAATCCAGACCGCCGGCTAAGGCCCCGAATCTACGCTCAGTTCGAAAGGAAGTCAGATTGCTGCGACATCCAGGATGTTGGCTTAGAAGCAGCCATCATTTAAAGAGTGCGTAACAGCTCACTGGACGAGGAGTCTGGCGCCGAAAATGATCGGGAATAAGCGTAGAGCCGAAGCCGCGGACGCGAAAGCGTGGTAGGAAAGCGTTGCTGGTGCAGTGAAGCGGTCCGGGAACGGGTCGTGGAGCGCCAGCAAGTGAACATGCGGGCTTGAGTAACGATAAAGCGGGTGAAAATCCCGCTCGCCGTAAGCCTAAGGTTTCCTGGGGAAGGGAAATCCGCCCAGGGTTAGCCGGGTCCTAAGACGAGGCCGAAAGGCGTAGTCGATGGAAATCAGGTCAATATTCCTGAGCCAATGCACACCAAGGGGACGGATCTCCGGACTCAACGGGACTGCCAGATGTCCAGGCGTAAGCCGATGTTGGGAAAGGGGATTCCTAGAAAACCCGTGCGTGCCCGTACCAAAACCGACACAGGTAGGCGAGGCGAATAGCCTCAGGCGCTCGAGAGAACGGTCGTGAAGGAACTAGGCAAGTTAACCCCGTACGTTCGCAAGAAGGGGGCCCTACCCGTAAGGGAGGGCGCAGAGAAGAGGCTCTGGGAACTGTTTATCAAAAACACAGCTCTGTGCAAAGGCGCAAGCCGACGTATACAGAGTGACGCTTGCCCGATACCGGAATGTCAAGGAAGCGGGTTAGAGCAATCGAAGCTCGCGACCTAAGCACCGGTG
>JAHCJH010000043.1 GCA_026126345.1 Phycisphaeraceae bacterium | reverse complement strand
GACGGCCTGCACCGCTTCGCCGGGCGGTTCAGCCCCGACGCCAGCGGCCAGCACGGCTTCTCCGTCCGCGTGCTGCCCCACGACGACCGCCTGGTCACACCCTTCGTGCCCGGGCTGATCACCTGGGACACCGGCAACCACCAGACCGCGCCCGAGCTGGTGCCCGCGTAAGCCCCGGCTAGGCCCAGCGCGTCACGTGCCAGTTCTTCTTGCCCCGTCGCAGGGCGATGACCTCACCGTGCAGCAGGTCGGCGGTCGTGAGGCGCGCCTCGGCCGATGCCTTGCGCCCGTTCACCGACACGCTGCCCTCGGTCAGCGCCTGGCGGGCCTCGCTCTTGCTCTTGCACAGCGTGCCCGCCAGCACGTCCGCCAGCGCCACCCCCGCCCCGGCCAGCAGCGCCCGGTCGTGGTTCGACGACGGCGCGGCGGCCAGGGCCTCGTTCAGCGTCGAACGGTCCAGCGAGGCCAGGTCGCCCTTGAACAGGGCCGTGGCGGCGGCCTCGGCCTTGAGCATCTCGTCGTGCCCGTGGAGCAAGGCGGTGGCCTCTCGGGCGAGCAGTCGCTGCGCGGGGCGTGCGCTGGGGTCGCGGGCCTGCTCGGCCTCGGCGGCCTCGATCCGCTCGCGCGTGCAGAGGGTGTAGATGCGCAGGAAGCGGCCGGCGTCGGCGTCGGCGGCGTTGAGCCAGAACTGGTAGTAGGCGTAGGGGCTGGTGCGGTCGGCGGTGAGCCAGACGGCGCCGCTCTCGGTCTTGCCGAACTTGCCGCCGTCGGCCTTGGTCACCAGCGGGGCGGTCAGGCCGAAGGCCTGGGGCCCCGCGTCGGCCTCGCCGGTGCGGAAGACGGCGCGGCGGATGAGGTCGCACCCGCTGAGGATGTTGCCGTACTGGTCGCTGCCGCCCATCTGCACGGTGACGCCCATGGACCGGAACAGGTGCAGGAAGTCGTAGGCCTGCAGGATCATGTAGCTGAACTCGGTGTAGCTGATGCCGTGCTCGCGCCCTTCCAGGCGGGTGCGGACCGAGTCGCGCTGGACCATCTGGTTGACCGAGAAGTGCTTGCCGACGTCGCGGAGCACCTCGATGTAGCCCAGGCGGCCGAGCCAGTCGGCGTTGTTGACGATCGAGGCGCCCAGGGGGCCCGAACAATCCAACAGCCGGTCGAAGATGCGGCGCTGGCCGCGGACGTTGGCCTCGACGCGCTCGGGGGTCTGCAGTTCGCGCTCGGCGCTCTTGCCCGAGGGGTCGCCGATGAGGCCGGTGCCGCCGCCCATGAGCACGACGGGTCGGTGGCCGGCGCGCTGGGCGTGCAGCAGCATCATGGCCGGCACCAGGTTGCCGATGGTGAGCGAATCGGAGGTGGGGTCGAAGCCGGCGTAGATGAGTCGCGGGCCGCCGGCCAGGTGGGCCCGGAGGCCGGCTTCGTCGGTGGCCTGGTGCAGCAGGCCGCGCCAGGAAAGTTCAGCGATCAGGTCGGTGCTCGCCATCGTGGGGGGTGTGTCTTGGCCGCCGTCCGAGAAAGAAAACGGGCCGCGGATGAGTCCGCGGCCCGTTCGGATGGCGACTCGATATTGAAGTTACCGCGCCGGGCCGGGGACAAAGTTCCAGTCGGGGCGATCGGCGTAATTGGACCACTTCTGCATGTCGCGCAGGTCTTCGAGGCCCTGCAGTTCGACGTGGCCATCCATCATCGCCGTGACCACCTTGTTGAAGTGACGCGGGTGCAGCATGCCCCAGCGCGAGGGCGCCTGGCGGGCGTCGAAGATGTTGCTGGTCGTCCAGCCGTTGCCGAGCGTGTATCCCGCGTTGTCATAGCCGCGGTTCGTGGGGCTCGGACGCGGGGCGGTGATCATCCAGTAGCCGGGGCGGATCGTGCCGCTGTCGGGGTTGGAGGCGCCCCAGGACCAATACGAACCGTCGCGCACATCGCCGCCGCGCGACGAGGCGAAGCCGATGAGCTTGGTCGGGAAGCGCAACTGGTTGAGCGAGGTGACGTAGAACAGACCGCCCGAGGCGCGGGTCACGCCGCCGGTGACACCGTTGGCGCTGACATTCCGGAATCCGCCGTGCGTGAACGCGCCGCCGACGAACACCCCGTTCATGCCGAACATCGGGTGGTACGCCATGGCCGCGGCGTAGGAGTCGGACGTGTAGTCCCGGAAGGCACCGCTCTGGTTCGTGACACCCATCGGGCGCACGTAGAAGTCCGAGTACGTCACCTTGTCGGTCTGCATCTCTTCGCGCGGGTAGTTGGCCAGACCGACGAAGTGCCACGTCCAGACCTTCGCGATGGAGTGGTACAGGTAGAAGCCCTTGTCATTCGGGTCGGGCGGCTGCATCACGTAGCCGTTGGCGCCGTGCACCCAGTTCCAGTGCGGCGCGGCGGGCATGCACTTGTCCTTCATGTCAACCGCGTAGGCGTTGTACGACGCCATCTGGTTCTTGGCCTGCACCTGCTCAACGGTGGCCCGGGCGCTCTTGCGCGCTGCGCCCAGCGCCGGCAGCAGGATGCCGACCAAGAGGGCGATGATCGCGATGACCACCAGCAGTTCGATCAGCGTAAACGCGGACAGGCGACGGCGCAGCATGCGTGCTCCTTTTCACGGTCCCGAGGCAGGGATGCCAGAACGGCTCCCTTTCACACCCACCCGCGCACGAGGGACAAAAGCCCGACCAAGCTACGTCAAGTATAGCGGCTCTTGGAATTCCCGCCATTTGCATTTCTGAGATCGAGGATGTCCACAGTCATCCCCCAAACGGGCTAGTCCGCGCTTCGGGAGAACTTTCAACGCTCGTTGCCGACACTTGGCACTACCGCCCGACGGCCACGCGGTAGTCAATCTGGACCTTGGGCTCCAGCCCATCGAGCATGGCCTTGAGGTCGGCCAGGTCTTTGGCGGCGGGAACCTTGCCGGCGACCTCCACGCCCGAGCCGTCCTCCTTGGCCTTGACCGTGACCAGTTCCCACCTCAGCTCGGTGAACTGCCTGGTGGCGCTGGCGAGCCAGGCCTCGATGGGGTTGTCGGGCTGAATGGTCGGGTTGGGGTTGCCCTTGGGCACGACCTGATAGATCACCAGGCCCAGGGCGGCGACGATGACCACCGAGAGGAACAGGACGACCTTTTTCTGCTTGGCCTCATCGGCCGCGACCTTCTTGGCCATGTGCGTGCTCGCGTGCAGGGCGTGAACGACTCGCGGAATGCCACCCGAGGGAGGTTAGCAGCGCGAGCGCCCGAACGTTCGCGGATCGGCGCCACACGACCGCTACTTGGGCGTGAGCACCCAATCGGGCCGGGTGGCGGTGTTGCTCCAGCGGCGCATGTCTCGCAGGTCGTCTTCGTTGAGCATGGCGGCGTGCCCGTCGGGGTGGGCGGTGGCGGCCTGAGGGGCGCCCTTGCCGCCGTGCCGGAAGTCAACGCCGCCGTGGGCCGAGGGCTCGGCGGCGGGGTTGAAACGCTCGGCGCTCCAGCGGGGGAACTGCAGGCTGGGCGCATCGACCATGTGGAACCCGGGCACGGTGCCGCCGTCGGGGTCCACGCCCCGGGCCGACGTGAACGCGATGAACCGCGCCGGGTCGCGGACCTCGTCGATGCGGGTGATGTAGAAGCGGCCGAACAGGGCCAGGGCGCCGGCGTTGAAGGCCATGCCGGGGTCGGCCTTGCCGCCCAGGAAATCGGCGTTGACGCCCAGGGCGGGCGAGAGGCTGACAACGTACTGGTAGTCGCTGCGGGCCTTGTAGCGTTCCAGCAGGCGCTGGTCGTACAACCCCAGGAAGTTGTAGTCCATGTACGGGGCGATGCGCCAGGGGTAGCGCCGGGCGACGACGCCGTAGATGCGGGCGCCGGTCTCGTCGGTGACGATCAGCCGGCCGTCGGTGGGCCCGCCGGCGGCGGTCATGGCCGCGGCGGCGTAGCCGGGCGGGACCACGCCGCGGAAGTCGTTGCAGTAGAGCGTGTAGGCCGCGATGAGCGAGCCGGCGGCCTTCTGCTCGCGGGCCTGGAGGGCCAGGCGGCGGGAGTGGCCCAGGGCCGGCAGCAGGATGCCGACCAGCAGGGTGACGACGGCGATGACGACCAGCAGCTCGATGAGCGTGAAGGCGCCGACGGGGCCATGCGGCGCACGGGCGGCGGCGGCGGGCTGAGGGGTCGGTCCGGATGAAGCTGGCGGGAGCACGGGCGCGATCCTTGCACGTCGGCGACGGCCCCCACGCCGTTGATTGGAATGTAGGCGCCGGCGGGGGACATCGGCGGCGCAGCGCACGTTTCCGCGGGAGCACGGCGGACCATGTCCCCTACGGTTGGCGGGCACGCAACCGTGTGCGGGAGGTCGTCATGATCGCGGCAACGATGGGACAAGGGTCGATGTTCGCCGGTGCGCTGTTCGGCGCGGGGGTGCTGCTGGCGGCTGCGGGCGCGCCGGCGCGGGCGACGGGGATTGAGGCGACGATCTCGCAGCCGTTGCTGGACCGCTGGATGTACCCGTTCAACGAGTTCACGCCGCGGGGCGCACGCCCGACCATGCCGACGTTCTGGACCGTGCGGGACACGCGGTTCGACGATCGGGACGCCGAGGTGCTGGTGGTGTTCGACACGACGGGGTCGGTGCCGGCGGGGTTCCGTGCGGCGGCGTACCGGATCGACGAGGCGACGCTGCGGATGATGGTGCAGGTCGATTCGCCGGGCGAGGCCTTCATCTACGACCCGACGCCGGACCCGCTGGCGTCGTACCTGGACCCGGCGGGCGTGCCGTTCGCGCCCGACCCGGACCCGGGCCGGCCTGTGGAGCTGTTCGCCGCGGCGTTCCGCGGGACCAACCCGCAGGGAACGCCTTGGAGCGTTGAGACCTACGGCGAGAACTCGCCGTTCGCGGGCGTGGCACCGCCCGACCCGGCGGCGCCGTGGCGCTCGACCCGCGCGGCGTACCCGGTGGCGTTCGACGCATCCGGCCAGGCGGTGGACGCGAGCAACAACGTGACGCGCCCGGCGTCGCAGGGCGGGCCGTTCCAGCCGGCGGCGCTGGCGGCGGCGGTGGACGACGGCGGCACGATGGCGCCGGGCGACGCGGTGCCCGACCGAACGGTGTTCCGCTTCGCGATCGACGCATCGGCCCCGGGCGTGCAGGCGTACCTGGCGCAGGGGCTGTCGCGGGGGCGGGTGGCGCTGGCGGCGTCGTCGCTGCACGATTCGATCGAGTTCGGCGGCGGGCCGCCGATCTACCCGCGCTGGATGAGCAAGGAGAACACGCTGCCGGGGGCCCAGGGGCCGCGCCTGACGCTGCGCGTGCGGCTGTGCGCCGCGGACGTGGCCACCAGCGGCAGCGCCGACCCGCAGGCGGGGCCCGACGGGTTTCTGACCGGCGAGGACTTCGACCTGTTCATCGTGGCGTTCTTCGCGGAACTGGTCGATGCGCAGACCGGGCGCAAGATCGCCGACATCGCGACGGCCGGCAGCGGCGACCTGGGCCCCGACGGCTTCCTGACCGGCGAGGATTTCGACCGGTTCATCGTCGAGTTCTTCAGCGGCTGCCCGTGACGGGCGGGGGCTGCCGGCGGGCGAAGACTGCCTCGGCGATCTGCACGGCGGTGAGCGCGGCGCCCTTGCGCAGCTGGTCGCCGGCGATGAGCAGGTCGTAGCCGACGGTCGGCTCGCCCGGGCGCCAGCCGGGGGGCAGTTGCGACGGGTCCTCGCGCAGGCGGCCGACGAGGGTGTCGTCCTGGCCCGAGGCCTTGAGCGGCGTGGGGAAGCCGTTGGCGGCGCGGTCGTCAACGATCCGCACGCCGGGGAAGCCCGCGTACGCGGCGCGCACCTGCGCGAGCGTGGCCGGCCGGACGAGCGTGACGTTGACCGCCTGCGTGTGCGCCCGCATCACCGGCACGCGCACGCACGTGGCGCTGATGCCCAGCGACGGGTCGTCCCACATCCTGCGGGCCTCGGCGATGAGCTTGGCCTCTTCACCGTTGAGCCCCGTGTCGGGGTCCACCGGCGCGTTGTGCGAGAAGAGGTTGAAGGCGTACGGCTCGTGGAAGATGCGGGGCGACGGGGCCCGGCCCGCCAGCACGTCGGCGGTCTGCGTGCGCAGTTCCTCCATCGCCTGGGCGCCGGCGCCGCTGGCGGCCTGGTACGTCGCCACCACGATGCGCCGCAGGCCGAAGGCCCGGCGCAGCGCCGTCAGCCCCATCACCAGGATGATCGCCGAGCAGTTGGCCACCGGCAGGATCGCCCCGCGCCCCGGCGCCAGCGCCGGCAGCCGTTCGCCGTTGACCTCGGGCACGACCAGGGGCACGCCCGGGTCCATGCGGAACGCCGAGGAATTGTCCACGACTACGACGCCCGCCGCCGCCGCCGCCGGCGCGAAGCGCCGGCTGACCGACGCGCCGGCGGAGAACAGCGCCAGGTCCACGCCGTCGAGCGAGCGTTCGCCGAGTTCAGCGATGGTGAATTCGCGACCGAGGCAGCGCACCGTCGAGCCCGCGGAACGGGCCGAGCCGAACAGCCGAAGCTCGGCCAGGGGGAACCGGCGCTGCTCCAGCACCGCCAGCATCTCCTGACCCACAGCGCCCGAGGCCCCCACCACCGCGACGACCGGCTTCATGCGTGCTCCCTGGCGCGGCCGGCGGCCGCGATGACCGAGCGTAGTGCGCCCGGCGGCTTGGGCTCGATCGTCGCGGGGGCGGAGATCGCGGGCCGTCGGGCGGCGACGGCGGCGGCATGCTCGGCCCAGAAGGCGTGGAACAGCGGTTCGAAGCCGAACGCGCCGGCGTGGGACGCGGCGGCGGCGCCCATGGCACGGCGGCGCGCGGGGTCCAGGATGAGCGCCAGCAGGGCGGCGGGCCAGTCGGCCTCGCGACGGATGACCAGGCCCGTGCGCCCGTCGAGCACGACGCCGGCCGGGCCTCCGGCGGCGCTGACCAGCGCCGGCAGGCCGGATGCCTGGGCTTCCAGCACCGCCTGGCCGAGCGTGTCGGTGGTGGATGGGAAGGCCAGCAGGTCGGCGCCGGCGTAGAGGGCGCTCAGGTCGGTGCCGTGCCGGAAGCCGGTGAAGACCGCCCCGTGCCCGGCCAGCCGCCGGCGCAGCGCCGGCAGGTACGGGCCATCGCCGACGACGATCAGGCGGGCGTCGATGCCCGCGTTGCCGGCGCGGGCCCGAACGGCGGGCCACAGGTCGGCGAGCATCGGCAGGTTCTTCTCGACGCTGACGCGCCCGCAGCAGAGCACCCGGACGATGGAACGATCGGCCAGGCTCAGCGCGGCCCACACGCGCTCATCGCGGTGCTCCGGCGCGAAGGCCGCCAGGTCGATGCCCACCGGCAACACGCCCCGGCGCGCCCGGGGCAAGCCGAGTTCGCCCAGGCGCGGCGCGAACGCGGCGGAACGGGAGAGCACGCGGTCGAACGGGGCGTAGAACCACCGGGCGAGGGCCAGGGCGGCGTCGCCGGCGGCGTCGGCCCCGTAGAGGCGGGCGGCGTAGGCGGGGAAGTCGGTGTGGTAGGTGCCAAGCACGGGCACGCCGAGCCGGCGCGCGGCCCATCGCCCGACCAGGCCGACCGGGCCGGGGGTCGAGACGTGCACCGCGTCGGGCCGGAGCGAACGCACCAGCGACCAGAGCCGGCGCACCGGCGGCAGCGCGACCTGCAGTTGCGGGTAGCGCGGCACGCGCACCGCCAGGCGCGGCGGGATGTTGTGCACGCCGGGGATGCCGGCGGTGTCCATGTGCGTCGAGGTGAGGATGGCCAGCGACCGGTCGGCGGCGAGGGCGTAGTGGGCCAAAGTGCGCAAGAAACGGCAGACTCCGTTGACGTCGCCGAGGGTGTCGGTGAAAAGTGCGACCCGCACGGTGCGATGCTATCGCCGACGGCGGATGCTCCAATTGGGGGAGCGGCCGCGATGGCGCTTCGAAATCGCGGGTGGGCTGCCCAAGACCGGGCGATGTTGGGGTTCCCCCAGAAATTCACTGCCGGGTGGAAAACCCTTGCATGTCCGGGCATTTCGTGGTTCAATGCCATCAGCGGCGGCGCGGAAGCGCAGCCGCGCGTGAGGATCGAGAGCGACCTTATTCGTGCGGGCCACTTTCCCTCTCCACGTGAGCGTGTGCGTGCGCGGCGTTGATGCCGCGTGCGAGCTTCTCGTGTTTGTCCTCGGCTCGGCGTGTGCCGGACCGGGACGAGATTCCGGTTCGGGCGTTCGATCGACGCCCGCGGCGGAGCATGAGAGAGAGGCCCGCCGTCTGGTCACGGCGGGCAGAAGGAGCAGCACATGGCACGTATCACTTCTCTTCTGGCGTTCGGCGCGGCGATTCTGAGCGCGATCGGCGTGGCGCAGGCCGGCGACGGCAACCCCCCGCCGTGGCGCGGGCTGCCGCTGACGACGACGCAGGGTTGGCAGTTCCTCAACGGTCCGGGGCAAGGCCAGCCCAACATGCCTGGCGCGCACAACCCGTACCAATGGCCGCTGGCGCCGTTCCCGCAGTTCCTGGGCCCGACGACGGACCCGACGGGCGCTCCCACGGCGCAGTACGGCACGTGGCAGATCCCCGGCACGACGACACCGTTGCCGGGGTGGTGCGTGCAGCCGGGCGGCGCGCTGGAGTTCCTGATCCCCAACAACTGGGATCCGTTCACGATCAAGGAAGTCTGGGCGCAGATCAAGTACGCCGGCGCGACGCCCTCGATCGGCGGCGTGGGCTTCCGTCCTGACGGTCAGATCCTCAGCCCGGGCTTCCCGCCCCTGGGCGGGCCGACGTTCACGCCGAGCCCCAGCCCCGTCTTCCCGGGCATGTGGGAGTACACGCTGCGGATGCAGTTCGACGGCAACCCGGCGTGGGAGATCATCCGGATTCAGAACAACTCGCAGACCGAGAACATGTACATCTTCCAGGTGGTGATCGACACCATCTGCCCGACGCCGGGCACGGCCGCGGCCGGCCTGCTGGGCCTGGGCGTGCTGGCGCAGCGCCGTCGGCGCTGAAGCCGGTCGGAATCAGGACGTCAACACACGCGCCCCGGCGGGCTTCCCCCCGCCGGGGCGATTGTTTTTGGGGGCGGCGCGGGTGGCTCAGGTGGTGCCGTACATGCGGTCGCCGGCGTCGCCGAGACCGGGCATGATGAAGCCGCGCTCGGTCAGGCCGCGGTCGAGGGCCGCGGCGTAGATCATGACGTCGGGGTGCTGGTCGCGCAGCCGCACGACGCCCTCGGGCGCGGCGACGAGGCAGATCATGCGGAGGTCCCTGGCGCCAGCGTCGCGGAGCATCTCGATGGCGGCGACGGCCGAGCCGCCGGTGGCGAGCATGGGGTCGACGAGGATGACGGGGCCGGCGTCGAGGTGCTTGGGGAGGCGCTTGAGGTAGGCGATGGGGCGGAGGGTTTCCTCGTCGCGGGCCAGGCCGAGGTGGCCGACGCGGGCTTCGGGCATGACTTCGAGGATGCCCTCTGCCATGCCCAGGCCTGAGCGGAGCACGGGCACGACGGTGATGGTGCCGGCCAGGCGTCGGCCGGTGGTTTCTTCGAGCGGGGTGGCGACGCGGACCTCGGCGGTGGGGAACGAACGGGTGACCTCGAAGACCATGAGGCCGGCGATCTGGTAGAGCAGGGCGCGGAACGGGCGGAAGCTGGTGGCCCGGTCGCGGATGTAGGTGAGCTTGTGCTGGATCAGCGGGTGGTCGAAGACGACGAGATTCGGCAGGTCGGCTCGGTGGGGTCGCATCGGGGCCTCCGGTCGTCAATCGGCGCGCATGGTCCAGCCGTACGGGGCGTAGGCGTTGTCGAACGAGCCGTCGTCGTAGAGATCGATGACGGCGAAGCCGGGTTCGGAGCGGTCGCCGCCGGGCTTCCACCAGTTGCCGCTGACGGCGCCGTTGCAGCGGTAGGCAACGCCGTGCATGGCGCCCTCGTCCTGCTGGTGGATGTGTCCGCTGACGCACAGGCGCACGCCGCCGTGCGATGCGAACAGCTCGTGAAGGGCGCGGGCGTCGGCGTGCATGGTGGCGGTGTTGACGCGGAGCGGCGCCTCTTTCTTGCTGTCGAACAGGGCGCTGAAGGAGAGGATCGGCACGTGGCTGACGACCAGCACGTGCGTCGAGCGGGGCGTGGCGCGGAGCTCGGCTTCGAGCCACGCTCGCTGCTCATCGTCGAGGAAGGCCTTGTAGCCGTCGCCGTCGGGCCGGACCGAATCGAGGTGCAGGAACTTCCAGCCGGCGGCCCGGTGGGCGTGGAAGGCGCGGGGCATGCCGAGCTGCTCCAGGGCCCAGGCCTTGCCCCAGCGGGGCTCGGCGCCGGTGGTGCGGCTCTTGGACTTGTGCCAGCCCCAGATGTCGTGATTGCCCAGCGTGTGGCGCACGGGCAGGCCGCACTCATCGCGGAAGACCCGGGTCAGGATGTCCCACTGCGCGCGGGTGCGGGCCTCGTCGGCGGCGAAGCCGTCCATGATGAGGTCGCCGCCGGTGATCACCATGTCCGGCTTCGGGGTCAGGGCGTTGACGCGGCGCAAGCACATCGCCAGCCCCTCGGCGGCGCCGCGCTCCGGCTGCACGTGGACGTCGGTGATGTGCGCCAACCGCAGCACGCGCGTTCGGCCCGCACCGGCGGGACGGGCGGCCGACGACGGGGCGGCGCCGGCGGCGCAGCCGAACAGCCCGCCGATCGCAAACCCGCCGATCGCAGCGCCGCCGACGATGCCGGCGCGGATCGCTTCGCGACGGGTGATGTTCATGCGTGGCTCCCGGGCGGCGCCGGCGTGGCGCCGCGTTGCCCCAGACTACCACGAACCGGCGGCGGCGTGCCGTCGGGGCGGGGTCAGAAAGCGCGGGTGACGACGGCGTCGGCCATCATGAGCAGCATGGACCGCGCGGGGCTCTCGGGCAGCGGCGCCAGCGCGGACTTGGCCTGGGCCACCAGGCGCTCGGCGGTGCGGCGGGCGTGGTCGATCGAGCCGGTGTCGGCCAGCGCTCCGGCGAGCGCGTCCTCGGCCGCCCCGCGCTGGTGCGGGCCGCTGGTGGCCTCCAGGAGCGTGAGCGTCCGGCCGCGCTGCTCTGGACGCGAGGACGCGAGGTGATGAATGAGCGGGAGCGTGAGCTTGCCCTTCTCCAGGTCCTTGCCGAGCGACTTGCCGACGACGGCTTGGTCGCCGGTGAGGTCCAGCAGGTCGTCCTGGATCTGGAAGGCGATTCCCAGCGAGCGGCCGAAGGACTCGAACCGATCCGCGGCGTCGGGGCCGGCGCCGGCGTGCCGGGCGCCCAGGCGGCACGCGGCGGCGATCAGGCTGGCGGTCTTGCGGTCCACGATCTCGAAGTACGTGTTCTCATCCAGCGAGAAATTCTGACGGTTGTGCAGCTGCAGCAGTTCGCCGGCGCACAGGGTCATGCCGACGGTGCCGATGAGCAGCGTTGTGTCGGGCGTGTCGAGCGTGGCGCACAGGCGGTACGCCGCGGAGAACAGGTAGTCGCCCAGGATCACGGCGGCCTCGTTGCCGTGCAGGCTGTTGACGGTCGCGGCGCGTCGGCGGACGTCGGCCTCGTCGAGCACATCGTCGTGCACCAGCGTGGCCAGGTGCACCATCTCGCAGACGGCCCCGCTGACGATGTGGGCCTCGGTCACGGCCCGGTCGAGCGGCGCCTCGTCGGGGCGGCAGGCCATGGCCGCCAGGGCCACGAGCGTGGGGCGGATCATCTTTCCGCGATACTTTTCGACGTGCCGGCAGAGACGTTCGACCGGCGGCAGGTCGCTGGCCAGGGCAGAGGCGATGCGCTCCTCGACGCGGGCCAGCGTCCGGCTCACGCACTGGTGAACCGGGAGCAGGTCGGCGGGCACGTCGAGCATCGACGCCATGGACGCAGGGTAGCCGGTGGTCAGCGCTCGGCGGCGAGGTAGGCGATGAAGGAGCGGTCGGCCTGGCCGCGGCGGCGCTCTCGGAAGACGCCGTCGCCGCCGCCGCCGGCGGCGTCGCCTTCGAGCAGCACGCGGACGCGCCGGAATCCGGCGTCGGCCAGGAGGTCGTGCAGTTCGGGGATGGTCCAGAGCCTCCAGTGGTACGTGAAGGCCCGGCGCAGGACGGTGCCGTCGCGGAACTCGAAGTGGATGTGGGCGGTCCAGTCGCCGGACACGGGGTCGTAGTCGGCCTGGTCCCAGACGTAGGTGAACCCGCGGTTGCGGGTGCGCTCGCGCAGCTCGGTGAGCACCTCGGAGCCGCCGAAGAAGTCGAGCACCAGCAGGCCTCCGGGGGCCAGCGCCCGGCGACAGCGTTGGAAGTAACGGAGCATGATCTCGCGCCGGCGGAAGACCCAGTAGGAGAAGTTGAGCGCACAGATGACGTCGAACCGGCCGAGGCGCGCGATGCGCGACGACAGCACGCTGCCGCGCACCAGGCGCACCCGCGCGCGCTGCCCGTCGGTGAGCCCGGACAGGTTGTGGCGTGTTCCCCAGGCCAGCGGCTCCGGGTCGATGTCAACGCCGACGGCGGTGCGCCCGGCGCGCGATCGCGCCCAATCGCAGCAGATGCCGGCGGTGCCGCAGAAATCCTCCCGGAGGGTGCGCGCGTGCCGGCGGCGCAAGCGGTGGTAGAGCCGTGAGAGTCGGGCGACCTCGGTGGGCGGGTCCTGCACGGCGTCCAGGTACAGGCGGTAGCGATCGGCGGTGCGGGCGGTGAGCGGCGCGGGGCGGGGTCGCGCGGGACGTCGGCTGGAGGGGCGGCGAGCGGGCATGGGCGGCAAGGCTAGCGGCGGTCAGACCTACAGTCGCCCCCCGGGGCGTCGAAGGTCCGCCGCGCCGGGCTCGCACGGTTCACTCGGAGCGGCGCATGCGGCTGTCGATGGTCGGAACGGGGTACGTGGGGCTGGTGACGGGCGTGTGCCTGGCCAGCACGGGCAACGAGGTGACGTGCGTGGACGTGGACCGCGCCAAGGTCGAGTCGCTGCGGCAGGGGCGAAGCCCGATCTACGAGCCGGGACTGGACGAATTGCTGGAGCGGAACATCCGCGCCGGGCGGCTGCGGTTCACGACCGACGCGCTCGAGGCGCACCGCGATGCGGACATGATCTTCATCTGCGTCGGCACGCCCAGCGACGAGCGGGGGCGGACCGACATGTCGTACATCTGGAGCGCCACCGACGCGGTGGGCGACGTGCTGCGCTCGCTGGGGCCGGGGCAGAAGCCCAAGGTGATCGTGATGAAGTCCACCGTGCCGGTGGGCACCACGCTGGCGATGCGCGACCGGCTGCGGCAGCGGGTGGGGCCGGACATCCCCTTCGGCGTCGCGAACAACCCCGAGTTCCTGAAGGAAGGCGCCGCGATCGAGGACTTCAACAGGCCCGACCGGGTGGTGGTGGGCGTGGAGGACGAGCGGGTGGGCGAGCGGATGCGCGACCTGTACGACCCGTTCGTGCGCAACGGGCACCCGATCCACGTGATGGACGTGCTGTCGAGCGAGATGGTGAAGTACGCCAGCAACGCGATGCTGGCGTGCAAGATCTCGTTTATCAACGAGATGGCGGCGCTGTGCGAGGCGTACGGGGCCAACATCGCCCGCGTGCGGGAGGGCATGTGCGCCGACAAGCGGATCGGCAACCAGTTCCTGTACCCCGGGCTGGGCTACGGCGGCTCGTGCTTCCCCAAGGACACGCTGGCGTGCGTGATGATGGGCGAGCAGGCGGGCGTGCCCACGCCGCTGAACAAGGCGGTGCACGACGTCAACCAGGCGACGCGCGAGCGGTTCTTCGCCAAGATCCAGGGGCATTTCAAGCCCGCCGGCGGGCTTGCCGGCAAGTCGCTGGCCTTCTGGGGCATCGCGTTCAAGCCCAGGACCGACGACATCCGCGAGGCGCCGGCGCTGACGCTGATGCGCAAGGCGCTGGGCTTCGGGGCCAAGGTCCGCGCGTTCGACCCCGTGGCCAACGACAACGCCCGACGCGAACTGGGACACTCCGTCGAAGTGCTCGACGACATGTACGAGGCCGCCCGCGGCGCCGATGCGCTGGTCGTCTGCACCGATTGGGACGAGTTCAAGAGCCCCGACTGGGACCGCCTGAGCGGCCTGATGAAGGAGCGGGCGGTCTTCGACGGGCGCAACCTCTACCTGCGCGTGCCCCTGGCCGAGAAGGGCTTTGCGCATTACGCGGTGGGACGAACGGTGTCGAAGCCCAGGTAGGCGGGATCGACGATCACTCGTCGCAACAGCGGTTTCGCTCAGTCTTTCCCCGCCCTGACCGCCAGCCAGACCACAATCGCCAAACCCAGCGCCGCGCCGCCCGCCGCGAACCACAACGGCCCCAACGGCGCCTGCGCGCTCTCAACCAGAAAGCGAACGTTCCGGAGCGTACCGCCGGCTCCAGCCGGATTGGTCTTCACCGCGCGCAGGATCATGCACACGATCAGCCCCGTGCCCATACCCGTCAGGAGGATCGCCCCGAGAGTCTTGAAGTCGAGAATCACGGGCCAATGCTATTGGCGTGGCGGGTCCCAGACCGCTGATACGTTGACGACTCCACGCGATCCCACGGCCGCCCGGCCCTTCCTCCATCTCCCTCGCACACTATCCTCCGCCCCGTGCCCGTGCCGCTCGCCGAGTTTCGCCACGCCGACTGGCTCGACGCAGCGCCCCATCTGCCCCCGCGCAGCATCGACCTGCTCTACGCCGATCCGCCGTTCAACACCGGCTCGCGGCGGCGCGGGCGCGCCGGTTCCTTCGACGACGCCTTCGGCTCCAACGCCGCCTTCATCCTCTGGCTGCGCGCCCGCCTGGCCGCGACCATTCCCGCGCTCAAGCCCACGGCCAACATCCTCCTCCACGTCGATTGGCGCACTAGCCACCACGTCCGCCTGCTGCTCGACGAGTTGCTCGGCGAAGACCGCTTCGTCAACCACCTCGTCTGGGCCTACGGACTGGGCGGCTCCTCCCCGCGCCGCTTCGCCCGAAAGCACGACGACATCCTGTTCTACTGCCTCGATCCCGCGCGGCACTTCTTTCACCCGCCCCGCGTGCCGGCCACCAGCAACCGCATGCGCGGCCGGACCAAGAAGGCCACCGACGTGCTGGCGATCCCCAGCATCAACAACATGGCCGCCGAGCGCGTCGGCTATCCCACGCAGAAGCCGCTGGCGCTGCTGGAACTGCTCGTGTCGGCCTGCTGCCCGCCCGGGGGAACCGTGCTGGACCCCTGCTGCGGCAGCGGCACCACGCTGGTCGCCGCGGCGAGGCTGGACCGCAACGCCGTCGGCTTCGACCGCTCGGCGGCGGCCGTGCGGCTGGCACGCCGTCGCCTGGCATCGGGGCGTTGATCGACGCCAGCGCCCGTCATCGCCGGCCCCACGCTACCCTCAACCCATGCTGCGCTGGATCGGCCGGGCATACAGCAACCGCATCGTGAACATCAACGTGAATGTTCTCGTCGCGGGCTTCGCCGCGATCTCGCTGACGATCATTCCCGTTCACCTCTCCCGCTACTTCGGCGTCAAGGACACCGACAAGACCACGCTGGCGATTATCACGTTCGTCTCCGACGTGGTGCTGGACTTCGCCATCTACTTCGTGCTCCACTGGCTGGCGAACCACTGGCCCCGTAAGTGGAAGAAAACCGGAGAACTGGTCCACCGCGCCCAGGACATCTCCGACGCCGCCCCCCCACCGCTGCCGTTCCTCCTCGACGCCGGAAAAGTGCAATTGCAGCGGCTGGCGCTCAGCCCCGTGCTCTACGCCGCGGCGATCTGGATGCAGTACCAGTTCCTGACCCACGGCGTCGGCCGCGAACTGGCCGGCTTCTACGGCTACACCATCGCGATGATCTTCTGCCGGTTCATCCACACCTGGTGGCTGATCCGCGAAGACCGCGTCGCCCGTCGGAAATGGGAGGCCCAGAAAGCCGCCCGGGGGCTGTCTTCCCGTCCGTCCGATCCGGGCCCACAAGGCCGATCGCCCGCCGGCTCTTCTCCTTCAGGCCAGTCTCCGGCCGGCCAAGGTCCCATGAACCCGGGCCAGCCCCAACCAGAGCCGCCTCCCGACCCGCGTTCGGAACCGAGTGAAGGGGGCCCGAACCCCGGGCAAGCACCCTCTGCGGCCGCCCCGCCCGTCCCGGCCGGCCGCCACAGGTAGGACGGTCTTCACAACCGCAGCGAATCTGGTACATTCCGGTATCTCAGGGACGCCGTCCCCGCCTTCTTCCCGGAGCCAGAACATGAATCGCCTGTGCCGAATGGTCGCCGCCGCCGGTCTCGCGCTGTCCGCCGCATCGCTGTCGTTGGCATTCGCGCCGCCGACGGCCGATCAGATCACGCAGGCCACCAAGAAGTACCAGGAACTTCGCGCCAAGGCCACCGAGCAGGCCCGGAAGGACAAGAAGCCGATCCAGATGACCGACTCGGCCTCGTGGGCCAACGAGGCCCTCAAGGACCTGGACCTGTCGGAGGCCACCCCGGCGCAGATCGCCCAGTTGATGCAGGGCGCGGGCCTGGGCGAGAGCGAGAAGGCCGGCGCGGCCCGTGAGCGCCTGGCATCGCTCGCCAAGGCCAATTCGGCCGAGGGCGGCGAGGCCGCCTTGGTGCTCATGAGCATGGCCGCCCGCGAGCGCGACGCCGACAAGCAGGCCGACGCCTTCAACGCCGCGCTCACCCACGCCGGCCTCAAGGACGCCCTGGCCGCAGGGCGCGGGCTGCGTGAACTCTCTGCGATCAGCGCCCTCAGCAAGGACGCCCGCCCCAAGGTGCTGCCGGCGATCTACGGCCTGGCCGATCGCTTGCCGGACGATCTGCCCGCGGCCGCCGCGCAGAGCCTGGCACGCGTGTTCCAGGGACTGGCCGAAATGCCCGGCGATGAGGCCCGCCAGCAGCGCGAACCGCTGCGGGGCAAGCTGGTCGCGGCGCTCAAGGCCGCCCGCGCCAAGGTCACCGGGACCGATGACGCCGCCCTCGCTTCCGCCAAGCGGCTCGACGGCACGATCAAGATGCTCGACGGCCCGCTGGGCCGCGGCACGCTCGTCGGCGGTCCGGCGCCCGAGATCAACTTCGCCTGGTCGAGCTTCGACCAGCCGGTGAGCAAGCTGTCGGACCTCAAGGGCAAGGTCGTGGTGCTCGATTTCTGGGCGACGTGGTGCGGCCCGTGCGTCGCCTCGTTCCCCAAGGTCAAGGAACTGGCCGCCCGCTACAAGGACTACCCCGTGGTCATCGTGGGCGTCACCAGCCTGCAGGGCCGCCACTACCCCAAGCTCGGCGCCGAGCCGATCGACACCAAGGGCAACCCGCAGAAGGAGTACGACCTGATGAAGACCTACATCGCTGAAACCGGCCTGACCTGGCCGATCGCCTTCAGCGAGCAGGAGGTCTTCAATCCCGAGTACGGCGTCAACGGCATCCCGCACGTCGTCATCATCGACCCCAACGGCAACGTGCGGTTCCGCAACCTGCACCCGGCCAACCCCCTCAAGCAGAAGGCCGACCACATCGACTCGATCCTCAAGGAGTTCAAGCTCCCCGCCCCCCCGGCGGTCGAGGGCTGATCGAGTCCCAACCCGCGTGCTTTCCCGGCGGCCCCGCCCCGAGCGGGGCCGCCTTACTTTTGGCGGCGTCCGCCCGTGCCCGATACGCTCCGACCGATGGAACCCTCAGCACAACCGGCAGGCGCTGGCGCCGCGCCCGGCGCGGCCTCGGCCCTGCCGGGCGCGCGCATTACGCTCGGCGTGCTGCTGGGCATCAACCTGCTGAACTACGCCGACCGGTACATCCTCGCCGCCGTCGAGCCCAAGGTGCGTGCCGAGTTCTTCCCGCCCGGCGCGCCGGGCAGCGAGCACGCCAACTTCTACATGGGCTGGCTGACCACCGCGTTCCTGGTCGCGTACATGCTGACCAGCCCGCTGTTCGGCTGGATGGCCGACCGCGCCCGGCGGCTGGCGATCGTGTCGCTGGGCGTGGCGCTGTTCAGCCTGGCGTCGGGGCTCTCCGGGCTGGCGACGGTCTTCGGCGTGCTGATGCTCAGCCGCATCCTCGTCGGCGTCGGCGAGGCGGCGTACGGGCCCACGGCCCCAACGCTCATCGCCGACATGTTCCCGGTGCGGCGGCGCGGGGCGGTGCTCGCCTGGTTCTACATGGCCATCCCCGTCGGCACCGCGCTGGGGTACATGTTCGGCGGGCAGATCGGCGCCCACTACGGCTGGCGAACCCCGTTCTTCCTCGTCGTCATCCCCGGCCTCATTCTGGCCGCCTGGTGCCTGCTGCTGCACGAGCCGCAGCGCGGCGGGGCCGACAACGTGACGACCCGCCGCCGCCTGCGTCCGGCGGACTACCTCAGTCTGGTCCGCACGCCGTCGTACGTCCTCGGCACGCTGGGCATGACGGCCATGACGTTCGCCGTCGGCGGCGTGTCGTTCTGGATGCCGACGTACATCCACGAGTACCGCCTCGGGCGCGCCCACGACGACCCTTCGCTCGGCGACACCACCCTGCTGTTCGGGGCGATCACGGTCGTCGCCGGCATCGCCGGCACCCTCTCCGGCGGCCTGCTGGCCGACCGGTTGCAGCGGCGCTGGTCGGGGGCCTACTTCATCGTCTCGGGCGTGGGCATGATCCTGGGCTTCCCCCTGTTCCTCGGCGTGCTGCACGCGGCCTTCCCCTGGGTGTGGGTGTTCATGTTCGGCTCCATCTTCTGTTTCATGCTCGGCACCGGGCCCATCAACGCCGTGCTCGCCAACGTCACCCATCCATCGGTGCGCGCCTCGGGCTTTGCGATCAACATCCTCGTCATCCACGCGCTGGGCGACGCCATCAGCCCCCCGCTCATGGGCCGGCTCATGGACATGACCCGCACGCCGACGAATCAGCTGGGGGACATGAACGCCGCGTTCCTGATGGTCGGCCTTGCCGGCCTGCTCAGCGGGGTTCTGTGGCTGGCGGGCGCTCGGTTCCTCCGGCGCGACACGCTGCTGGCCCCGAGTCGGCTGCCCGATTGACGCCGCCTCAGCCGCCGCCCGAAGTCCGGATGCCGCCCCGAGCAATCCGCCGGCGAGCCGACTCCAGCTCGAAGTTCAACCGGCACTCGCGCAGCGCGTGCAGCGCGTGCGCCGCGGTGGTGAACCCCGGCTCGCCCAGCGCCGTGCCGAACCAATCGTCCCACGAACCGTGCAGCCCCTCGACGACCCGCGTCGCCGGGATCAGGGGTTCGTCCACGCGCAGCCCCGTCACCAGCTGGTACCCGATGCGGGCCATCGCCCGCGCCTCGACCCGCACCAGCAATTCGCGCGATCCGGCCGCCGGCCGCAGCACCTGGCGCAGGCCGTACAGATCGATCTGCAGGCTCCCTCCGCGGCTGACGCTCACCCCGGCCAGGTCCAGGTCGCCGTGCACCAGACCCGCGGCGTGCCCGGCGGCGGCGGCCTCAAGCAGGTGCTCCATCGCGCGCCGCGCTTCCGGCGGATCCATGATGCCGCTCTTGAGCCGCAGCAACCGCTCGAGCGTCAGCACACCGTCCTGATCGCCCGTGAACGGAGTGGCAACCCAGGGGCCGAACTGCGGATCAACCCCGTGGGCCTCGATCTCCAGCACGTGCCGGTGACCGAAGCCCGCCACGCGGGCCACGGCCTCGCCGAACCGCTGCGCATCGTCGGACTTTCCGGGGTCGATGCCGTCGATGCGATGGATCTGGTGGCTCGTCTGGGTGTCGGCGCACAAGGCCAGCCAGCGGGCCCCGAGCTCGCCGGCCGTCAATTCCCGCGTCAGCGTGTACCGTCCGACCGTCCGCACGCCCAAGGGTATCGCGGCGAATCCGCCGCGTAGAATGTCGGGACCTCGGAGCACCGCCATGACGACCGCGCCCAGCCGTCCCACGTCGCCCGCCGCCGCCCCGGCCCGGAACGCCGATCCGCTGCAGCTGATCGACGTCGATCACGTGCAGTTCTACGTCGGCAACGCCAAGCAGGCGGCGTTCTTCTACGCCCACTGCTTCGGATTCCAGATCGAGCAGGTCGGCGACCTGACCACCGGCTTCCGCGACGCGGCCCACTACCTGCTCACGCAGGGCAACATCCGCTTCATCCTCAGCAGCGGCCTGTCGCCGACGCACCCGTCGAACCTGGAAGTCGCCATGTACGGCGACGGCGTGAAGGACATCGCCTTCACGGTCTTCGACGCCGAGAAGGCCTGGGAGAAGGCCGTCCGCAACGGCGCCGAATCGGCCTACGAGCCCAAGGTCTACCGCGACGAGCACGGCAGCGTCACCATGGCCGGCATCCGCACCTTCGGGCGCGTCGTGCACACCTTCGTCAGCCGCACCGGTGACTACGAGCTCACCCGCGTCAAGCAGGGCGGCCTGTTCATGCCCAAGTTCAAGCGCGTCGAGGGCGGCCCGTGCGGCCCCGGCGCGGCCGGTTGCGGTCCCCAGCTCGGCGCCGGTTCGGCCGTGCTGGCCATCAACGAGCACAACCGCAAGCACCCCTGCGGGCTCAAGTACGTCGACCACCTCGTGGGCAACGTCGAGCTCGGCAAGATGAACCACTGGGTCAAGTTCTACGAGAACGTGCTCGAGTTCTCCATGTTCAAGCACTTCGACGACAAGGACATCGCCACCGACTACTCCGCGCTCATGTCCAAGGTCATGGCCAGCGGCAACAACCTCATCAAGATCCCCATCAACGAGCCCGCCCCCGGCAAGCGCAAGAGCCAGGTGCAGGAATACCTCGATTGGCACTGCAACACCCCCGGCGTGCAGCACCTGGCGCTCCGCACCGACGACGAGCTGCACTCCATCGCCGCCCTGCGCTCCCGGGGCGTCGACTTCCTCACCCTGCCCGACACCTATTACGAGCACGTCTGGGACCGCGTCAACGGCACGCTCAAGCAGCACGGCAAGGACGTGGTCAAGGAAGATCACAAGAAGATCCACGACCTGGGCATCCTGGTTGACGCCGACGACGAGGGGTACCTGCTCCAGCTCTTCACCAAGCCGCTGCAGGACCGTCCGACGCTCTTCTTCGAGATCATCTGCCGGCGCGGCAGCCAGTCCTTCGGCAAGGGCAATTTCAAGGCCCTGTTCGAAGCGCTGGAACTCGAGCAGGAACGCCGCGGAAACCTCTGAGCCCCCGGCCGACCGTCATGCCGCCGCGGCGCCCGCCGCCTCCGGCGTCACCAGCGCCAGCGACTCGACGTCGACGCCCGGAACGATCTCGTTGTAGCCCAGCACCGCCGCCGCGGGCACGGCCGTTTCGATCAGCTGCCGCACCACCGCCCGCACCTGGGGCGAAGCGAGCACCACCGGCTGGTGCCCTGCGGCCGACACCTGCTGCAGGGCGGCGGCGATCCGTCCCGAGACCATCTGCG
>JAHCJH010000042.1 GCA_026126345.1 Phycisphaeraceae bacterium | reverse complement strand
CCCGCGATGCGCCCCGCCGCGGGCCACCCTACGTCGGTGCCGCCCGCGCCGACTCCGCCCAGCGCGCGTTCCGTCGTGCCACTGGAGCCGAAGCTGTAGAAGTTGCCAGCGTTAGACGAACCGTCGCCAGCGTTGTAGGTCGTGATCGCCAATCCCGCAGATTGGAACAGATGCCAGCCCGTGAACGTGACGTTGTTCGTCCAGGCGTTTCCGGTTCCGCTGGAGGCCAGCGAGTCGAACGTGTTGCCGTAGGTGCCGCCGGCGTAGCTGAGCTGCGCCGAAGCGGTGCCCGTCGCGGCGAGAACGCCGAGAACCGACCAAGTGATCGCGTTGCGAATCATGTCTCTCTTCTCCTCTGTCCCGGTCAGGGGACGTGTTGTCGGCCGCCGGTGCGGCCAGTGCGGAAGCCCCGGTGCCTCACCGGGCGCTCAACCCCCGCGCTGAAATGCTACCAACTCTGGTCGGGGGATCAAGGGCAAAACCCGTGAAACCGCTGCGCTGAACCATGTCAATCTGGGGAACATGGCCCCGCCCAAACAGGGCGATCGACCGCCACCGCACCCGCAGCGCTGGGATGCTCGGCATCCGTGTCGGGCTTCCAGTTCGGCGGCGAAGGAGGCCCGGTCGGTCAGGCGACGTAATTGGCGTGGGGGTTGGTCGCCGCGGCGACTCCGGCGGGGGTGAGGCTGGGGCCGATGTGGCTACTGGCCAGGGAAGAGCCCGAGACCGTGGTGGTCGCGCCGCTGAACTTGTTGCGGACCACGGTGCAGAAGACCGCGGAACCCAGATCCACGCAGGTGTCGAGGTTGTTGATGTTGTTGTCGGCGATCATCGAACTGCCACTGGCGACGATGCCGGTGAACGTGCCGATGTTCGGCGACGACAGCAGGTTGCCCTGCACGATGCAACCGCCGCTCTGGACGCTGATGAACGTGGCGGTCGTCGAGATGCCGATGCGCAAGACGCACCCCTCGACGATGCTGTTGAAGTTCGTCAGCACGAGCACCGATGGCAGCGACGTGTTCGCGGCGTACAGGCTGCACCGCGAGATGCGGCCCATCGTCTCCACCCGCAGGGCGTTGCCGGCCCCGGCGTTGCCGACGGGGTTCGAGATGATGCAGTCTTCGATGACCGAAAGGGCGCCGGTCGCGATGTTTGCCGGCGACGCGACGGCGGTGCCTCCGGTGGCGAGCACGGCGCACCGGCGGACCACCCCGAAGTCGCTCGTCGAGATGCCGTCCGCGCAGGACTGGACGGTCAGGTTCTCCGCGACCGACGCGGTCCAGAGCGCCACCGCCGGCCCCGCCACCGAGCGGATCGACCCGTTCAGCACGCGCACCCGCGTGTTGGTGCCGGCCGACACGCCCGCCGTCGCCAGGTTCTGCCCGTTGAGGGCGAACCCGTTGAGGTCCACCGTCACGTCCGTCGCGTTCACGGCGATCATCGCCCGGCCCGACTGGCCCAGCACGTTCCCCGCCAGGTAGTACGACCCGCTGGCGGTGATCCGGAACGTCGCGCCCGCATCGCCCGGGGTGTTGGTGCTGTTGATCGCGATCCGCGGCTCGATCTCACCGATCGGCTTGGCCGTCGACGCGATCGGCCCGGACGGTGGGTTCAACGGGCCGGCCGCGGCCGACTTGGCCAACGCCGCGACACCCGCCAGGCCGGCGGCGGACAGCAACAGACGACGATCAACCTCGTGGCTCATCCGCTCTTCTCCTGGGCTGAACTGCGGTGGGTCGGGTCGCAGCCGCCAGACGCTCAATGTACCTCGAAATCGAGCCGGCGTCGAGATCCGGGTTCGGATTGAGTTTGGGCTGATCCTCCCTTGACCGCCCCCCCCTGACAGATATCATCCCGTCCTCCCGGGCGGCACCCGGGCGGTCTGTCGGTGCGGAGTCGGTTCGCCGGCGTCGTTTCTGGCAGGGCAGACAGGCCGCTGTAGCTCAGTGGTAGAGCGCATCCTTGGTAAGGCTGAGGTCATGGGTTCAAATCCCATCAGCGGCTCTTGACTGAGCAGCATCGGGCGGTCGGGTTGGGGTTGGTCGGGAGGGGAGCCGGCTCACGGATGAGCGGGCGCGGCAGAGAAGGTCCATCACGCCCCGGCGGGCGACACCCGGCGCGGCGGAATTGGACGGGTATTCGGCGAACGGCAGCACACCAGCACGACGACACGTCGGCATCACTCGGAGGTTTTCAGTCATGGCCAAGGGCACGTTCACTCGCACCAAGCCTCACGTCAACGTCGGCACCATCGGTCACATCGACCACGGCAAGTCGACGCTCACCGCGGCGCTCTCGGCCCGCTCGGCCGCCCGGTTCGGCGGTCAGATCAAGTCGTACGCCGAGATCACCAAGGGCGGCACGGTGCGCGACGCCAACAAGACCGTGACGATCGCCTCGTCGCACACCGAGTACGAGACGACCAAGCGCCACTACGCCCACGTCGACTGCCCGGGCCACGCCGACTTCGTCAAGAACATGATCACCGGCGCCGCGCAGATGGACGGCGCGATCCTGGTCGTGTCGGCCGCCGACGGCCCCATGCCCCAGACCCGCGAGCACGTGCTGCTGGCCCGCCAGGTCGGCGTGCCCCACATCGTCGTCTTCCTCAACAAGGTCGACCTCGTCGACGACCCCGAGCTGCTCGAGATCGTCGAGGCCGAGATCCGCGACCTGCTCAACAAGTACGGCTTCCCCGGCGACAAGACCCCCATCATCCGCGGGCAGTCCAAGGCCGCCCTTGAGAACCCCAAGGACGACAAGATCTGCAAGCCCATCGACGACCTCTTCGAGGCCATCGACACCTTCATCCCCGAGCCCACCCGCGAGATCGACAAGCCCTTCCTCATGGCCGTCGAGGACGTCTTCTCGATCAAGGGCCGCGGCACCGTCGCCACCGGCCGCATCGAGCGCGGCGTCTGCAAGGTCGGCGAGGGCGTTGAGATCGTCGGTCTCCACAAGGAGAACAAGACCACGGTCGTCACCGGCGTCGAGATGTTCCAGAAGACCCTCGACCAGGGCCAGGCGGGCGACAACGTCGGCCTGCTGCTCCGCGGCATCGAGAAGGACCAGATCGAGCGCGGCCAGGTCATCTGCAAGCCCGGCTCGATCAAGCCCCACACCAAGTTCAAGGGCGAGGTCTACGTCCTGAGCAAGGACGAGGGCGGCCGCACCACCCCGTTCTTCTCCGGCTACAAGCCGCAGTTCTACTTCCGCACCACCGACGTCACCGGCTCGGTCAAGCTCCCCGCCGGCGTCGAGATGTGCATGCCGGGCGACAACGTCCTGCTGGAGGTCGACCTGGGCGACAAGCCCGTCGCGATGGAGAAGGGCGTGCGTTTCGCGGTCCGCGAGGGCGGCCGCACCGTGGGTTCGGGCGTCGTGACCGAGATCATCGCCTGATCCCCGCCGCCGGGCTTCCGGCGGCGACATGCAGCAGGACCCCCGTCCGGCGGGATGGAGGGGCATCGGCCCCGAAGACCGCGCCAGACCCAACGGGACGGGACCTGTGATCACGAACCACTACCGGCCCATCGGGTACCCCCCGATGGGCCGGCTTTGCCGAGGGACCCGGCGGTCCACCGGTCGACGACGAGAGACATCGGCCTCCGGCGGCACACGCCGGGGCCCGGCAGCGTAAGAGAAGGTGACCCATGGCCAAGGGAAAGTCGCAGGCTCGTGAGTTCGTCTGGCTCCAGTGCACGGAGACGGGCGATCTGAACTACCGCACCGAAATCAACGTCAAGGGCGGCATCGCCGAGAAGGTCAAGGCGGGCTTCAAGAAGTACAGCCCCCGGCTGCGCCGCCACACGCTCCACAAGATCAAGCGCAAGTAACACGCACCCCCCACACGCCGGTAGCTCAACTGGTAGAGCAGCGGATTCCAAATCCGCAGGTTGCGGGTTCAAGTCCCTCCCGGCGTGCTTGACAATCGACGCGACGGTGCGCCCCGCACGGCGCCCCGGCGCGCCCAGACCCGGAACTCTCCAATGGCTCTCGGCATCATCAAACCCGGACAAGGCTACTGGATGCGCGTCATGACCGCGTGCCTCATCGGCATCGCGACGCTCACGACCGCCGGCTGGGTCGCCAAGCAGATGGGCGTCATCGTCGACAAGCTCCCCAAGAGCTCCTACGTCGTTTCGCTCTCGGAGATCCAGGGGCCCGCGCCCGCCCCGGGCAGCCAGGTCTCGCTCGTCGGGCGCGTCGACAGCACCAGGCCCGAGCAGGTCATCGGCACCGCCACCATCGGCACCTTCAGCGCCGAGGACCGCGCGGCCCGCCTCGACTCGGTCCGGATGCAGGAGAAGTTCGACATCGCCCTGGTCCGCAAGCTCGTCGCGGGCGACGCCGCGGCCCCCACGTCCAGCGCCGCGGCCACCAAGCCCGCGGCCCTTCCGCCGGTCGAGCCGCTGTACGTCCAGGGCGGCGTGGCCGGCCTGATCATCATCGTCGGTGCCGTGCTGGCCTACTGGCTCGCCGGCACGCGCCACTCCACCGTCGACTTCCTCGTCGCCACCGACTACGAGATGAAGAAGGTGAACTGGTCCACGCCCAAGGAACTCATGGGCAGCACCACGGTCGTGATCATCGGCTTCTTCTTCATCGCGGCGGTGCTGTTCATCTTCGACTTCCTGCTCCAGTTGTTCTTCACGCAGATCGACGTCATCCAGAAGGCCACGGCCTGACCGCAGGCCCGCCGCTCCACGGGGCAACGCCATGACCCAGCACCAGGACCAGACCCAGCCCGCCAGCGTGCCGAGCGCCACCGCCGCGCCCGCACCCGCCGCGACCGGCGGCGTGCACCCCAACGCCGTGATGAAGCCCGACGACCCGATGGTGCACGAGGGGATGAACTGGTTCGTGCTCCGCGTCGCGAGCAACAAGGAAACGTCGGTGCGCGACACCCTGCTCCGCAAGGTGCAGATCGAGCACATGGACCACCTGGTCAAGCGCATCCTGGTGCCCACCGAGAAGACCAAGACGATCAAGGGCGGCAAGCAGCGCATCACCGAGAACAAGCTCTACCCCGGCTACGTGTTCGTCGAGATGAAGCTCGAGGACGACGGGCGCATCCCGCAGGACGTGTTCTTCCTCATCAAGGAAACGACCGGCGTCGGCGATTTCGTGGGCACCAAGGGCCGCCCCACCGCCATGAAGATGCACGAGATCGAGAAGATGCAGGCCGCGTCGATGCGCGTCGAAGACCAGCCCCAGATCAAGATGGTGTTCGAGAAGGGCGAGGCCGTCACCATCAAGGAAGGCCCCTTCCAGGGCTACGAGGGCACCGTGGACGAACTGCTGCCCGAGAAGGGGCTGGTCCGCGTGCTGGTCACCATCTTCGGCCGCCAGGCGCCGGTCGAACTGGAAGAGTGGCACATCAGCAAGTCCGACAAGGCCTGATGCTCCCGGAGCGTTCGGGACGCTCCCGCAGCGCCCCGCAACGGCGCGGCGGACGCTCGCCCGATCGGGGGGCGGTCGTCCCGTGCGCCGCGCCGGCCCGCGTGCCGGCGGGGTAGAGTCAGCACCCGGGGCAGGTGCAGACCAGTGCCGCGCCCATCGGTCACAAGGAGCCGGCCGTGGACGCAGGCGCACGCTCGAACCGAACCCGCAAGATCCTGATCATCGCCGGCTCCGCGCTGCTGGGGCTGCTGCTGCTGGCGTACGTGCTGGTGCCGGTGATCGCGTCGGGCATGGCGCCGGGCATCATCGAGCGCGCGTTCGCGGATCAGTTCCAGGGCTCGCTGAAGGTGGGCAAGGTCTCGCTGGGGTGGGGCGCGCCGCTGACGATCGAGTCGATCGACGTGCTCGACGAATCCGGCAAGAAGGTCGGCACGCTGACAGCCTCGGCGCCCGTGGGCCTGTGGGGGCTCCTCGGGGGCCCGCGCGACCTGCGCACCATCAAGGCGACGGCCGACCTGGTGATCGTCGAGACCATCGACGCCCAGGGCCGCCGGTCCAGCAACCTGTCGCGAGCGCTGCAGGCCCGCACGCCCAAGGCCGCCGCCCCGGCCAAGCCCGCGGCCGTTCCCACTGGTTACAGCGTCGCGATCGAGCTGGGCGCCTCGCAGATCACCTACACCGAGCAACAGGACGGGCGCACCCTCGGCACGTCGTCGATCACCGATCTGGTCGGCACGGCCGAGTTCACCAGCACCGGCCCCGCGACGCTCAAGGCGGCACTCAAGGGCCGGGTCAACACCGGCGACCGATCCGCCCCCCCGGCCCCGCCGGGCGCCATCGAACTGTCGATGACGGTGCTCGAGTTCTCCGACGCCGCGGGCGTCGTGACCCCCGACGCCGCCAAGGTGAGCCTCAAGCTCACCGCCGATCGCGCTCCGGTGCGCATGCTCGATTCAACGCTCGGCCTCGGCGGCGCGCTGGCCGGGGGGCTGGGCGACACCGCCGACGCCACCATCACCGCCGAGGGCACCACCAGGTCGTCCACGGCCGGGCTGGTGATCAGCTCCCCGAACACCTCGGCCGATCTGTCCCTGGCCGTCAACGCCGGGCGCGTCTCGGCCCTCAAACCCGGGTGGATCCGCCTGCGCTCCACGGCCTTCATCGCCGACCTTCCCGCCGTGCGGGCCGGTTTGCAGCGCGGCGGAATCGCCCTCGAGCAAGCGCCCAATCTCGAGTTGACCGTGACATCCCTGGCCGCGAGCACCGACGCCGGCGCCGACCTGCGCGGCGCCTCGATGGACGTCACGCTCAAGACCGGGGCCGCGACGATCACCGTCCCGGGCGATGCGCCGGGATCGGCGCGGCGGACGATCGCGTTGTCGCCGCTGGAATCGCGCCTGCGCACCGCCGACCTGGCCCAGGGACTGGACGTCACGGGGGCCGCGTCGGCGACGCTCGACGGGCGGTCGGCCGGGTCGTTCGAACTGGCGATGCGGTTGACGGGACTGCTGGATGCACAAGGCCGCCCCGTGCAGGGCCTGCCGGCGTCGGTCGCGGGGACGCTGGCGGCCAAGGGCGTGTCGGCCGACGTGCTGGCGCCGTTCCTGGCGGCGCTCGACACGCCGCTGGATGCGCGCGCCGACCTCGGGCCGACGCTCGACGCGTCGCTCACCGCCCGGCCCGCGCCCGGCGTGCCCGACGCGACGGACATCGACGTGAGCGTGGAATCGGCCAACGTGCGCGTGCAGTCGGCCTGGCGCATGACGCCGGCGCTGCTGGAAACGCGAGAGCGGGGGCTCTCGGTCTCGATCGACGCGACCACGCCGCTGGCGCGGCGCGTGCTCGCCCGTGCCGGCGAGCCGCCGCTGACGATCGACGGCGCCGGGCCGATGCGCATCACCTCGACACGCCTGTCGATGCCGCTCAAGGACGGCCGTCCCAGCGGCGAACCGCCCCAGGGCGACCTGGCGTTTCAGTACGGCGGAACGACCGTCACGCCGCGTCGCGGCGCCGGGGGCGGCCCGGGCGAGCCGCTGGGCGTCGAAGCGCTGACGGCGAACGTGACGATCGCGCCGGGGCAACCGCTGTGCGCCGTGCTGGACGGGCGGCTGAGTTCGCGCGGGCGGTCGCTGCGATCCACCGGCGACCTGACGGTCGACGGGCTGGGCACACCCCCGGCGGGCCGGGCCAAGCTGGCGGGCCTGGGGTCGGCCCGCGTGAGCGGGCGCGTGGACCTGACCGAGGTGCCCACGGCTCTGGTGGCGGCGCTGGGCGCCGGCAACGCCGACCTGATCGCCGGCGTCGCGGGCGAACGGGTGAACGTGGGCCTGGGGCTCACCGGCGCCGACGCCACGCAATCCGTCGCGCTGACGATCGGCTCGGCGGTCTTGACCGCCGAGGCCGGCGCCGAGCTGGGAACGTCGCTGCGGCTGGCCGCGGCCCGGGCCGATTCGACCATGAGCGCCGAGTCGGCGCGGTCGCTGCTGCTGGCGTTCGGGGCCGACGAGACGTCGCTGCGCGACCTGCGCCTGCCGGCGACCTCGCGCGTGTCCGTGCGCGTCGAGCCGGTGGACGTGCCGCTGCTGGCCGGGACGCTGGAGGTTGACGGCGCCGCCGTGGGCGACCGGGCGATCAAGGCCTCGATCGACATCGACCAGCCGCTGACGGTCGAGAACCTCCGCGTCGGCCAGAGCACCATCAGCGGCGGGCTGAGCAACGTCGCCGGCTCCGGCGCCGTCCCGCTGGCCGCCCTGGTCAAGGGCGGTCCGCGCAAGCCGATCACCGGCCTGCTGACCGGCCTGGTGGTGCGACGGTCGCCGGCCGGCCAGCTCGACGAGGTGGCGACGCTGCGCGCCGAGGCCTCGCTCACGCCGGACGGGCCGATGAGCGCCGACGTGTCGGTCAAGGACTTGCGCTCGGCCCTGGCGGACGAGTTGCTTGGGCGGCCGGGGTACGTCTCCGGGGCGCTGGGCGAGAACGCCACGCTGACGTTCAAGGCGCGGCGCGACAACGGCCAGGGCGCCACCAGCGTGCTCTTGGACCTCGACAGCCGGCTGCTGACGGCACGCGACTGGAAGTTCGAAGCGTCCGGCGGCGCGGCGCGCATCCTCGGACCGGCGGTCGCCCGCTGGCAGATCGAGCCCGCCTGGGCAAACCAGTACCTGCTGGCCCGACCGGGCAACACCGACCCCACCGCCGTCATCACCCTTGTCGGGGCCACGCTGATCGACGTGGAGATCGAGCGTCTGGTCGTCAGCCTGGCCGACAGCGCTTCGGGCGTGACCGGGCCGCTGAAGCCCGGCCTGTTCGACGTCGCCGCCAAGGTCCTGATCCCGCGCGCCGCGATCTCCTGGCAGGAAGAAACACGCCCGGACGAAGGGCCCCGCGGCGGGTTCGACCCCGGGCGCGCGGTGCAGAACATCGTCGGCGCTCTGGGCAACCGCAAGGCCCCGACGAACCTCGTGCAGCGGTCGGCGGTGCTGCAGAACGCCGGCGTGTCGCTCGCGGCCAAGCCCGACGGCTCCGTGCAGGCTCTGGCGCGCATCGCCAACGTCAGGAGCGACCTCTCCGATCTCGAAGGAAAGGTCGAGGCCGATTTCGTGGTGCAGAACCTCGCCGACGCCGGCGGAAGCCCCACCGGTGCGCCGGTCATCACCGGGTCCTCCGAGATCCAGTCGTTCCCGACGGCGGTGCTCGACGGCCTGGCGCGCCAGCGCGGCGTGCTCCGCGACGGGCTGGGCCCGAGCATGGATTTCACCGCCCGGTTCAACGGCTTCAGCCGCAACAGCGGCACGCTGTCGGCCGCCATGGACTCGCCCCGGGCGATCGTGAACCTGTCCGGCACGGGTGCCGGCGGGACGCTGGCCCTGGGCGGCGCGCCCGTGGCATCGGGCCCGGGCGGCTCGACCCCCGGGCTGAAGGTCCAGATCGTGGAGATCAGCCAATCGCTGGGCGAGCGGCTGTTCAAGCGGATCGTCTCGGTCTCCAGCGTCTACAAGACGCGCCAGGACGGCCCGGGCAGCGTCACCAGCAGCGACCTGGTGGTGCCGCTCGACGGCGACATGGCCAAGTTCCACGGCACGCTCCGGGTCGACATCGGCACCGCGCGGTTCACCGTCAGCAGCAGCGCCGTCAAGCAGCTGCTCAAGGGGTTCAACCAGAAGGTCGACGGCGTCGTCGGACAGCGCATGGCGCCGTTCGACGTGGTGATCAACCGCGGCGTGGCGACATTCAACGACGTCAAGGTGCCGCTGGGTGAATTCGTCTGCGAGACCAGCGGAACCATCGATCTCGTGCGCGACTCCAGCGAGGTGGTGCTGTGGATCCCGTTCACGCAGGTGTCCGACGAATTCACCGGGAAGGTGCTCGGCGGGATCGACCTGGGCATCGGCGGCCTGCTCAACCGGGGCCTGCCCCAGGAACTCCAGCGCGAACTGCTGGTGCCCTTCCGCGTGCGCCAGTCCGGCGACGGCGACATGCGTTACGACGTGGCGCCCGACCTGTTCGCCAAGCGATTCGGCGGCAAGGTGCGCGACTTCTTCCTCAAGACCCCGGGCAAGGTCATCGACAGCCTGCCCATTCCCAACCCGTTCAAGAAGAAGTGACGCCAAAGTTCAGCGCCGACGCCCGCGAGCCCGTGCCGAGCGCTTCGCGCGAACCGCAGTCCGGACGCCGCGGCCGGTCCGTGAGCCGGTTGCCGAAGCCCGAGCCGCTCGCGCGCCGGCGGTGGCGCCCCCGAGCACAAACGCGCGCTCCGTGTACAGCCGTTCGAACCGCTCGCCAAGCCCGCCGGCCTTGCCAGGCCCCGGCAGCCGCTCGCCCAGGCCCACAAGCAGGTCGACCAGCCCCAGGTAGTCCCGTGTGTGGATGAACTCGCGGGCGCAGCGGGGCGGGCCGAGCTTCGCGGCGTCGTACGTCCCGGCCTGCACCGCGTCGAGGTGCGCCATGTTGTGATAGTTGCCCAGCGGCAGGCAGAGGCACGTCGCGTCGTACCCGGCGATGCAGAACACGCTCGCCTCGCACGCGCCGCCGGACATCAGCTTGCGCTGCCACGGACGCGGGGGCGACGACCTGACCGTCTGCGAGGCCGTCGGCGCCGACGGACCCCCGAACAGTTCCTCGGCCCGCTGGGCGCACGCCGCCGTCAGCCACGGTGTGAAGACGCTTAGCCGATCACCGACCCGAACGATCGGTCCGCCGCCCACCGGCGCATCGGGCGAGGCGCGGCTGTTCTCCAGGGCCACCACCCGCGCCCCCCGCGGGATCGTCCGCCGCTTCACCGCCGCGATCGCGCCGACGAAGCCGATCTCCTCCGCCCGCGTGAACAGCAGCCGCACGTCCTGCACCACGGCGCCCGCGGCGCGGCGCGCCAGGATCTCCTCCATCGCCGCCAGGGCCGCCGCGGCCGCCGCCAGATCGTCGCAACAGGGGGTGTGCAGCACGCCGTCGTTGTCGATCTCCGGCGGAAGGAGCAGCCAGGTCGCCACGTCGCCGACGGCGACCGAGTCGGCCATGTGTTCATCGGCGTCGGCGAGTTCGGCCAGGTAGTGCTGCCCGGCGGGCGTGCTCGCCGGGGCCTTGTCGATCAGCGTGGCCGCGGCCGTGCGCCCATCGGCCAGGTGCAGGGTGATCGGCGCCTCGGCGAAGTACACCTCGTTCACCCCGCCCCGGAACGACAGTTCCAGGGTTCCCGGCGCGACGATGCGCTCGACGACGAACGCCGGGTGGTCCAGGTGGGCGGTGATGAACAGCGGCCCATCGCCGGCCCGGGCGGGCCTCGGCGGGCGTTTCATGGAGATCACGAGGTTGCCGGCCGCGTCGCGGCGCAGCCGCAGGGCCGGGCGTGCGGCGGTCCACCGCTCGATGTACGCGATGACGCGCTGCTCGCGCCCCGCGGCGGTGGGGATGCCCGTGAGGTCCAGCAGGGTGCGGATGCTCGGCGGGTGAGGCGGGGGCGTCAGCGACATGCCCGCATGATAGAGCCGGGGGCCGGTCCGCCGGTCACGGCGCGTCGGGCTTCGGCGGCGGGGGCGGGTCGGTCTTGAGCGTGGCGTCGATCGCCTGCTTCATCCCGTGGGCCGTCTTGACCTTGCCGAACATCCGCTTGGGCGGCAGCTTGCTGGGCACGACGCCGCCGGGGAAGCGCGGGTCGGCCGCGGCCTTGGCGGTTTCCTTGGCCACCACCGGCAGCGGGGGGGTCGCGCTGAAGGCGTAGCGGTTGAACTGGTTGGCCTTGGCCTCGCTCACGGGTCCGCCGGGCTGGAGCGCCACGCGCCCGGGCGGGGGCGGCGAGGGCTTGAAGTCCGGGTAGTCGAGCTTGGGCACCTCGGCGTTGATGAGGTTCTCGACATTGGTGAGCAGCTCGCCCTGGTCGGGCATGACGAAAGTCCACGCGACGCCCTCGCGCCCGATGCGGGCGGTGCGGCCGATGCGGTGCACGTAGACCTCGGCGTCCTCGGGGATGTCGTAGTTGATGACGTGCGTGATGCCGTCGACGTCCAGCCCGCGGGCCGCCAGGTCGCTGGCCACGAGCACCGAGAGGTCGCCCTTGTGCAGCTTCTCGATGACCTTGTTCCGCTTGGACTGGTACATGTCGCCGTGCATCGGGTGCGCGTCGATCTTGTGCCGCACCAGGAACTCGGCCAGCTCGTCGACGGTGCGCTTGGTCCGGCAGAAGACCACGGTGAGCGCCGGCTCTTCGTGGGTGAGCAGGTGCAGCAGCAGCCGACGGCGGTCCCACGGCTGCACGGCCAGGTAGAACTGCCGCACCGCCGCCGTGGTCATCGCGCCCTTGGCGATGGCGATCACCCGCTCGGGGTTCTTCGAATACCCCCGCGCGAGGCGCTCGACCTCTTCGGGAAGCGTGGCCGAAACGAAGACCGTCTGCCGCTCGCTGGGGCATTGCTTGAGGATCCGGCGGATGTCCTCGCGGAAGCCGATGTCCAGCATCCGGTCCACCTCGTCCAGCACGACGTGCTTGATCGCCCGCAGGTGGACGTACCCCCGCTCCATCATGTCCATCAGCCGTCCGGGGGTCGAGACGACGATGTGCGCCCCGCGCTTGATCGTCTCGACCTGCTGGTTGATCCGCTCGCCGCCGTACACCGCCGCCGCCTTGATGGGCGTGTGCTTGCCCAGCTCGTTGACCTCCCGGGCCACCTGAACGCACAGCTCGCGCGTGGGCACCAGCACCAGGGCCTGGAACTGCGCATCCTTGTCCAACGCGTGAAGCAGCGGCAGCGCGAACGCCGCCGTCTTGCCCGAGCCGGTCTTGGCCTGCCCGAGCATGTCCTTGCCCGCCATGATCGGCGGGATCAGCATGGCCTGGATCTTCGTCGGCCGTTCGAACCCGGCTTCCTTCACCCCCTTGAGCACGCTGGACCGGAGGCCGAGCTGCTCGAAGTTGAGCACCGAGTCGTCGTAGAGGTCCCCCTTGGCCGGGGCGTGGGGCATGAGCTGGCCGTGCGCTTCGGGGGTCGCCGTTTCGGCGGCGGGCGCGTCGGAGTTGGGGACCGTGGAGGGGTTGGTCGAGTTCATAGTCGTTGGGAGCGGGCGTCGGGAATCAGCGGCGCGTGGCCGCCGGACCGGGTGCGGAGCGAGGGTTCGGACACGCCCACCCCGGCCCCGTGCCGGGATTCATCGTAGGATCGAACGGCAGTCGATACAAATGCCCTGGAACGGCCGCCGTCCGGCGGCATGGCGATCCCGATTTCCCGCGCCGCCCGTTGGAGCGCCCCTTGACCACCAGCCGACTCGAGATCGACCTTGGCGCCGTGGATCGCAACGTCGCGACCCTTCGTCAGATGTTGGACACCGGCGGGGCCGGCAAGGTCCGCCTGTGCGGCGTGATCAAGCAGGACGCCTACGCCATGGGCGCCGCCCGCATCGCCAAGCGGCTGGAGTCCGTCGGCGCCGACCTGCTGTCGGTCTACAGCCTGGACGAGGCCCGGGCCCTGGCCGACCTGCCCATCGAGACGCCCATCCTGGTGCTGATGCCCGTTCACCAGATGGAACGGGCCGATGCGCTCTACCGACTGGCCAGCCGCTCGCGGCTGCACCTGGTCGTCCACAACCTCGCCCAGGCCGGCGACCTCGCCAGCCTCGCGACGCGCATGGGCGTCACCCTGTCGTGCCACGTGCAGCTCGACACGGGCCTGTCCCGGGGCGGTTGCCTCGGCGAAGAGGCCGAGCGCATCGTCGAGACCATCGTCAACGCGACCCGCCTGCGCTTGGCGGGCGTCATGACGCACTTCTCCAGCCCCGCCGCCGACAGCGAGTTCACCGACGAGCAGGCGCGCCGATTCCGTCTCTGGATCGAGCGCATCAAGCCGCTGCTGGCCCGCGCCGCCGAGCGCGGGCACGGCCACTGCGCGGTCCACGCCGCCAACACGGCCGCCCTGCTCCGCTCGGCGTCGCTGCACGGCACCATGGTGCGCGTCGGGCAGGGCCTCTACGGCTACGGCCTCGACGACATGGCGGCCCCCGGCGTTCAGTTCGCACGCCAGGCCTCGAGCCTGGAGCCGGCGGTGCGATGGGTGTCGCGCATCGCCCACGTGCAGAACGTGCCCGCGGGCTGGCCGGTCGGCTACGGCAAGACGTTCGTCACCCGCCGGCCCAGCCGCATCGCGCTGGTCCCCACCGGGTACGCCGCGGGCCTTCCGATCTCGCTGGGGAACGTCGGCTCGGTTGGCCTGACGGGCCGCCCGTGGCTGCGCGTGCCGGTGAGCGACGCGTCGGGCGCCGACGGCGACGTGGTCTTCGCGCCGATCGTCGGGCGCGTGAGCATGGACCAGATCACCGTCGACGTGACCGACCTGCCCGAGCGGTTCGGCGCCGTCAACGCGGAGGTCGAGCTCGTGGGCCGCACCCGCGGCGCGCCCAACCACCTGCCCACCCTGGCACGCACCGCCGGCACCATCACCCACGAACTGCTCTCCCGCATCGGTTCCGGCGTCGAGCGGCACTACCTCGCGTCCACCTCGGCCCCCGGGCGTTCCGCCCAGCAGGCGGGCCGAGACCACCCTCGCGCCGACGCGGCATGCAGCGCGCCGCGGCCGCGGCCGAGCGGCACGCCAGCGCCGCCAGCGCCGCCTGAGCGCCCGGGCCGATCGCCCGGCGCTGATACCATCGGCGGCGATGCCGCTCCCGCTCTCGGTGGCCATCGTGTGCAGGAACAACGTCGGCACGATCGGCGCCACGGTGGACTCCGTGCGCGACCTGGCCGCGGAGATCGTCGCGCTCGACAACGGCTCGACCGACGGCACGATCGACCTGCTGCGGTCGCGCCACGTGCGCGTCGAGCACACGCAGTGGCTCGGCCACATCCGCACCAAGCAGCTGGCCCTGGAGGCCTGCCGCCAGCCGTGGATCCTCTCGCTCGACAGCGACGAGTCGGTCCAGCCCGACCTGGCCGAGTCCATCCGGCGCGCGTTCGCCTCCGGCGAGCCCTCGGCCACCGCCATGGCCGTGCGCCGGGTGGTGTACTACCGCCAGCGCCCGCTGCGCCACGCCTGGCAGCCCGAGTGGCGCACGCGACTGGTGCGCGCCGGCTCGGCCCGCTGGGCCGGCCGCGACCCGCACGACGTGCTCACCCCGGCCGACCCGACCGTGCGCCCGCTGCGTCTCGACGGCGTGCTGCGGCACGACTCGATCAGCACCTTCATCGAGTTCCTGCACAAGCAGGTCCAGTACGGCCGCATCAGCGCCGACGAGCTGCACGCCGCGGGCAAGCGATCCGGGCCGTTGCGGCTGGTCGTCTCGCCGTGCGGGGCGTTCCTCAAGCAGCTCATCGTCAAACGATCGTTCCTCGACGGGTGGCCGGGCTGGCTGGCGGCCAGCAGCGCGTGCATCGCGTCGGCCGCCAAGCACGTGGCCCTCATCGAACTGGTTCGCGCCGGGCCGCGGGACCGTGCCCCGTGAGCGGCCGGATGCTCGGCCCGTTGCAGGACGTGCGCACGCTGCGCTGCCGCGACACCGACCCGGGCCGGTGGTCCGATGCGCTCGGTCGAACGCGACTGGACAGTTGGCGGCTGCTCAAGCGGCAGGACCGGCGCAGCGTCCACGCCGGAACACTGCTCGGGCAGGCCGTGGTCGTCAAGACCGTGCGGCTGGAACGCCGGCGCGACCGGCTCCGGCTCCTGCTGGGGGTCCTGCCACTGCGGCGGCAGTTTCGAGGGGCGCGCCGGCTTGAGCGGGCGGGCGTTCCCGTCGCGCCGGCTCTGGCGCTGTGCCGGGCCCGGTGCGAGTCCGGACCCGTCGCGCTGGCGGTCTTCGGGGCGATCGACGGCCCCACCCTGCTGCACGCTTGGGCCGACAACCCGCCGGCCACCCGCGCCCACGCCCTGGCCGCCGCCGCCGGCGAACTGGTCGCCGGCATCGCCGCCGCGGGACTGCGGTACCGCGACTGCAAGCCCTCCAACCTGATCGTCATCGACCAGTCCGGGCGGCCGCCGACGCTGGTCGTCATTGATCCCGACGGGGTCCGCCGGGGCGGCCCGGCGGATCGCCCGGCGATGCTCGCCTCGCTGTGGCTCGAGCCGACCGGGGTCGGCCTGCGGCCGCGCCTGGCACTGGCGGCGCGGGCCTGCCGCGGCGCGGCGGGCGGCGGCGACTGGAAGACGCTGTTCCGAATGGCCGCGGCCATTGTCGCGACGCACGGCGATCCCACGCCGCGCATCAACCCGCTGGCCCCGACGGGGGCCTGACGCAACCGACAGGTTTCGCACGCTGGCGAGAAGCTGGGAAGCCCGGCGCCCATCGGGTTTCGGCGACCCGCGCGGCTTCTACCATCCGGCCGATGCCCCGAGTCCGCAACGCACGCGTGGTCGAGGTCGCGCCGAAACAGCCTCGGCCCGCGCCGGCCGAGACGACGGTCGGCCCCTTGTCCAGCCGCGGCGGCGCCTGCCGTATCTGGGTCGGCGACTGCCGCAGGATCCTGCCCGGCCTGCCCGAGGTTCGTGCCCAGGCGGTGGACCTGGTCTTTGCCGATCCGCCGTTCAACTGGAACCGCGCGTACGACCAGTGGAACGACGCCCTGCCCCGCGAGGACTACCTGCAGTTCACGCGCGATTGGCTGACCATCTGCGCCGGGGCGCTCAAGCCGACGGGCACGATGTGGGTGAACATCCCCGACGACACGGCGGCGGACATCGTGGTGTTCGTCCGCGACCAGCTGCGCATGCCGATGGCCAACTGGTGCATCTGGCACTACCGCTTCGGGCAGAATCGCACGGGGGGGTTCATCAACTCCAAGGTGCACGCGCTGTGCTTCGTCAAGTCGCCCGAGCGTCGGACGTGGAACCCGCTTCCGGTGCTCGAGCCTTCGGACCGCGCCACGACCTACTTCGACCCGCGCACGCAGAACAAGCGCGACGGCATGCCCCCGGGCATGCGCGTGCCCATGGACGTGTGGTACGGCCAGTACTGGGGGCGCGTGCAGGGCAACAACAAGGAACGGCGCTCGTACCACGACAACCAGCTGCCCGAGGCGTACCTGGAGCGCGTGGTGCTCTCCACGAGCAACCCGGGCGATCTGGTGCTCGACCCGTTCACAGGCTCGGGCACCACGGCCGTCATGGCCGTGCACTACGGCCGGCGGTTCATCGGCACCGAGTTCAGCCTCGCCAACGCCCGCTCGGCCCTGGCGCGCGTCGAGGCCGGGCCGCACAAGCCGGGCAAGGCGCTGGGCAAGCCCACCGCGATCTTCGCGCCGCGCACCACGGGGCGCACCGGCAAGGCTCAGGGCCGCTGACGGCCCTTCATGCCCGCGCGTTCGCCGATCCGCACGGCGTCATCCACGAACTGGCGGTCGGCGCTGGTGACGCTCCCGGAGTGGTTCAGGTCCGCCGGCGCCGCGACGAACGCGTAGAGATCGTCCACGCTGATCTTCCCGTCGCCGTCGCGGTCTTCGCTGGTCCGCGCCGGGCGGGCCAGCGGATCGCCCACGACGATCGTCTGCCAGCTGAGCACCGGGATCGACGACCACGCCGCCTCGGCCCACGACAGGTTGCCCAGCAGGAAGTTCCGCGCCAGCATCAGCGAGTCCGGCACGTGCGCCGCCAGCGGCTCGAACACGTCGCCCACCGCGAACGTGCCCCCCGATGCCAGAAAGTCCGCCGCCTGCTGCTGGCCCAGGTAGCCCCCCAGACCCCCGAAACTCCGGCAGTTGTACGACTCCATCGAGTTGAAGATCGCCCCGGGCGCCAGCGTGAAGCTCTGCGCGTACGACGAGCCCGCCGGCGGCTGCGAGCCGACGCCTTGCCCCGGCTGCGTGCCCTGGTGGTTGTTGCCGTAACTGGTGATCAGCACCACCGGCGTGCTCACCAGTCTCCCTTCGCCGTTGTACGGAATCAGCGGCCCGACGCAGAAGTTCGCCGCGCCGCTCGCGGCGTCGTACACCACCGCCGGGGGTGAATCGGCCGGGCCGCGCCGGTAGCGCCCGTCGGCGACCAGGGCGTCGCGCGTCTGCTCGTAATCGTCGCCGCCGCAGACCTCGTCCACGCCCTGGTTATCGAACTCGCCGTTCCGCGCCGAGTCGGCGACGCCGTTGGAGCCAGATTCGTCGATCACCGCCGTCGCCGTCGCCACCGTGTACACCAGGTTCTGCGCCCGATCGATCATCGCGCGCACGTCCGCCACCGTGTGCCCGTCGAGCCGGCAGACCAGGTACATGTCGCCCGGCGTCGTGTGAACCGACGCGGGCACCGTCACGAAGTTCGGCACCAGGGCCGACCAGTACATGCCCGGACCGGTCGCCGGGGTCGTGCCGGCGGCCTGGAAGCTCTTGTTCGACTGGATGAACCGCGTCGCCCACCCGTCGATCGGCAGCGTCTTGCGGAAGTACGGGTTCAGGATCGCCCCATCGGCCTTGCTGTCGCCCACGCCCCCGGCCTCTTGCGCTTCGAGGTTCTGCCACAGCAGCGTCAGCTCGCTGTCCACGCTGGCGCACGTCAGGTTGCCCGCCTGCCACGCCGCGGCCGTGCCGCCCGGCTGATCGCCGATGAATTGGTTGGTCGAGTCCATCAGCCGGTGCGGCAACCCCTTGGTCAGCACGATGCACCGGACGGTCGCCCAGCGGTTGTTGACGCTCAGCGCCTGGCGGATAGGGGACCGCAGCCGGTCGATGAACATCTGCCGGTCGATGTTGGCGCCGAAGAACGTCGCCGGCGGCGCGCCCGACGTTTCGAGGTTGTACACCTCCACGCCCGGCCGAACCCCCGGAAGGTTGCCCTCGCCCCCCGGCACCTTGGCCGACCCGGCGTAGTACTCCGCCACCGCGAGCGACTCGGCGATTCTCCGGTCGTACACCACCAGCACCTGTTCGGGGCGCAACTGCGCCCGCGCCTGCCGCTCGGTCAACGCCGCGCCCGCAGCCGCTGACAGCACGGCTACGCCCAGCGCGGATCGGGTTGGAGCACCTGTGAAGCCGATCTTCCTACTCTACTCCAGGCCCCCGGCGCGGCCAGCCGGGCGCGAGAACCTGGGCGATTTCTGCCGATCCGCCGGCCCGATCGGCCCCGAACGAACCCCCGCATGCCGCTGGTCATCTTCGATCTCGACGGCACGCTGCTCCAGACCACCGGCGTTGACGACGCCTGCTTCATCGAGGCGATGGATGCGGCGCTGGGGATCCGCGGGTTCGAGACCGACTGGTCCCGGTACGCCCACGCCACCGACACCGGCCTGACCCACGAGATCGTGCGGCGTCACCACGGGCGCGCGGCGCTGGAGCAGGAAGTCCGGGCCGTGCACGACGCGTTCATCGCGCTGTTGAGCCGCCAGGCCGCCGAGCGACCGGACCGGTTCGCGCGCGTGCCCGGGGTGGAGCCGATGCTCGCACGCGTGCGCGCGATGCGGGGCGCCGGCTGGGGCTTCGGGCTGGCGACCGGCGCGTGGCGAGCCTCGGCGCTCACCAAGCTGCGCGCGGCCGGCCTGGCGCTCGACGACTTCGCCGGCGCGTACGCCGACGACGACCCCTCGCGTCGGCGCATCATCCTCACGGCCGCGGCGCGGGCCATGAACCTCGAGCCGCCGGCGGCCGATGGCCCGGCGGAATCGGCCGTCCTCGATGCCGCGCGCCGGCGGTGGGGGGGCGTGGTGTACGTCGGCGACGGCGTGTGGGATGCGCAGACCAGCCGCGGGCTGGGCATCGGCTTCGTCGGCGTTCGCACGCGGGGAGACTTCGACCGGCTGCGCAGCGCCGGAGCGACCGCGCTGGTCCGGGGGTATGAGGACCTGCCGGCCCTGTTGTCGCTGATCGACTCTCAGGCGGAGCGGCCCACGTGGGCATGACCGCGTCCTGCCTTCGCGCCGATGGAGCCGACACGCTGCTGGCGGTCAAGGTGGTGCCCGGGGCCCGGCGCGACGGCATCGCCGGCCCGCTCGCCGACCGGCTCAAAGTCCGCATCGCCGCGCCGCCCGAGGACGGGCGCGCCAACGAGTCGCTCCGGTCGCTCCTGGCCGGCGCGCTCGGTGTCGCGGCGCGGAACGTCCAGATCGAGTCCGGCCACACGCGCCCGGAGAAAACCGTCAGGCTCGTGGGCATCGCACCCGGGATCGCCGCCGCGGCGCTGGGCCTCGGACCTTGAACTCGGGTCAGCGTCCCGTCGCCTGCCGCAGCCGCGCGAGCATCGACCCGGGTTCAACGAACCCGACGATCCGCTCGACCACGTTCCCGTCGATCTCGACGACCACCAGCGGAATCGCCGACACCGACGCCGCCCGCGCCAGGTCGCCGTTGCGGTCCACGTCGATCTGCACCGCCACCGCGTGCTGCGCCACCCAGGCGGCAACGCCCGGGTCGTTCCAGGTCCGCTCGTCCATCATCCGGCACGGGCCGCACCACGCGGCCCAGTAGTCCACCAGCAGCACGCGACGGCCCGCCGCCGCGTCGGCCCGGGCCTGCGCCAGCGTCAGGTCCGCGAACACGGCGGGCCTGCCGGCCCTGCCCCGCGCCGAGAACGCTTGAATCAGCAGCAGCACGCCCACGACGGCCAGCGCCAAGGACATCCACGTCACCAGCGATCGCTTCGCCGGTGTGCGCGCGCCGCTTTCCCCCGCCCATGTGCCGCTCATTTCGCGTGCGCCCGGAGCGGGTCGCCTTCGGTCAGCCAGCCGGCCGGCACCGCCCCGCCGTGCCCGGCAAGGATCGCCGTCGCCGCCAGCATTCGCCGCGTCTCGGCGCCGGGGGCGATTTCCAGCGTGCGCTCGGCGGCGGCACGCGCCTCGTCCGCCCGCCCGGCCACCAGCAGCGTCGCGTAGATCCTGCAGCCGTCGCGGGCGCCGAGCCAGCGGGCAAAGGCCGCGAACCGGTCCCATTGCTCCGCCGGCGTGCGCTTGGTCGGTCCGCCCGCCAGGCGCTGGGCCAGCCGATCGAGCCAGGCGTTGGGCGTCCTGGTCATCGACAGCAGATCGGCGGTGTGCAGGCGCGGCAGCGCCAGGTTCCACGCCAGGCGGTCGCCCGCGGGCATCATGAGCAGCGCGTCCTGGTCGTTGAGCGCCGAGTCGATGAAATCGAAGTTCTCCACGTGATCGCCCACGGCCCGCCCGATCATCAGGTAGTGGCACACCCCGGGCAGGTCCGCGCCGTCGAACGCCGGCAGCATCGCTTCACGCAAGGCCGCGAACCGTTTCTTGGCCGCGGGGCTCTGCTGCGCCAGCGTGGCCATCTCGGCCGGCAGCACGAACACGGCCGCGGCGTCGAAGGCCGGGTCGCGCCGCGTCGCCTGCTCCCACAGCCAGGTGTACGCGCCGATCGCGGACTTCAGGTCGCCCGCCTTGGCCGCCGCGCGCGCGGCCTTCCACACCGCCGCCACGTCGGTCTTGCCGTCCGGCCCCGCGGCCGGATCGGCGAAGGCGGCGATCTCGGTCTCGGCCATGCCGGCCAAGGCCCGCACCGGCGGCGGGGTCGCCGGCCCGATCGCCGCCACGTGAGCCGCGTACCAGCCGGCGTCGGTCGAGGTGAAGCCGCGCAGCGTCCAGTCGAGTCTCAGCGCCATCGCGATCGACGCGGGGCTCGGCCCGCCCGCCGGAGGCTGGAAGCGCGACTGCGGCCCGTTGCTGCCGAACAGCCGCAGCACGTTGCCGGTTTTGTAGAGCAGCGGGTCGGCCTTGAACCCCGCGCCCTGCAGCGGCGCCAGCCCCGCCTTGCTCAGCGACTGGAACGTCGCGGCGTCGGTCACGCACACGCCCAGCGCGTGCCGCCGGACCCACGAAGCGACGGCGGGGTTCGACCAAACCTGCTCGTTGACGCGCTGCGTCGTCTTGTTCGTCGAGCAGATGACCACCAGCAGCTTCTGCTGGCCCGCGGCCTCGGCGATCGCCGGCTCCAGCGGCCGTACGGCGAACCCCGGCTGCCCCGCCACGACCGGGACCCACGCCACGCTCATCGCCAGGACCACC
>JAHCJH010000041.1 GCA_026126345.1 Phycisphaeraceae bacterium | reverse complement strand
CAGGCGCCCCTCGCCGCGATCAGCGGCTCGGGGTCGCTCGACATCGTGCGGCCCAGGTGCGCCGGCAGTCGCAGGCCGGGCTGCGTCGCCGGCCCGGCGTGGCGCAGCGCCGCTTCCAGCGTCGCCAGCGCAGCGCGGATGCGCTGGCCCAGATCGGCCGTCGCCTCCAGCCCCGCGCCAACCTGCCGCACCGCGATCGCCTCGCCCGGGCGCAGGCTCAGCAGCAACCGGGCCGCTTCGTCGCGCACCATGGCGTCGCCGGAGACCTTCGAGAGCGCGTCCATCGCCAGCTCGCGGCCCGCCGGCACGCCCAGCCGCCGGCACTCGTCCATCACCGCCAGCAGCGCCTCGCGCTGCTCGGGCACGAACAGTTCGGGCCCGCGCCGCTCGAGCACCGACAACCCTTCCGGCCCGGCGCCCGCCAGCGTCAGCACCAGCCCGCCGAGCACCGCGCCGGCCGGGCCGGCGTCGAGCGACAGCTCCCGCGCGCGGGATTCGGGCGCCGCCCGCCCGGCCGCCTGAATCCTCGACGCCAGCGCCAGCAGCAGCGCCGGCTCCAGGTCCGTCCAACGGGCCACGTCCTCGACCTGCGCCGGGCGCAGCAGCCCCTCGTTCAGCGCCGCCCGCAGCAGCACCGACCGCTCGGCGGTCCGCTCCAGCCGCCGCACCAGCAGCAGGTCGAGCGACCCGCCCTCGAGCTCGGCCAGGCCCAGCACCCCGTGCAGCCGCTGCACCGGCGTCACGCCGCTGGCCAGCGTCGCGAACAGGGGCGCAAGTTCCGGATCGCGCAGCGAACGCAGCGACCGCAGCACCGCGTTCTGCGTCGGCCCTTCGCGCGAGAGCATCAGCGACCGCATGGCCCCCACCAGGCGGTCCAGCTCTCCGGGTTGGCGCGACGGCGCCTCGCCCGGCGGCTGCCGCTCGGCGCCGGTCGCCGGCGCCAGCCCCAGCACGCAGGCCAGCAGCGCGGCCGTGCCGGCCGATCGACGGTTCGCTCCCGTCCGCATGGCGAGAGTCTACGCCCCGGCCTGGGCGGCCAGTCGCTGCGCCAGGGTTTCGAGCAGGTCGCCGACGGCGGGCTCGCCTCGCCCCGGGCCGAGGCTGATCCGCACGCCCGCCTCGATCTGCCCGCGCAGGCGCTGCAGCGCGGTGATGACCGTGGAGTGGTTGGGCCTGCCCAGCACCCGGGCGATCTCCGGGAAGCTCATGGTCGTCAGCCTGCGGCACAGCGCCGTCGCGACGGCGCGGGCCATGACCACCCGCGCGTGCCGACCGTTGCCCATCACCTCCTCGGCTTGAACGCCCAGGGCCTCGCACGCGGCCCGAAGCACGTCCTGCCCGCGCACCGGCCGGCGCACCGCCGGCGCGCCCGAGCGCCCGCCCCGCCCGAACTCCCGACGCGCCCGCTGCACCCCGAGCAGGCCGACGGTCGGCTCGCCGGCGCCCAGCAGCCGGTGCACGGCCTCGACCCGCACCACCATGCCCTGCACCTCGCGCACCGTCGCGGGCGCACCGTTCTCCAGTCCCGCTTCGACCAGCTCCCGGGCCGCGGGCTCCTCCAGCTGCCAGCCCCGCCCGGCGGCGAACCGCACCGCGATCCGCGCCATGGTGGCGCGATCGGGTGCGCCCAGCGTGGCGCACAGCCCCCCGCTCAATCGCGAGGCCAGCGCCTCGCGCAGCGACGTGAACTGCCGCAGCGGCGCCGGGGCCGAGGCGGCGACGGCCCCGCCACGCTGGCGGATCGCGTCGATGGTGTTGCGCAGCTCCTGCTGCGTCGCGGGCTTGCTCTCGAGCGTGTGCACGTCGTCGATGCACAGCAGATCGAGCGCACGCACCACCTTGCGGAACCCGTCGACCCGGCCCGACCGCAACGCCCCGATGAACTCGTTGGCGAACGATTCGCCGCTCATCACCCGCGCCGCGGCCCCGGAACGCGACGTCCGCAGCGCCGCCACGGCCCCCTGCAGCAGGTGCGTCTTGCCGGTGCCGCAGCCGCCGATGAGCAGCAGCCCCGTGGTCTGCCGCCCGGCGTCGCGTCCGGCGCCGGCGAGCGCCATCGCACCCTCGAACGCCAGGCGGTTGCCGTCGAACACCTCGAACTCCGCCAGGCTCGCCAGCGATGCGGGACCGGGCGACGCCGCCGGGGCACCGCCCCGCGCCCGCGCCTTGCCCGCCGAGGCCCGACGATCGGCCGGGTGCGCGGCCGGCGTCGCGGCCGGACCAGCGAACGTCGCATCGGGCGTCGAGCCGCGCGAACCATGGTCGACCTCGAACCGAACGGCGACCGCCGGTCGCCCGTCGGACGCGGTCGCCTGTGCAATGTCGCCGGCGTACCGCTCCTGAAGCAGTCGCGCGATGAACGCCGAGGGCACCCTGACGCACAGCCCATCGGCCTCCAGCCGCAGGGCCCGCCCGTTGGCGAAGTACCGCTCGAACCGCTCCGGCCCGACGCGCTGCTTCAGGCGCGAGCACAGCTCGCTCAGCCCCGCGCCACGCCCGGGAGCGGCGTCGGGCGCCGCCGCGGCGCCGGCGTCGGCCTGCGTCTGGTCAATTCGGACTGGATCGGGGCGCACCGAACGCGCCGAGTGAACCGTGCTCACGGCCACACCTCTCACGGACGCCGCCATGTTCCGGGATGAACCCCGGGTGCGAGCGCGAACAGGAATCAGTGCAGAGTCCGTTCACCCCCGGAAGCGTCGGCAATCACCGCCCGGCGCCGGCCGCGAGGCCGGTGCCGCTCCGCCCGGAAACCCACGGGCAAGGAACGTGTCGGGCGATCATCGTCGGCGCCGCCGCCGGTCGAGATCCATGACCGAGGCCGGAGCATAACGCGTTCTTGACGCGACTCAAGCGCCGCCCCCCGCGCGGCGCGATGATCCACATCGCAAAACACCGCAAAATGCGCTGGTGTTTCCCGGCGCGAATTTTTTTTCTCCACCGGCGCGCGCGGCCCGCCGTGCCCGCGCTGTGCACAAGTGCGCCCCGGGCCCGCGCGGCGCGCGCAACGCTCGGGAAACTCAGCCGCCGACGGGCCGGATGAGCGCCGCGCGCACCGCGAACTGCCTGAATTTCGCCGCCCGGTACAGGGCCAGCGCCGGCGCGTTCACCAGATCCACGGCGCACGCCAGCGTGCGCTCGGGCCGGCCGCCCAGCCGGTCGATCGCCAACTCCAGCAGCGCGCGACCCAGCCCCAGCCCGCGCACTTCCGGGGAAAGCCCCAGGTACACCAGCTCCACCGTCTGCTGCTCCGGGCACGGCGACAGAAGCATGCACCCCACCGGCCGCCGGTCCCGCCGCACCAGGTACCACAGCGCCGGGTCGTGCTGCCCGACGCTCAGGTGCGATTCCAGCACGTCCCGCACGTCGCGCACGCCGCACAGCGCCGCACAGTCCAGCGTGCCCTCGTACGACGCCTCCAGCGCCGTCAGGAGCATCGCCTCGCCGCCGGCGCCCGGGTGCTGGCTCATCGGCGTCACCTCGATCCCGCCGGGCCACGCCGGCGTCTGACGCCGCGACCGCAGAGGAATCGGCCGCCGCAGGTACGCCAGGTCCGCCAGCCGCACGAACCCCGCCGCCAGGTACGACTCGATCAACTCCCCCTGCTCGGGCTCCACGATCGCCTGGGCCAACCGGATCGCCTGCCCCCCTTCGATGTTCGCGGCGAACCGAACCGCCGCCTCGATGCACGCCGATCTCAACGCCACCGACCCCGGCCGGCGTGACGGCGGCGAGACAAAGAACATCGCCGTGCGCCCTGAACTGGGGATGAGCAGCGCCGCCTCCCCCTGGCCACCGGGCAGGGCCGGACAAGCCCACAGCAGCGAGAGATCGGTTCCGTCTCGTTCCGCCGCGGCCAGGAACGCCGCCACCTGCTCCCGTGTCGGTTCGGACCCTGCTCGCCCCGAATCCAGTCCCAGGAGCCGGGCAATCGCTTCCTTCCGGTGCTCGGGCGGCACCCGGACCGCTGGCGGTGAGCCCCCGGGGGGCATCGTCCGGGCGTCGGGAGGGTGGTGGATCGTGGCCATGGAGCGATCCGAGAGCAGGCGGGCCCGACCCCGGCGGGGGTGCCGTTCCCATCGGGCCGATTGATCCGGCCGCCGGAGTTTGTAGACTACGCCCCCCGCTCCGGCTCGTCGGGCGGGGACCGGAGACCGCCCGTGCCCAACCGCCTCACCGCCGCACGCACCTGGCTCGCCGCCGCTCTGGCCCTGGCCGGCCTGCTGGGCGTCATCGCCGGGGCCCCCGCCCGCGCCCCCGAACCCAGCCCCGTGCCGGTGCGCTGGGAGATTTCGCTGGACATCGGCGAGCTGCGGCTGGTCAAGATCGACGCCGAGGGCAAGGGCGCCCGGGCGTACTTCACGTTGCCGTACAAGGCCACGAACACCAGCGGGCAGGACCTCCTGTTCGCCCCGTCGTTCGAACTGGTCGGGGCCGACGGGCGGATCGTCCGCGCCGGGCGCGACGTGCCCGCGGACGTCTCCAAGGCCCTGATCGCCCGAACCGACAACCCCTTCGTGCAGGATCAGATCGCCATCATCGGCCCCCTGCTTCGCGGGCCCGAAAACGCCAAGGAAGGGCTGGTGATCTTCCCGGCCGACAGCCTGTCGCCCGGGGAGATCATGGTCTTCGCCGCGGGTTTCAGCGGCGAGACCGCCACCGTCACCCTCCCGACCGGCGGCGACAAGGTGATCCTCCGCAAGACCCGGATGCTGCGGTACGCCGATACCGGCGATCTCTCGACCCGGGGCGACGCCGCTCTGGGCCTGGTTGAAGCCCGCTGGATCATGCGGTAAGGCCCCCCTATCGTTCGGGCCCGGCGGAAGTCGCCGGGTACTGGATAAGGGCCGTCGTCATGGCACACAAAAAGGGACAGGGCTCGACCAAGAACGGTCGGGACAGCAATCCGAAGTACCGCGGCGTCAAGCTCTACGAGGGCGAATTGGCCCAGCCCGGCGCGATCATCCTCCGCCAGGTCGGCACCCCCTTCCGCCCGGGCTTCCAGGTCCGGCGGGCCAAGGACGACTCGCTCTACGCCGTCGGCGAGGGCAAGGTCGTCTTCCACGGCCGCACCGTGCACGTGGACCCCACCGACCCCAAGACCCCCAAGCCGTTCTACCTCAGGCCCAAGACCGCCGCGGCGAAGTAATCGCCGGCTGAACCTGCCGGTCAACCCGATGAACGACCAGCCCCCGCCACCGGCGGGGGTTTTTGTTGCCGCGCTGACCATTGAGTAACCGCCTACCCGGCGGCGATCGCCGCCCGCAGACGGGCCAGGTCGCCCAGCAGGGCCTGCACATCGTCGAGCCGCAACATGGTGGCCGAGTCGCTCAGGGCGGACTTCGGCTCGGGGTGGCACTCGATGAACACGGCGTGCACGCCGGCGGCGACGGCGGCGCGGGCCAGCAGCGGGGCGAACTGCGGCTTGCCCCCAGTCTGCTCGCCGGCGCCGGGCTGCTGGGTGCTGTGCGTGCAGTCGAAGCAGACCGGCGGCGGGCCGCCGTCGGCGGGCAGGGCCATGAGCTCGCCCAGGCCGATGAAGTCGTTGACCAGCCGGCCGTAGCCGAAGAACGTGCCGCGCTCGGTGAGCATGGCGTTGGTGCAGCCGGCCTCTGCGAGTTTGCGCACAGCGCCGGACATCTCGCCGGGGGACATGAACTGGCCCTTCTTGACGTTGACGGCGCGCCGGCGCTTGGCCGCGGCGGCGCCTGCGGCGACCAGCAGGTCGGTCTGGCGGCAGAGGAAGGCGGGGATCTGCAGCAGGTCGACGGCGTCGGCGGCGGGGCCGGCGTGGGCGGGCTCGTGGATGTCGGTGGTGGTGGGCACGCCCAGCTCGCGCCCGATGCGGGCGATCCAGGCCAGGCCCTGCTCGAGCCCGGGCCCACGGGGCGAGCGGATGCTGGAGCGGTTGGCCTTGTCGAACGAGGCCTTGAAGACGTAGGGCAGGCCCAGAGCGGCGCAGGCGTCGCGCAGGCGCGTGCCGATGGACATGCCGAGCTCGAGCGATTCGAGCACGCACGGCCCGGCGATGATCGCCAGCGGACGTCCCGGACCGATCGAGACCGAGCCCACGATGCACATTCGCGCCATAGGCGGCAAGGTTAGGTTCCGGGCGTCGGCTCCGCCCGGGGCACGCGTGCGAGAGATTCAGGCAGAGAAGAACAGCACGATGAACGCGTCGAAGTCGGTGCCGGTGATGAAGCCGTCGGGGCCGGCGTTGAGATTGGTCGAGCCCTCGGTGGCGATGTCGGCCAGCGGGTCGCTCTCGAAGAACTTCTGGATGAAGAAGTCGAAGTCGACCCCGGTGACGAAGCCGTCGGGCCCGGCTAGGCCGTTCTCCTGGGCGACGTCGGCGCGGGAGGGCTGCCCGGGGCCGGGGATGATCTTGCGCAGGCGGCCGTTGGCCTGGCAGATGTAGAGTTCGCCCTCGTTGTCCTGGCCGAAGCTGGTGATGTTGGCGAAGGTGGGGCTGGTGTTGAGGTGGGTGGTGTGGATCTGGAAATCGGTGGCGACGCCGTTGACCATGCGGACGGACCAGATGCGGGCGTTGACGTAGTCGGCGAAGAAGTAGCGGCCGCGCCAGCCGGGGATCGCCTTGCCCCAGTAGCAGAAGCCGCCGCTGACCGAGGCGCCGGTCATGGCCGAGGTGTACTGCGGCCACGAGGCGCTGGTGGCGTGGGGATAGTCGTAGACGGGCACGGTGTGCGTCGGGGGCGTGAGGGTGGTGCCGCTGTTGTAGGTGCGGTCGCTCTCCCAGCGGCGCCAGCCGTAGTTGCGTCCCGGGCCGCCGTTGCCGGGGACCCAGTTGATCTCCTCCCACATGTCCTGGCCGACGTCGGCGATGTACAGGTCGCCCTTGAGCCGGTCGAAACTGAAGCGCCAGGGGTTGCGCAGGCCGTTGGCCCAGATCTCGTCGAGGCCGGCGATGCCGACGTACGGGTTGTCGGAGGGCACGCGGTAGTTGAACGAGCTCCAGGCGTCACCGGGCTGCAGCGAGACGTTGATCCGGAGCATCTTGCCCAGGAGGATGTTGAGGTTCTGGGCGAAGTTGTTGGGGTCGCCGCCCGAGCCGCCGTCGCCGGTGGCGATGTAGAGCATCCCGTCCGGCCCGAAGTGCATCGCGCCGCCGTTGTGGTTCCAGTACGGCTGCGGGAAGACGAGGATGGTCTTGGCCGTGGACGTGTCGGCGAGGTTGGGGTTGGCGGCCTGCCGACGATAGCGGACGATGCGCGTCTCGCCCAGGTCCCAGCAGGTGCCGTTGGAGTTGCTGTAGCCGTAGACGCCGCGCGGACCGGTGTAGTTGATGAAGAACACGCCCTCATTCAGCGCGCCGGGGGTGTTGTAGTCGGGGTGGAACGCGATCGAGAACAGGCCCTGCTCGTTCTGCCGAACGCGGTTATACGTTCCCGTCTGAGTGCGCGTGGCGCCGAAGGGAGTGTCCTCCACCGTTGGGTTCGTGATCGTGCCGCCGGTCGGCACCAGCGAAGCGGAAACGTCCAGGAACGTGCTGAGCGTGGCTGTCGGCGGGTTCGTCGCGCGGTTCAGCAGCGCCAGGCGGATCAGCCCGGTCTGCTGCACGATGAACAACCGGTTCACCGAGTCGCCCGGGGCGTTGTACATGCCCACGGGGGCGCTCAACCCGGTGATCGTCGCCTCGAGTTCACCCAGGTCCAGGCTCTGGGCCCGCACCGACGCCCCGGAGACACTCATCACCAGACCGACGGCCGCGGCCACCACGGTACGAATCGCCATGATCCACTCCTGGGTTGATCCCTCGAACCGCTTCGCCCGCCGGCGGGACCGGCGACACCGGTACCGGGCCGCCGGGTGTCGGCGAACACCTGACACCCTCCGGCCGCTGGGCCGGCGGGGTTCCTTCCTCAGCATCAAATGTACGCCGAAACGACCCGGCCGCCACCCACGGGCACGCTCAAGGCCCGAAAACCGGGGTTCAAGGGGGCTGGTTGGGCATGGCCGGGAGATGCGGCGCATCCGGCGCCACGGGCGCCGAGCCGGCGTTCCGCAGGGCGTCGCGGGCCTTGTCGGGCTCGCCCAGGGCCGCGTAAAGATCGGCGAGCTTCTGCCAGCGCTGGCCGGTCGGCGCCAGCTCGATCGCCCTGAGCAGTGGATCCAGCGCCTCGCGCTGCCTTCCGGCGTAGAACAGCATCGTGGCTCGGTCTTCCAGGAGCACCGCCGATCGGGGGCGCGACGCCAGCGCCCGCTCAACGATCGGCAGCGCCCGCTCGGCTTTCCCAAGGGCCAGCAGGCCCCGCGCCGCCGCCGACACCACCGCGACGTCCGCCGGGTGATCGGCCGCGGCACGCTCGAAGACCGCCACCGCCTCCGCGGCCCTGCCCGTGCTGGCGAGCACGTCGGCCAGCGCCCCGATGAGAAACGGCTCGGCCGGCCGGCGCGCCAGATGGCCTCCGAGCATTGATTCCAACTCGGCGACGGGCGCCTGGCGCAGCCGCATGAGGTGCGCCAGCGCCAGCACCAGGTCGTCGCGCGGTCCGCCCCGATCCATGGCGCGTCGCAGGGCCTGCTCGGCGGAGGCGAAGTCGCCGACGACGCCGCTGGCCCACCACAGCCGCAGGTCGCTGGAAGCCGTCGGCAGCAGCGCGATACCGCCTTGGCCGATGGGCCGGCTGAGCCCGTCGAGGGCCAGCACGCGTCGGGCCGAGGCGAGCTGCTCATCGGTGGCGCGGAACGAGCCGCTGAACAGCGCCTGACCGTCGATGGCGGCCAGGCGGTTGTACGCCAGTTCGCCCTGCCAGCGGCCGTACCACATCACGGCGCCGTGGACCGCGCCGGCGGCCAGGAGCAGCGTGGCGCCGGCGAAGAGCGCGCCGGCGGCGGTGACCCTGCCGGAGCGCTTGAGCTGCCAGTACGGCCCGCGGACGTTGGCGTCTCGCAGCAGCCGCCAGGACTTGTGAACCATGAACGTACCGATCATGGCGATGCCCGCGGCCATGAGCAGCGGCACGCTCTCGTACATGCCGCGATACCCGCGGAAGATGAGGAACCAGACGACCAGCATGGCCCATTCCTCGCGGAGCGAGAGGTCGTAGCGGCCGGCCTTCCTGTTCGCGGCGTCGGCGCGGACGGCGGGCTCGGAGCGCGGGCGGGTCAGCACGGCGGGCGGGCCGACGCCGACGTACAGCGCCCCGTTGGGGCAGACCGAAACGCAGTCGAGGCACTTCATGCAGCCGGGGTCGACGACGGCGCCGTAGTCGCGGACCTCGTCGCTGACGCGCACGTTGCTAGTGCAGACGGCGGTGCAGTGGCCGCAGTGGTTGCAGGCGTCGGTGACCCGGATGCGCACCGGCGCCAGACGGTCGGCCGGCGCGAAGAAGCCGCCGTAGGGGCAGCCGTAGGTGCAGAAGGCCTTGGCGCCCAGGAAGTAGACGGTGGCGAAGCCGCAGATGATCAGGAAGGGCGCCGCGATGTACCACGGCGGGAACGTGGCCCAGAAATCCTCGACGATGAAGTGCGGTCGGAAGGTCGGGCGGGGGTAGACCACGCCCATCCAGTCGGGCATGCCGCCGAACCAGGCGTCCATGGCCGGGCGGAGGACCTCGCGCCGGAACGTGGGCCACGCGAACATGTACAGCGCCAGGCCCAGCGGAACCCACAGCAGCAGGCGCGAGCGCCACGGCTTGGGATGAACACCGCATTTCTTCATGAGCCAGCCGCAGGCGTCCTGCAACGCCACGACGTGGCAGGCCCAACCGCAGAAGAACCGCCCGACGATCAGCGTGCTGACGATCGCCAGCACGAAGACCACAAACCCGGCGTTGACCAGCCCGGCCTCGAGCGTCTGCATGCTCTCGGAGGGCTCGATGGGCGAGAGCGTTTCGCGCACCCCGTCGCGCATGCCCGACAGCAGCCACTGGGCCACGTGGACGATGAAGACCAGGTGCAGGAGGCCCAGCACGGCCGCCCGCCACGGCCCGGCGCGGCTGGGCCGGATGCGCGGCGCACCCGCGGGCGTCGGGGGGGAAATGACCGGCAACGGCACCGACGCGGGCCCGCAGCCCTTGCGGGCGGGGGCGACGGTCGAAGAGGGGCCGGACGGTTTGCTCATGGACGCCAAAGGCTAGACCTCGCCGCGGCGGGCGCGGGCGCCCCGTCAGCCGCCGTACCCCCTGCCGAGCCCGCCGAGCCGGTCGCGGACGGCCCACAGGTCGGGGTAGAGGCGGATGTTGAGCGTCGCGGCCAGGTACTTGGCCCCGCTGGAGCCGCCGGTGCCGACGCCTCCGCCGATCATGCGTTCGACCATCTTGACGTGGTGGAAGCGCCAGATGAGCAGCTTCTCCTCGAACTCGAGCAGCCGCTCGGCCATCAGGAACTGCGGGTAGTAGCGCTCGTTGACGGCGTGCTCGTCCTGCTTGCGGTAGAGCACTTCGAGCGCGTTGACGAGCCGCTCGTCGAGCTCGTGCGGGCGGGTGGTGTCACGCGACAGGGCGTCGGCGGGGATGCCGAAGACGTTGTGGTCCTCGCGGGCCAGGTGGCGGATGAAGTGGTCGTAGGGCGTGGGGCGGTCGAGGTAGGTCGCCATCTCGCGCCGGGCCGCATCGTCATCGCCGACGAGCTCGAGCATGCGCGGGTTCTTGGCGCCGACCAGGAACTCGAGCTTGCGGAACTGCACGCTCTGGAAGCCGCTGGCGGTGCTCAGCGACGAGCGGAACTTGGCGAACTCGCTTGAAAACATGGTCTCCAGCAGTGGGATCTGCTCGATGAGCAGGTGCTGGATCTTGTGGATGCGCTCGAGCAACTGGGCCGCGCGCAGCGGCTCGTCCCGGTCGAGCAGGTCGCAGACGCGGTGCAGCTCGTGGAGGGCCTGCTTGAACCAGAGCTCGTAGACCTGGTGGGCGATGATGAAGAGGGTCTCGTCGTGGTGCGGCGGCTGGTGGCGCGTCTGCTGGAGCGCGAGCAACTCGGGCACCTTGAGATAGCCGCCGTAGGTCAGACGGGTCTGCCGCTCGGGGGGCATGCCCTGGGGCTGGCCCGGGCCGGGCGCGCCGGGGGAGGGGTGGTTCATGACCGCATGCTATCGCGCCGGGCCGATACGCTCTTGCCATGAGCTTCCCCGCGCCGCCCCGTGTCGCGCTGGAGACCACGCTGCTGGTCCACGGCGTGCCCCGCCCCGACGCACTTCCCCTGGCCGACGAGCTGGCCGAGATCGTGCGCGCCGCCGGCGCCGAGCCGGCCCTGGCGGGCGTCGTCGGCGGGCGGGCGACGGTCGGCATGAGCCGGGCGGAACTGCAATCGCTGCTGGCGCGCCCGGTCACCGAGAAGATCAACACGCCCAGCCTGGGCCTGACCCTGGCGGCCGGCGGCGACGGAGCCTCGACCGTCAGCGCGACGATGGAATTGGCGGCGCTGGCGGGCGTGCGCATCTTCGCGACCGGCGGACTCGGCGGGGTGCACCGGCCGGAGCCACCCCACCACGCGCTGGACGTCTCGGCGGACCTGGCGGCGTTCACGCGGTTCCCGGTGGCCGTGGTCGCCAGCGGGTGCAAGGGCCTGCTGGACGTGATCTCGACGCGCGAGGCGCTCGAGGCGCTGGGCGTGCCGGTGGTCGGCTGGCGCACGGACCGGTTCCCGGCGTTCTACTGCCGCGACGGCGGCGCGCCCGTGGACGCCCGGTTCGACGACCTGGCGGCGATGGCGCGCTGGGCGCGGCGGGAACTGGCCCGAACAGCGCGGGGGGTCTTGATCTGCAACCCCATCGAGCCGGCGCACGAGATCGCCCCGGCGCAATTCGAGTCGTGGCTGAGCGCGGCGCGCGCCGAGGCGACCGGCGCGGGGGCCTCGGGACGGGCGGTGACGCCGGCGGTGCTGGGCGCGCTGCACCGCCTGAGCGGGGGCGCGACGCTTCGGGCGAACCTGGCGCTGATCAGGGCCAACACGCGCCTGGCGGCGCACCTGGCGGTCGCGATGGACGATCCGCCTACGCGCCGATCGGGTGCCACACCGTCTTGAATTCGACGAAGGGCTCGATCCAACCGGGCCCGTGGCAGGCCTGGGCGTCGGCCCAGTCCACGGCGCGCCGGAGCGAGGTCCGCTTCATGTTGTCGGCGGTGCCCAGGCGGATCTCCCGCTCTAGCTCGGGCGGGCAGTCGGCGGCGCAGATGCCGTCGACGTCGCGGTGCTTGGCCAGGTGGGGCACCAGTTCGGCCGTTGAGCCGGTGAGCAGGTTCACCACGCCGCCGGGCAGGTCGCTGGTGGCGCACACCTCACCGAAGACGCTCACGACCGCGGGCGAAGCAGGGCTGATCGCAACAACCGTGTTGCCGGTGCAGACGATCGGCGCCGCGAGCGACACCAGGGCCAGCAGCGCGACCGACGGCGGGCAGACCACGCCGATGACGCCCGTCGGCTCGGGGACCGTGATGTTCCAGTACGGCGCGCTCACGCCGTTCTGGCACCCCAGCACGTGGTGGTACTTGTCGGCCCACCCGGCGAAGGCCACCAGCCGATCGACCGCCAGCGTGACCTGGGCCCGAGCATCGGGCCCGCCGGCCGGCGGCCGCTCGGTCTGCGCCAGCAGGCTTTCGAACTCCGCCCGCTTGCCCTCGAGCATCTCCGCCATGCGGTACAAGATCTGCCCGCGCAGGTAGGGCGTGGCGTTCGACCAGCCGCCCAGCGCTTTGCGGGCGGCGACCACGGCGTCGCGCAGGTCTTTGCGGCTGGCGCGGCAGGAATGCCCGACCACGCGCCCGTCAGCGCCGGCGATCACCTCGGACCGGCCCGACTCAGAACGCGGGAACGCCCCGGCGATGAACAGCTTGTAGGTCTTGGCGACGGCAAGGCGGTCGGTCATGGCGGGCCTCGGAGGCGATTCTACGCGCCAGGGGAGCTTGCACCGACGATCGGATGACGCGAACATGGGGCGTGCGCCTTCCGAACGGGGATCGAGCCGAAATCAACCCGGCCAAGTTGAGCGACTACGCGCTCAACCCCGCCCATCCCTGGGGTCGGCACAAGGCCCGCGTTTTTATGTCCGTGCTCGGGGCGACGGCAGAGGACGCTCCGAGTTTGGAATCGGCACTTCGCCACGCCGCGCGAACCGGGCAGGCCACCGCGTCCAAACGCGACGAACACGGCCAGCGATACGTGATAGACTTCACTTGGGAACTGCGGGGCCGGACGGCCCGTGTACGCAGTGTCTGGAACGTCCCTGAGGCGAACGCAGCGCCCCGCCTGATTACCTGCTTCGTGCCATGAGCGACCTGCCGACCAAACCCGCCGCTCCTCGCATGCTCGATGTGGTCGCGCTGATCACGGACCGGCCGGATGTCGGCCTATCCCGCGGCCAAGTCGGCACCGTTGTTGAAGACTGGGGCGATGGGACCTTTGAAGTCGAGTTCATCGACCCGGCGGGCACGACATACGCGTTGGCGACGTTCAGCGCGGCGCACTTGATGGTGCTGCGCTACACCCCCCTCAAAGCCGCCTGACCACGCCCGGCCCGGCGCTCACACCTCCACGTACGCCCGCAGCCCGTGCAGGCCGCCCTCGCGACCGAAGCCGCTTTCCTTGTACCCGCCGAAGGGGCTCGCGGCGTCGAACTTGTTGTACGTGTTCAGCCAGACCACGCCGGCTTCCATCCGCCGCGCCAGGTGCAGGATCTTGCTGCCCTTGTCGGTCCAGACGCCCGCGGCCAGGCCGTAGGGCGAGTTGTTGGCTCGGGTGATCGCCTCCTCGGGGGTGCGGAAGGTCATCACGGCCAGCACGGGGCCGAAGATCTCCTCGCGGGCGATCACGTGGCTCGGCTGCACGCCGGTGAAGAAGCACGGCCGGCAGAACCACCCCTTGGCCGGCAGGCGCCCGGCGCCGGCTTCGCAGAGCGTCGCGCCCTCGGCCTGGCCGGTGCGAACGTAGCCGCGGATCTTCTCCAGTTGCTCGCGCGAGTTGATCGCGCCCACGTCGGTGTTCTTGTCCAACGGATCGCCCACGCGCAGGCTCGCCAGGCGGATGCGCAGCTTGCGGATCACCTCGTCGGCCACGCCCTCCTGCACGAACAGGCGGCTGCCGGCGCAGCAGACGTGCCCCTGGTTGAAGTAGATGCCCTGCACGATGCCCTCGACCGCCTGATCAATGCTGGCGTCGTCGAAGATGATGTTCGCGCTCTTGCCGCCCAGTTCGAGCGTGAGACGCTTGGGGCGATCTCGCGTTTCCTCCGCCAGGGCGGCCGCGATCTTCTTGCCCACCTCGGTGCTGCCGGTGAAGGCGACCTTGTCCACGCCCGGGTGCGACACCAGGGCGGCGCCGGTGGCGCCCGCGCCGGTGACGATGTTCACCACGCCCGGCGGCAGCTCCGCCTCCGCGAAGATCTCCGCCAGCCGCAGGGCCGTGAGGCTGGTCGTCTCGGCGGGCTTGAGCACCACGGTGTTGCCGCACGCCAGCGCCGGCGCCAGCTTCCACGCCGCCATGAGCAGCGGGAAGTTCCACGGGATGACCTGACCGCACACGCCCACCGGCCGCGGCGTGCGGCCGGAAAACGCGTAGGCCAGTTTGTCGGCCCAGCCGGCGTGATAGAAGAAGTGCTGTGCCGCCAGTGGCACGTCGACGTCGCGCGACTCCTTGATCGGCTTGCCGCCGTCCATCGTCTCGAGCACGGCCAGTTCGCGGGCCCGCTCCTGGATCCGGCGCGCGATGCGATAGAGGTACTTGCCCCGCTCCACCCCCGGCAAGGCCGACCACGCCGGAAGCGCCCCGCGGGCCGCCTCCACCGCCGCGTCGACGTCCTGCGCCGAACCCAGCGCGACGCCGCTGAGCGTGCGCTCGGTCGCGGGGTTCACGGTGTCGAAGTGCTCGCCGGAGCGCGGCTCGACGAACCGGCCGCCGATGAAGTGCCCGTACCGGTCGGCGATCGTCACCTTCACGGTCTCCGGTGCTGGGGCGTACTCCCACGGCGCAGCGCCGGCCGCTGCGACGGTCGCCGGGCGCGCCGGCGCGCGGGCAGAGCCGTTGGCCGTGTTGCGTTTCCTGGTGGCGGTCTTGCCCATCGGTTCCTCCTGCTGCGGCCGGGCCGCTGACGGTCGGCTCACGCCTCGGCGAAGTCGTACCGTGCCATGTACCGCCCGCGTTCCAGCCACGCGATCTGCCGGCAGAGGTCGTTGACCAGCGCGCTGGCCCCGAAGCGGAACCAGTCCGGCGTCATGAACTTCGCACCGGCGCTGCCCGGGCCGCCCCCTTCGAGCACGCCCAGCGTCTCGTGGAGCATCACAAGGTAGTGCACCGCCTGCTTGGCGGTGCGGATGCCGCCGGCGGGCTTCATGCCGATCAACCGGCCCGTCGCCAGGTAGTGATCCCGGATGGCCTCGAGCATCACCAGCGTCACCGGCATCGTCGCCGCGGGCTCGACCTTGCCCGTGCTGGTCTTGATGAACGCGCCGTGCGCGCCTGCGCCGTCGAGCGCCTCGATCGCCAGGTCGCTGGCGGCACGCACGTTGTCCAGCGTCTCCAGTTCGCCCGTCTCCAGGATCACCTTCAGGTGCGCCCGGCCGCAGGCCTCGACCGTCTGGGCGATCTCTTCGCGCACGCGACGCCGGTCGCCGGCCAGGAACGCGCCGCGGCTGATGACCATGTCGATCTCGTCGGCGCCGGCCTCGACGGCTCGCCGCACGTCGGCCAGCCGCACCTTGAGCGGGTACTGCCCGCTGGGAAAACCCGTCGCCACCGCCGCGACCTTGACGCCGCGCCCGCGTGAGCCCAGGGCGTCGAGCGCCCCGCGTGCCACGCCCGCGAGCGTTGGGTACACGCAGACGGCCGCCACCGCCGGCAGGTCGAGCGTTCCGTCGCCGGGGTCGGCCGCCTTGCGGCAGAGGCTGCGCACCTTTTCAGGCGTGTCCTTGCCCTCGAGGGTCGTCAGGTCCACCATCGACAGGGCCAGGCGCAAGGCGGCGCCCTTCGACTCCGCCTTGATCGACCGTCGCGTGAACGACGCCGCCCGCTGCTCGGCCATCACCGCGTCAACCGTCGCCCGTGGCATGGCCGGATCGTACGCCGCCGGGCGCGGGCTCTCGGCGGCGCGCCCAGGAGCAATTCTCGTTGGCGTTCTGCACCAGCGCATACAGCACCGCCCCGGCCAGCAGCACAGCCGGCGCCGCGGCCGGGCCACCGGCACCGATCACCAGCATCACCTGGCCGACCGCCACGATGATCAGCCCCAGGTTGATGGGGTGGCGCGTCCAGCGATAGATACCCCGGGCGACGAACTCGTGCCGCTCGTCGGACTCATCCTGCCCGATGCGCCAGTGCGGCCCCAGCGCGCGGAGCGCCGCAATGCGCAGCCCGCACCCGGAGGCCCACGCCGCCAGCCCCCCCGCCGTCCAATCGTTCCACGCAACAACCCCCGCGGGCGCACCGCTGCGGAGCGCCCAGGCGCCCAGAGCTACTGAATAACCCACCAGCACCACCGCCAGAAAGCAATCCGTCGCCTGGTACATCGTGCGGGGCAGCACCGGCGCCTTCCACGCCGAGAATCCGTACCTCCAGCGGAAGACCACCGGCCACAGCAGGTAGGCCGGGGCCGCGTACATCGCCCAGGTCGCCAGCACCAGCAGCACGCCGCGTCTCCTCCATCACCGCGCCGGGCGCGGCTCGGGCCGGATGTCCGGCTTGACGAACGATTCGTAGAATCCCGCGATGCAGTCGCCGAGTGTGCGGGCGAGCTTCAGCAGGTCATCGGACCGCTGCGCGCCGAGTTCGACCTGGATGGCATCGACGCCCCGATCGGTATGACTGCCGTACGCCGCGACGATGTACCCGCCGTCGAGGAACGTTTCCCGCCCGGCGGGCGCATCGGCGTCCGGCTCTGGTTGGGGCGCTCCGGCCTTGCCCTCGGCCCCGTTGCCCTCGGCCTGCACGTCGGGCACCACGGCGTAGCCTGCGGCCTTCAGTCGCCCGAACAGGCTGCCCGACCCGGTGAGCGCTTCGGCGCCGTGCCGCCGGAGCAGCGACTCGACCGTCTTGCCGTTGCGCGTGCCCCGCACGATCGCCCCGGGCACACGGGCCTGCCCGTGCAGGTCGATCAGGATGGCGACGCCGAACCGCTCGCGGCACTCATCGACCGCCGCACGCAACGCCCGGTGGTACGCCTCATAGGCGGCACGGGCCGCGTCGTTCTCGTACGCCTGGCCGTCGTCGGGCGCGCGGTTGGCGTCGGCGTCCTTGCGCGAGAACTGGGCGATGACGTAGTACGGCTTGCCGCCCAATCGCTCGGTCAGACGCTGGGCCGTGAGCAGCGCGGCCTCGGCGGTGCGCAGGTCGCGCACCGTGACGCCGCGGGTCCGCCCCGTCGAGCCCGGCACGCGCACGCCCCCGCCGTGCGGGGCCGAGAGGATGATCGGCAGATCGCCCCGCTGGGCGCTGACCAGATCCGCCGGACGCACCAGTTCCGCCGCGGGTCGCTGCTCAGCGGGCGCGGTCGGTTCCGGGGCGACGGCGGTCGGGGGAGTCGGGGAAATCGCGGGGGGCGGAGCGGTCGGGGGCTCGATCGATCGCGCCCAGGCGATCGGCGCGCCCGCTTCGACGATCGCCGCGAGCACCACCGCCGGTTTCCATCGCCGGGTCGCCATGCCCCCCACCCTACCACAGGGCGAATACCCTTGAGCGCGGGGTGTTCCCGCGTGGATCACCAGGCTTCATGGCACGCATCGACCTCACAGGCCGGCCCATCGCCATCACCGGCGGCAACAGCGGCATCGGCGCCGCCATCGCCTTGGCGTGCGCCCGCGCCGGCATGCCGCTGGCCCTGGGCGCCCGGCGCGCCGACAGGCTCGACCGCGTGGCGTCGATGGCGCGCGACCTGGGCGTTCCGGTGTTCACCCGGGCGCTGGACGTGCGCGACGCCGCCGCGTGCCGCGAGTTCATCCGCCTGGCGTGGGGTGAACTCGGCCCGCTCTACGCCGTGTGCGCCAACGCCGGCTACGGCCTGGAGCGGCCGGTGCACGAGACCGATGATGCGGCGCTGCGCGACATCTTCGAGACCAATTTCTTCGGCTCGATGCACGTGCTGCGCCCGGCGATCGACCTCATGCTGGGAGGGCCGGCCGAGCGTCCGGGTCCGCGCGGGCACCTGCTGATGGTCTCGTCGTGCCTGGCCAAGATGACCGTGCCGCTGTACGGCGCCTACTCGGCCACCAAGGCGGCGCAGAACCACATCGGCCGCGCCATGCGTCTGGAGCTGGCGCCGCTGGGCATCCGCGTGTCGACCATCCACCCGATCACCACACGCACAGACTTCTTCGACACCGTCAAGCAGCAATCCGACAAGCGCGACATCGTCGCGCACGCGCCCGCCTGGTTCAGCCAGGACGCCTCCGTCGTCGCCGACCGCACCGTCGCCTGCCTGCGGCGCGACCGCCCCGAGGTCTGGACCGGCTTCAAGGGCGCGTTCGTTCGCTTCGGCATGTGCGTCAACACGCTCCTGCCGCGCCTGGCCGACTGGACCACCCGCGGCATGGTCAACGCCCCGGCCGCCCGCGGCTCCGCACCCGCCGATCCGGCGCCGGCGGCCCCGCCCCAGCCCGACAACGCCTGATTCACCCGCGCCGCGACAGCAGCACCACCGCGTGCGCCTCGATCGCGCGCCCTTCGCCGACCGCGTCCACCTTCTCGTGCGTCTTGCCCTTGATGTTCACCCGCTCGACCGGCACGCCCAGCAGGCGGGCCAGGTTCGCGCGGATCTCCTTCTTGCGCGGGCCGAGCTTCGGCCGCTCCAGGATCACCGTCGCGTCGAGATTCCCCACGTCGTACCCCGCGCCGCGAACCCGGCGCACCGCCTCGCGCAGAAAGTCCGCCGAGTCCTGCCCCTCGTGCGCCGCCGCCGTGTCCGGGAACAGCTGCCCGATGTCCGGCAGGCCCAGCGCCCCCAGCAGCGCGTCGGTCACGGCGTGGTACAGCACGTCCCCATCGCTGTGCGCCACGGGCCCTAGCGCAAACTCCGGGTCGTCCAGAATCACGCCGCCCACGATCATCGGCCGGCCACGCCCCGCCGGGGCCCGCGCTTCGAGCCGGTGCAGGTCGTAACCGTGGCCCACCCGGAACGGAAGCCCCGCCGGGCCGCTGCCGGTCGCCGCCGGTCGCGCCGACGCCGCTCCTTTGGGCCGGCCGGCGCGCCGTGTGCGCGGCGCGGCCCGCATGCGGCGCGAACCGGGAGCCTGCTGCACTCGTCGTTTCTGCTGCCCGCCGCGCCGGGGTCGAGACGCCATGGCTCCGTGCCTTTCCGATCGATTGCGGGGGGCAGCGATCCGCCGCCGCCCGCCTCGCGTACCACTCTATCACCTCCCCGCCCGCCGTCGGGCGTTCGGGGCCGCCGGCCCGAACCGACCCGGCAATTCCTGCCCGTTTCACCCGCCCGCCCCAGCCGCCGCGATGCGCCGGAGCGCGACGCCCCCTCACCGGCCCCCCATGGCTCGTCCGATACACTCATGGTGACCGCCGCTGCCCGCCCGGGCGGGCGCGTTCACTGCCTTCGGCCCCGCGGGGCCACGGAGCGACTGGAATGTCCAAGATCTCGACGGTGCGCGCCACGATCGCGGTCCTTCTCTCCGCCGCCGCCGCCGCGGGCGGCTGCTGGGCCCCGGGCGGCCCCGGCTACAGCGGCGACCAGTACTGCTACGAGAGCCACTCGTACCAGCCCTGGACCGTCAGCATCATCGACACCCGCACCGGCCAGACCGTCTTCTCCATGGACGTGCCCGTCGGTCGGGAGCTGGTGTTCAAGTTCTACGAAGAGCGCGGCGACAAGGTCGGCGCCGGCGAGCGCGACCCCAGCCCGATCTACCCCGACCTGATGAAATGGGACCTCTGGCCCAAGGGCCAGCGCTACGGCGAGCCGCAGAAGACCCTGGCCGTTCCCGCCGCCGAGCACCGGCGCATCGACTCCAAGCTCCGCAAGGTGCCCGAGTTGCCGCCGGAGATGACCGGCGAAACCGGCGCCGCCGACGCGTCGCCCAAGCCGTAACGCCCGGCACGACCGACCCACTCGCGCCCAGGCCTCCGGCGATACCATCGCCCGGGAGGGTTCCCGCGTGCCCGAATCGAACGAACCCGCAGCCCCGGCCGAGCCGCGCCGCCTCGTGCTTCGCGCGGCGGCCTTCGTCGCGGTGCTGGCGATCACGGTGGCGTGCTGCGTCGCGGGGTTCCGGCACATCCGCGCGTTCGACCAGACGATCGCGCTGACCAATCTCGGCGGGTCGGTCGAGGCGCTGTGGAAGCAGTCGCTCCAGAAGATCACCTTCGGCTGGTACGAGGGGTTCGAGAGCCGCCAGGCCGCGCTCGACGACGCCAACCGCCGCCTGGCCGAGAGCGGCTGGGTCATGTGCGGCGGGTTCTGGGCCTTGCTGCTGATCGGCGCGGTCCCCGCGTGGCTCAGCCTGGTCCGGGGCTTCGGGCGTGCGCCCCGGCCGCCGCCGGCGTTGTCCGTACACGTGCTCATGCTCGTCGGCTGGAGTTCGTTGATCTGCGGCGTGCTGCTGCCGAGCGTGCTGCTGGTCAACACGCAGGAGACGCTCGTCGGCCGGTTCATCGGCGAGGGCCAGGCCAAGAGCATCCAGGGCGCGATCTTCGGCGCCTACGCCGGCGGCATGTGGCTTCTGGGCACGGTCATCCTGTGCATCAGCCTGGGAATCCCGCTGGCCAAACTCGCGCTGCTGGAGTGGGCCCGGGCCGCCGCCCGCCGCGCCGGGGCGCCGGCGCGCGTGCGCGCCTCGACGCTCGTGCAGATCGCCGGCGCGCTCAAGAAGTCGAGTCTGGTCGAGGTGACCGTCGCGGCGCTGTTCATCTTCCTGTTCGCCACGCGCTCGATCAGCGGCACCACGGCGTACGCCGGCTGGGGCGTCTACTTCTATTGCGCGCACATCGGCGCCACCTTCCTGGCCGCGCGGGCCATCCGCCTGCGCCAGCGCGCCGCCCGTCCCGCGGCGCCCGTCGATCCTGCGCCGATCCCGCCCCCCACCGCCCACGCCGCCGGTCAGGCCTGATCCGCCTCGCCGGCCGGCCGCCGCTCACCTGAGGCCTCACCGCCGCGGCGCCCCCGCGACCCCCGCCACCAGCCCGTCGGCACCAGCGGCGCGAGCAGCTGCCGAACGTACCCCCGCGGCATCGGCTCCCGTAGCCCGAACGCCTCGGGCTCGTGATCCGGGCAGACATAGGTCCCGAACGCCAGGTCCATCAGCGGCGAGATGTTGGCGTAGTTGCCGGCGTCCTTGTCTCGGTCGTGGTGCCAGTGGTGCAGCTCCGGCGCACCGATGAACCAGCGCAGCGGCCCGATCGGCAGGCGCACGTTCGAGTGGATGTAGATCGCCCACAACCCGCGGAACGCCACCAGCCCCGCCAGCGTCTCGACCGGAAATCCCAGCACGAACGGCGGCAGGTTGATGAGCGTCTGCGTGTAGATGCTGTCCAGCGGGTGCTCGCGATGGGCCGCCAGCCAGTCCAGGTGCTCGGCGCTGTGGTGCACCGCGTGGAATCGCCACAGCAGCCCGAACCGGTGCTGCGCCCGGTGCCCCCAGTAGACGCAGAAGTCGCTCAGCAGCACCACCTCCACCGCCTGCAGCCACCACGGTTGCGCCGCCACGCCCGCCCGGAAACCCGCGGGCACCACGCCGTCGAGCCAGTGGCTCACCGCCGTCAGCCCCGCCAGCACCAGCCCGCCCCACAACAGGTACTGCCCCAGAAAGAACAGCAGGTCGGTGAACCACTCCGGCCGGAAGAACCGCTGGCCCTGGCGCGCAGGAAACGCGCGCTCCATCGGCCAGAACACCGCCACCAGAAACGCGAAGCTGATCCCCGCCGAGTAGAGCAGCGCTGTGGGCGTCATCGTTCGGCTCCCCGTTGGCGACGAGTCGGCCCGTCAGGGCTTCTGCGGTTCGCTCGAGCCCGGCGGCGGCGCCGGCGGCCGGATCAGCGGGGCCTCCACCTTCGACCCCGGCATCACCGGGCGGGGCGGTTCGATCACCGGCGCCATGAGCTTGCTCCCCGGCATCACCTCCACCGGCCTGGCGGGCTCATCGATCCGCATCGATTTCGAGCCCGGCATCACTCGCGGCGGCGCCTCGGGCCCGTTCGCCGCCGTCGGCGCGGGGTGCTCGGACTGGCTGCGCATCACGCGGTAGGTGACGAACGCCCCAGCCAAGGCCGATGACAACGCCACCGCCACCAGCGCCATCGCCCGCGGTGCTCCCCCCGACGACGGCCGCGGCGATGCACTTGGAAACTGTGTCATGGTGGCTCCCTGGATCACCGACCGCCGGATCGCCCGGCCTCGCACACCGTGGAAGTTGTACCACCACGGGCCCGGCCGGGTTCACCCCTGGCGGAAAACTGGGGGTCTCATGGGGACGACGGCCCAACGCCAGCCAGCGGTTGCGCGCGTGCACGATGGTGCAGGCCAACGGCGCCAGCCGCGCGGGGTCAGGTGGCTTGTCAGGCGTTGCGGTCAGGCCCGCTCGTGCCGCTCACGCCCGCTTCCGCTTGGTCCGGCGCGAGGTGTGGGGCTTGGGTGTTCTCGGCCGCGGCGGGGGCAGGGGCGTGTCGGCCGGCGCTCCGTCGGGCAGCACGATA
>JAHCJH010000040.1 GCA_026126345.1 Phycisphaeraceae bacterium | reverse complement strand
CCCGGGGGGGGGGGCCGTGGGGGGGGGGGGGGGGGGGGGCGGTGTTGCGGGTGGCTCGGCCGCCGCCAGGCCGGCGGAGAGGCCAACCGCGGCGAGACCGGCGCAGGCGCGCACGGATCGGCTTCCGGGCAACGGACTCACGATTCCCTCTGAGGATTGCCCGTGCTGCCCTCCCGCCCCCCCCGCGCGCCACCGCGCCCGCCGGGCCCGCGCCGCCGCACGGGCAACCTGCCAGTCGCGGATGAACGTCCACGCGAGGCAGCCTTCGGCGGCCACGCCCGCGCTCACCAGGAGCACCGACACTCCCCACACGCACCAAGCCGCTGTATCGCCCATGGCATGACCTCCAAGCCGTCGGCCAGGGGGCGGTGCTCTCGCGAGCACCAGCACCCCAGCCATCACGCGAGAAGTCTGGATGGGTGCGCGGCGAAGTCGCTCAAGGCGGCATCAAGCGGTGGGCCCCGGGCATCAAGAGGGCGTAAACGAAGATGAGACACCGAGCGCGGTGGTCGCCCGATCATGCCGCGCCAACTCCTCGCCCCAGCGGGGCGGCGGATTGACGCCACGGGCCGAGCGGCGCGGCCCTGAGCGCCGCGGAACCCGTGATTGACGCGACGAAGCGTGGGCCGCCCCGTCTTTATGCTCTCTTGATGCGCTCGCCGATCCTCTTTATGCGCCGCTGAGCGACGGCGGGCCCTCACGCGGCGAAAGTAGTTCGCTTCACGAAGGCCTGTGCTTGGCGGAGCGACCATGGACGACCTCATCCCCATTGCGATCTTTGTCCTGTGCCTGCTGACCACGTTCGGGCTGGTGCGCGTGTGCGAGTGGCTGCGGCCGGCCGCCGGAGCTCCCGCGGGCGCCGCCGGCGGCACGCACGCGTCCGCGATTCCCCCATCGGCCACGGGCCGCCGGGGTGAGGGGGAGGCCTCGCGATGACTCTCATTTACGCACTGGCCGCGCTGGTCGCGGCGGGGCTGCTGGTGTACCTCCTGGTCGCCCTGCTCAAGCCGGAGTGGTTCCAATGAACGGCGTGCTGCAACTGGTGATCTACCTCGCGGTGCTTGTGGCGCTGGTCAAGCCCCTGGGCTGGTTCATGGCCCGCGTGCTGGAAGGCAAAGCGGGCGAAGCGCCGCTGGGCCTTGGCCGAGCGCTGGGCTGGCTGGAGCGCGGCGTGTACGCGCTCTGCGGCGTGAAGACCGACGCCGACCGCAGGCCCGTCGAGACGGGGTGGAAGCCCTACGCGGCGGGCATCCTGATCTTCAACGCGATCGGCTTCCTCGCGGTGTATGCGCTGCAGCGGCTGCAGCACACGCTGCCGGGCAATCCGGCGGGGCTCGGCGCGGTGGAGGCCAGGTCCGCGTTCAACACGGCCGTCTCGTTCGCCACCAACACGAACTGGCAGGGCTACGGCGGCGAGACGACGATGTCGTACCTCACGCAGATGCTCGGGCTGGGGGTTCAGAACTTCCTCTCGGCCGCGACCGGTATCGCCGTGCTGGCGGCGCTCATCCGGGGCCTGGCCCGCAGGTCATCGAGCACGATCGGCAACTGCTGGGCGGACCTGACCCGCGTGACCCTCTACATCCTGCTCCCGCTGAGCATGCTGCTGGCGCTCGCGCTGGTCAGCCAGGGCGTGGTGCAGACCTTCCGCGAGCCGGCGAAGGTCGCGCTCACCGTGCCGCTGTCATACTCCGAGCCGGTGAAGAACGACGCTGGCGACACGCTCAAGAACCCCGACGGCAGCGACCAGACCAGGACGGTCCAAGTCACCGAGCAGACGATCGCCCTCGGGCCCGCCGCGTCGCAGATCGCCATCAAGCAGCTCGGCACCAACGGCGGCGGGTTCTTCAACGTGAACTCGGCGCACCCGCTGGAGAATCCAACGGCACTCTCGGACTTCCTGCAGGTGCTCGCGATCCTGTTGATTCCCGCGGCGTTGTGCTGGACCTTCGGCGAGATGGTCCGCGACCGCCGCCAGGGCTGGGCGGTCCTGGCCGCCATGCTCGCGATCTTCGTGCCGCTCCTCTTCGCCACCTACGCGTTGGAGGCCGCCGGCAACCCACGCATCGACGCCATCGTCGCCCATGGCGACTCGGCGTCCGCTCCGGACGCGCCCGCCGGCAACCTCGAGGGCAAGGAGGCCCGTTTCGGTGTCGCGGCAAGCGCCCGCTGGGCCGCCGCGACCACCGCGGCCAGCAACGGCAGCGTCAACTCCATGCACGACTCGTACACCCCGCTGGGCGGGCTGATCCCCATGTGGCTCATGCAGCTGGGCGAGGTCGTCTTCGGCGGCGTGGGCTCGGGGCTCTACGGCATGCTGATGTTCGTCATCGTCGCGGTCTTCGTGGCGGGGCTGATGGTGGGGCGCGCGCCGGAGTACCTGGGCAAGAAGATCGAGCCGTTCGAGATGAAGATGGCGGCGATCGCGGTGCTCGTGCCGTGCGCTCTGGTGCTCGTCGGCACCGCCGTCGCCGTGGCGATCCCCGAGGGATACACGACCAGCAACCCCGGCCCGCACGGCTTCAGCCAGATCCTGTACGCCTTCAGCAGCGCGGGCAACAACAACGGCTCGGCCTTTGCGGGCCTCACGGCCAACACGCCCTTCTACAACATCGCGCTGGGCCTGGCGATGTGGTTCAGCCGGTACTGGATCATCGTGCCGGTGCTCGCCGTCGCCGGATCGCTCGCCGCCAAGCGAGTCACCCCCACGAGCAGCGGCACGCTCCCCACCCACACGCCGGTCTTCGTGGTCATGCTGGTGGCGGTGGTGATCATCGTGGGCGCGCTCACGTTCGTCCCGGCGCTGGCGCTCGGGCCGGTCGTGGAGCACCTGCAGCTCGTCGGCAAGTAACGCACCCGCTCCCCGGAAGCACCCATGTCCTCTGCGAACACTCAATCCGCCCCCTCGATCTTCAGCCCCGCGCTCGTCCGGCCGGCGATCGGCTCGGCGTTCGCGAAGCTCGATCCGCGCGTGCAGCTGCGCAACCCGGTGATGTTCGTCGTTTGGATGGTCAGCGTGCTGACGACGCTGCTGGCGGTCGCCGGGTTCGTGGGTCGAGGCGAACAGGGCGGCTACTCCTCGACCCTCGTGCTCGTGATCGCACTGTGGCTGTGGTTCACCGTGCTCTTTGCCAACTTCGCCGAGGCGATGGCCGAGGGGCGGGGCAAGGCCCAGGCGGCGAGCCTGCGCAAGAGCAAGCGGGATGTCCAGGCGAAGAAGGTCGGCGCCGGGCACTGGTCATCGGGCGATGGTCAGAGGCACAAGGCCACGGACATCACGTCGCTCAAGACCGAGAGCGTGCCGGGTGGCACGCTCCGCAAGGGCGACATCGTCCTGGTTCAGGCCGGCGACACCATCCCGGGCGATGGCGAGGTGCTCGAGGGCGTCGCCAGCGTCAACGAGTCCGCGGTGACCGGCGAGTCGGCCCCGGTGATCCGCGAGGCCGGCGGCGACCGCTCCAGCGTCGTGGGCGGCACGCAGGTGCTCAGCGATTGGCTGATCGTGCGGATCGCGGCCAACCCCGGCTCATCGTTCCTCGATCGCATGATCGCCATGGTCGAAGGGGCCAAGCGCCAGAAGACGCCGAACGAGATCGCGCTGGACATCCTGCTCGCGAAGCTGACGATCATCTTCCTGCTCGCCTGCACGACGCTCCTGCCGTACTCGATCTACGCGGTGATGCAGACCAGGGCGGCGGATACAGCCTCCACCGCGGCGCCCGTCACGGTAACGGTGCTCGTTGCACTCCTGGTCTGCCTCATCCCCACCACCATCGGCGGCTTGCTCAGCGCCATCCGCATCGCGGGCATGGACCGCCTGGTGCAGGCCAACGTCATCGCCACCAGTGGCCGGGCCGTCGAAGCCGCGGGCGATGTCGATGTGCTGCTGCTGGACAAGACCGGCACCATCACCTTCGGCAACCGCATGGCCTCGGCGTTCTACCCGGTGGACGGCGCCAGCGCCGAGCAGCTCGCCGACGCCGCACAACTCTCCTCGCTCGCCGACGAGACGCCCGAGGGCCGCTCGATCGTCGTCCTCGCCAAGCAGAAGTACAACATCCGCGAGCGCGACATGCACGCGCTGGGGTTTGACGGCAAGCCGGCGACGTTCGTCCCCTTCACCGCCAACACCCGCATGAGCGGCGTCGATCTGCCCGTCTCCACGCAGTACCCGCTCGGCCGCCAGATCCGCAAGGGCTCCGCCGACGCGATCGAGGCCTACGTCTCGCGCATGGGCGGCACGCCCAGCGCTCAGGCCCGCGACATCGTGAACGAGATCTCCAGGCGCGGCAGCACGCCGCTGGTCGTCGCCGACGGCAAAGGCAAGACCCTCGGCGTGATCGAGCTCAAGGACATCGTCAAGGGCGGCATCGCCGAACGCTTCGCCGAGCTCCGCCGCATGGGCATCAAGACCGTCATGATCACCGGCGACAACCCCGTGACGGCCGCCGCGATCGCCGCCGAGGCGGGCGTTGACGACTTCCTCGCCCAGGCCACGCCCGAAGCGAAACTCAAGCTCATCCGCGAGTATCAGCAGGGCGGGCGCCTCGTCGCCATGACCGGCGACGGCACCAACGACGCCCCCGCCCTCGCCCAGGCCGACGTCGCCGTCGCCATGAACAGCGGCACCCAGGCCGCCAAAGAAGCCGGCAACATGGTCGACCTCGACAGCAACCCCACCAAGCTCATCGAGATCGTCCGCATCGGCAAGCAGCTGCTCATGACCCGCGGCTCGCTCACCACCTTTAGCATCGCCAACGACGTCGCCAAGTACTTCGCCATCATCCCCGCCGCGTTCATGAGCACCTACCCCGCGCTCGGTGCGCTCAACATCATGCGGCTCAACCCCGACACCGCCATCCTGTCGTCGGTCATCTTCAACGCGCTCATCATCGTCGTGCTCATCCCCCTGGCGCTCCGCGGCGTGAAGTACCGCCCCGTCGAGGCCAGCCGCCTGCTCGGGCACAACCTGCTCGTCTACGGCGTCGGCGGCCTCATCGTCCCGTTCATCGGCATCAAGCTCATCGACGTGCTCGTCAACCTGCTGCCGGTCTGGAGCTGAACCATGCTCACCCAACTCCGCCCCGCGCTCGTGCTCTTCACGATCCTCTCAGTCATCACCGGAGTCATCTACCCGCTCGCCATCACCGGCATCGCGCAGGTCGCCTTCCAGGGCAAGGCCAACGGCTCCATCCTGGCCGACACCGCGGGCAAGCCCATCGGCTCCGCCCTCGTCGGCCAGGAGTTCGGAACGTCCGACCCCGCGGCGGCGCCCGCACTGGCCAAGTGGTTCTGGGGCCGCCCCAGCGCCACCGGCCCCGTGCCCTGCACCGCGCTCAATCTCGACAAGGCCACCGGCTCCAGCGGCAGCAACCTCGGCCCCACCAACCCGGCGCTGCTCGACAACATCAAAGCCCGCCTCGCCGCCCTCGACGCGGCGGACGCGAGCGTCGGAATCAGCCGCACCAGCACCGCGCCGGGCGCAACCGGAAGCGCCGCCGCGCGCCGGGCCACCGCCGTCCCCATCGACCTCGTCACCGCCTCCGCCAGCGGCCTCGACCCGCACATTTCCCCCGCCGCGGCGGAGTATCAGGTGCCCCGCATCGCCAAGGCCCGCCGCATGACCGAAGACGCCGTGCGTGATCTCGTGCGCCGGCACACACACAGCCGCACGCTGGGCGTGCTCGGCGAGCCGGTGGTGAACGTCCTCACGCTCAACCTCGCGCTCGAACAGCGCGCCGCGTCAGAGTCGCCCCGCTAAGCCGCCATCGTCGCCCCTCAGGCCGCCAAGGTGCGAGCAGTCACCACCGACCACGGCCCCTATTCGCCGCGCCCCCCGCGTGCTGACCCGGCGGCCCATGGAGACGGCCGTCTTGCCGCCCCCGCCCGCCTTGAACGCGGCGTGGAAACGCGGCTTGGTGGTCATGGTCAGGAACGTGAACTTGGAAGGGTCGCCGAGCGCGCGGGGCGTGTCACCGACGCTCGCTCCGGCTCCTTCCGATGTGGCCATGTGGCCACTTGCCACTTGGCGAGCCGGCTCCTCCAGCCTCACCCGCACCTCGGCCCCGAGCACGCCCGCGGGTTTCGCGCGGCGGGTGCGGGCACCTCGCCGAACCGATTGGCTCGCTCCACTCGCGTCGGGCGCCGACTATACTGCCGTGTAGGCGAGCGCCTTGGACTCCATCGCGGGGTTGCATAAGGAGATTGCCATGTGCCGATCTTCGCTTGCCGTTGCTTTCGCGGCGGCCGCATCGTCCTGCGCGCACCTGTCCGCGTTCGGTGGGGTGACCACGTGGTCGTTCGGTTCGGCGCACGTGCAGTACGTCGGCGGCACGGTCGAGAACCCCCAGTGGCTGGACTATCCCTCCACCGTCCCGACCATCGCATCAGCGCCGCTGACCGAGGGCATTCGACTGACGGGCGCGGGGCCGGGCGGGACTGTCTTCTCACTCCAGGGGTCTGAGTTCAACCCCGGCATCGAACCGGGTTTCGGCGTCAACCGTCTGTTCCTCACCGGCACGGGGACGGTGGACGACGGCGGCTGGCTGGACCCGGAGTACTTCATCACCACGCAGTTCCGGGCGGCCGTCAGTGTGTCCGGCGGCCTCTTCAATCTGTACTTGGTCGAAACGGAGTTCTCGCTGCTGGATTCAGAAGGCGTCTTCCTCAGCGGTGTAGGCTCCGGTGTGAACCCGGGTGTCTTTGGCCCGGGAGTTCATCCCATCGAGTTGACCACGATCGATGTGTTCAACCAGGATCATCCCGAAGCGAGACTGATCCGATGGAGCCTGAGCTTCGAGTTCAACTGGACGGGCTTCTCGCCGTCGGACACGCTGGTCTTCTCGATGCCCGGACAGGGGATCGAAATCGTCACGAACGTGCCGGGGACGGGGACGGCCTTCGTGTTCACCGCCGCCGTCGCGTCGGCCACGCTCGGACGTCGCCGCGGGCACGGCCGAGTCTCTCGATGATGCGCCTGTGTCCAACGTTCGTGAACGCCTGATCGCCTCATGCTGAGCGGTCGGATCTCGTGGAAGCGTCGCGGTGTCACGATCGCGCCCGTCCGGCGAGGCCTCCCTGCGAGAACGCGACCAGGACCGTGACATCGCAAAGACTCGTCCTCGTCCCACACGCCGCCGCCGTCGCCGGCGCGGAAGTCGGTGCGGAGCGTTGTGCGGGCGCGGGGGCTCGCGGCGTGGGGGTGAGGGTTTACGCCGCGTTTATGCTGGGGTTGGGGGCGTTCACGTATCCTTGATCATCCTGCATGGCCGACAGCCATATGCCAGTCCGTCCTGATCCTGACCAGTTGCTCGCGCAGCTCGCGGCGTCGCGCGATCGGTCGGGCGGCGGTGGGAGTTTGGCAGGTGGCGGCGGCGCAGGGCCGGAGGGGGCGGGGGCCGGAGGGCGCGGCAGGCTCAAGATCTTCTTCGGCATGTGCCCGGGCGTGGGCAAGACCTACGCCATGCTGGCGGCGGCCCAACGGATGGCCGCGCAAGGCGTGGACGTCGCCGTCGGCGTTGTCGAGACGCACGGGCGGGCCGAGACCGAGCAGATGCTGCTGGGGCTGGACATCATCCCGCGGGTGAAGATCGAGTACGGGGGGGCGGCGGCCGGGGGAGTCGGGTCGGAGAGCGGACCCGCCAGGGCCACGCTGCACGAGTTCGATGTGGATGCCGCGATCCGGCGGCGGCCGGACATCCTGCTGGTCGATGAACTGGCGCACAGCAACGCGCCCGGCTCGCCCTCCGGCCGCGTCAAGCGCTGGCAGGACGTCGAGGCGTGCCTTTCGGCGGGCGTCAACGTCTACACCACGCTCAACGTGCAGCACCTCGAGTCGATCAACGACGTCGTCGCGCAGATCACCGGCGTGCGCGTGAGCGAGACCGTGCCCGACCGCGTCTTCGACGAGGCCGATGAAATCGAACTGGTGGACCTGCCGCCCGACGCGCTGCACGAACGGCTGAAGGCGGGCAAGGTCTACCTGGGCGAGAACGCGCTCCGCGCCGTGGATCCGAGCGATGGGTTCTTCCGCAAGGGCAACCTGCTCGCGCTCCGCGAACTGGCGCTGCGGCGCACCGCCGCGTGGGTCGACTCGGACCTGCGCCGCTACAAGCAGGACCGTGGCATCCGCGCGGTGTGGGCCGCGGGAGAGCGGATCGTTGTCGCCGTCAGCCCCAGCCCGATGTCGGGCAAACTGATCCGCGCGGCCAAGCGCATGGCCGCGGGCCTGCACGCGGACCTGATCGCCGTGTACGTGGAAACGCCGCGAACGGCGCGCCTCTCCGCGCAGGATCGCGAACGGCTCGACGCGAACCTGCGTTTGGCCGAGTCGCTGGGCGCGACGACCCAGACGCTCGCGGGCGAGAACGCGGCGCGGGAACTCATCGCCTTCGCACGCTCGCGGAACGTCGGCAAGATCGTCGTCGGCAAGACCGAGCGGCCCAGGTGGAAGGAGGTGCTCTTCGGCTCCTTCATCGACAACCTGATCCGCGAGAGCGGCGACATCGACGTGTACGTGGTGCGCGGCGACGAGGCGGCCCCGCCCGCCAGGCCCGCCGGACCGGGCCCCGCCGATGCGGATGCTCCCGACTGGTGGCGACACGCCGCCGTGCTGGCCGTGCTCGCGTGCGTCACCACGGCCGGGCTCGCGGCGTTCTCCGGGCTCGAGCTGGCCAATATCGTGATGATCTACCTTGCGGTGGTCGTCATGGCCGCGCTCTGGCTCGGGCGCGGCCCCGCGGTCTTCGCGGCGGTGATCGCCGTCGCGGCGTTCGACTTCTTCTTCGTGCCGCCACGGTGGACCTTCGCGGTTTCGGACGTGCAGTACCTCCTGACGTTCGCCGTGATGCTGGGGGTCGGCCTCCTGGTCGCGACCCTTGCCGGGCGAGCCAGGGAGCAGACGTTGCGCGCGTGGTCTCGCGAGCGCGCCGCCGCCGCGCAGCAGGCGCTCTCGCGCGAACTCGCGGCCGCGAGCGACGTCCGCGCCGTCGCCGCGACCGTCGCGAGACACACGCACGACCTGCTCCACGCCGACGCCGTGGTCTGCACCGCGACCGCACCGGCGGGTACCAGCCCGTCCGCCAGGCCGAAAGGGCTTGACGTCGCCGCCGCGGCAGGCCAGCACGGGCCGGACTGGTACTCCGGCCAAGCCGAGGATGCGGCCCGCGAGCGCGGCGTGGCTCAGTGGGCATTCGACCACGGAAGCGCCGCCGGGCGCGGCACATCCACGCTCCCCTCGGCGCAAGGTCGATACCTGCCCCTGGTTGGCAGCCGCGGCAGGGTCGGCGTGCTGGGTGTGCGCGCCCGGGCGAAGAGCGGCGTCGATACGTTCGACGTCGCCCAGCTCTCCACGCTCGACTCGATCGCATCGCAAGCCGCGTCGGCGCTGGAGCGGGTGATGCTCGCGGAGGCCGAGCAATCGGCCCGTATCCACGCCGAACGGGAGCGGCTGCGCAGCTCGCTGCTGAGCTCGGTGTCGCACGATCTTCGCACCCCGCTGGCCAGCATCACCGGCGCGGCGAGCGCGCTGCAACAGGCCGATGCGTCGCGCACCGCGGCGGAGCTCGAACGCGTCGGGATCGACGGGCCGACGCGAACGGCGCTTCTCCGCACGATCGTGGACGAGTCCTCCCGCCTCAACGACATCATCGCGAACCTCGTCTTCGCAACACGCCTGGAGTCCGGCTCTGTTGACCTGCGGCGTGAGTGGACCACGGTCGAGGAGATCGTGGGTGCGGGGTTGGCGCGGCACCGCGATGCACTGGCGGCGCGCCCGTTCAAGGTGCATCTGCCGAGCGATCTGCCGATGCTCCGGGTCGACAACGCCATGCTCCCGCAGGTCGTCCACAACCTCGTCGAGAACGCGCTCCGCTACACCGCGGCGGGCACCGCTCTTGGAGTGTCGGCGTGGACGAGCGAGACCAGCGTCGTCGTCAAGGTCTGGGATGAGGGCGCCGGGCTCGCCGATGACGAGGAATCCAAGGTGTTCGAGCGTTTCTATCGAGGCCGCGCAAGCAAGACCGCCGCACCGCACGTCGCCGCGGCGACCTCGACGGGTATGGGCCTCGGCCTGACGATCTGCGAGGGCATCATCCGCGCGCACGGCGGTCGCATCTGGGCCGAGCCGAATACTCCGAGGGGCGTCGCGTTCCTGTTCTCGCTTCCGATCGACCGGCCGCAGCCGGCGCTGCCAGCGGCCGAGGGCAGTGCCGAAGGCCAGGATGTGAGCGCCCCGGCACCCGCTTCCGGCGGCGGCCGGAGAGGGGCGGGTGGTTCGTGAGCGACCCGGTGCCAGACCCCTCCCGCGCCCGGCCGCTTCAGATTGGCCAACCGGCTCACATGCCGCTCGTTCTGATCGTCGAGGACGAGGAGCCCATCAGGCGATTCCTCCGTGCCACGCTCGAAGCCAACCACTACCGCGTGAAGGAGGCTGGCACGGCCCGCGAAGGAACGCTGCTGGCGGTGACCACCTATCCGGATCTCGTGCTGCTTGATCTGGGTCTGCCCGACGGCGACGGTCTCAACGTCACGCGCGCGATCCGAAAGGAGTCGCGGACGCCCATCATCGTGCTCTCCGCCCGCGGCCAGGAGAGCGACAAGGTTGCAGCCCTTGACGCGGGAGCCGACGACTATCTCACCAAGCCCTTCGGGGTCGGCGAGTTGCTCGCACGTCTGAGGGTTGCTCTGCGCCACGCCGCCGGCGCGGGTGGCCGGCCGCGGGGCGGAGAAGCCCCGCCCTACGAGTGCACGCTCGACGGGCGGACGCTCCGCGTTGACGTGTCATCCCGGCTGGTCCATGTGACGGACAGCGACGAGCAAGGCGTTTCTCGAAACCGCCGAGAGGTCCGGCTTACGCCGATGGAGTTCAAGCTTCTTGCGTTCATGGTGAAGCACGCGGGCAAGGTGCTCACCCACCAGATGATCCTCAAAGAGGTCTGGGGCCCGCAGCACATCGGCGATGTGCAGTATCTGCGCGTGTACGCGGGCGAGTTGCGGAAGAAGCTTGAGGCGGACCCGGCTCAGCCACGGTTCATCACGACAGAACCTGGAGTGGGGTACAGGCTCGTCGAGAGTGGCGATGGTGTGGGCTAGTCCCGAGCAAGCGGCGGCGTCTTCCGCCGACCGCGAAGGAATTTCTCGCAGCGTCGGGGTGCGTCGTACGCCCATTCGCCGACACGTTGAACAGCCTCACCGCGGCGTGCACGAACCCGCGACCGCTGGCGGCGGAGAATCTTGCGCGCTGGTGCTGAACGATGCCGAGGCAGGTCCAGTACCGCCGGCACAGGCGTGCCTGGTGCGCTGCTGACTGGTTCGCCGAACCGACCATTCACGGCCTTCCGTGGTTCCCCGCACTTGAACGGCGGCGTGGCCGACGGAGCGACCTCGCCAACCGGGTTGCTCCGGGGGTTGGCGACCGCGCGGATCAGGTCGAGTCGAAGGGGGTTGGAGGGGAAGCGTTGTCGGCCGGAGCGCGCGCACACGGAGCGAAGGGTGGCGGGATGCGCACGGGGGTGAGCGCGGCGGGCGCATGGGACGAATGGGACTGGGGGGATGGAGGGGACGGATGGGGCGGTGAGGATTGATGGGACTGAGTGGGCTCGGGCTCGGGCGGCTGGGGCGATTCGGACTGAACCGGGGCGGGCGTGGACGCGGCGGGGGGTTGCGGGGGAGGTGGAGCGGGGGGTTGATGGTTGGTCTCGCCGCGGCCGCTGTGGTTTGTTTCCCGCTGGCGGAGGCGGGCGAGTTCGACGTAGGTGCGGCGAGCCTCGGCCAGGGCGCGGCAGGTGTCGGCGCCGGGCATCGGCGCGAGGACGCCGGGCTGGGCGGCGTGGAGCAGAACTCGCTTCAGGACCTGGGCTGCCAGGGTCGTGAGCGCGGCGAGTTCATCGTCGGGCGTGCGGGTGGCGTTTGCGGCGGCGGTTTCGGACATAGGCGGGCTCCTGGGCGGGGCGCTGAACACGGACCTCTACCCGGGGGCGGCGGGACGCGGGCGCGCGCACGATCGCGGCCGGTCGATGACCGAGCGGGGTCCGGGCGCGGCGGAGATTCGCCGGGAATCGCGCCGGGGAGCGAGTGTTTCGGGGGCGTGTTCGCGGGACGGCGGGAAGGCGCCGCGGCGCGCGCAACTCGTGGCCGGTGCGGGGGAGTGCGGGCCTGTCAGTTCACGGGCGCGGGCAGTCTCGCGATGAATCCAACTTGTTTGTGTGCGCCGCTCGCGTCGGTCAGTCCGGCCGTACCGACGATCACGGTGCCATCTTTGTTGGCGGCGGTGGCCGCGTTGAGCCGAAGGCCGGGGGCGGCGGCGAGCGGCTCCTTGAGCAGTTCGTCCAGCACGTACAACGTGCCGGTCGGCCCCCAGATCACGGCGCGCTGACCGGCCTTGCTGTCGGATGAACCAACGGTGACGCGTCCATCGCCCGAGACGCCCGCGATCTTTCCGGCGTGGCCCTCGATCGCTCGAAGGCGAGTGATCGTTCCGCCGCTCCAGCGGTATCCGGAGCCGCCGTCATCGCGCCAGTTACCGACGATGACGCGGCCGTCGGCGGATACGCCCTGCGCACTGGTCGGGCGATCGGCGGGCAGGCCGGATACCGGTTCGGCGGCCTTGGCGGTCCACACCACGGCTCGGGCGGCGGGCTTTGCCCCATCGTCCATGGCCGTGCCGACCGTGACCGAACCGTCCGCCGACACCCCGTTCGCTTCGGCCGATCGCATGCCCGGCAGCAATCCCAAGGGGTTCATTCCGCCGGCTCGTGACCAGCGGAAGGCTCCGAACGTGCCCGGCCCGGCGGTCTCCAATACACCGACCGCCACGGACCCATCCGCCGAGAGCGCCCGAACCGCCGAGGAGCCGATCCGTGCGGTGTTGGGCAGGTCGCCGAGGTCCTCCGGCGCGCCCGTCTGGATCCAGCGGGCGAGACGTTCCCTGGTGCCGCGTCGGCCGTCGGGGAAGGTCGCCGTGCCCGCGATCGTGAGACCGTTGCCCGATATGGCCTGGGCGCGGGCCTTTTGTTTCGTTGCGGGGCTGGGAAGCCTGCGGACGGACTCGCCGGACCAAACCCAACCGCCGCCGTCGCTGTCGAGTACGACGCGCGAGCCATCGTCGCTGACACCGCGAGCGCTGGTGGACCAATCCTTCGCTTCGAACTGGAGCACGCGGATCGTCGCGGGCTCGAGCGCCGCCGCGGGCGCCGGCAGCGTTAGGGCGAGCGTTGCGAACGTTGTGACGATCGGTGTGAACACTGGGCCTCCCTCACGGTGGATTCAAGATCGAACTGGGGTCGCTACTTGTGTGCCCTGGGGTCGAGCGTGGCGGGCATGATGGCTTCGAAGGAGCCGATGGCGGCGTCGTAGTCCTTGGCCGCGGGGTCGTCGCGGAAGTGTCGCTGGGCGGCGTGGTTGATCATGTCGATGCGGATGAGCAGCTCGGCGAAGAGGGCGGTCATGAAGAGGGAGCGGCCGAGGTACTCGAAGACGAACTTGAGGAGTTCCTTGTCCCAGAGCCGGATGAGGGAGTTCTCGTCGGAGGTGCCGACGATGGCGCGGCCCTGGATCCTCTCGGTGAAGAGGAAGAGCACGAGGCACCCGACGCCGCAGAGGATCATGGTGACGGCCTGTTTCTGGACGGGGCCGATGGGGTCGATTTCGGCGCCGGGGGCCAGGGGGCGGATGAAGAGATTGCCCTTGCGAACGAAGGCCATGGGGGCCAGGACGAACAGAACGACGCCGGCGATGAGCAGGGCGTTGGAGGCCAGGGAGTTGATGGCGACCAGAACGGTGAGCCAGATGAGGACGTTGAGCGCGGCGGCGCCCATCAGGAACCAGCCGGGGATGACCGAGCCGGGCAGGAGGGACTTGACGCGGACCGAGGCGCGCACCAGCGCGGGCAGGAGCGAGAGGACCAGGGGCAGGAGCGTGGCGAACATGACCAGGCCCAGACCGATGCGCATGGCGCGCATCTGTTCGCCGGCCTGGCCGGCCCAGCCGCCTTCGGGGGCGTTGACCATCTGTTCGAGCGGGACGAGCGCGGCGGCGATGGGGATGAAGAAGCCGATGGCCCAGCCTTGCAGGAGCAGGCGGTAGCTGCGGACGGGGTCGGTCCAGCATTTGAGGGCCATGAAGGCCGCGGCGGGCATGGCCCAGTGGGCGGCGAGCCGGAGCCAGGCGATGAGTTTACCGGTGCCGTTGAGGGCGGAGTGGTCGGTCTTGAAGTGGGACCAGGTGGCCAGGGCGGCGGTGACGGCGAGGGTGGCGGTGACGAAGACGAGCAGGGAGCGTCGCCAGGCGTAGTAGCGCTGCAGGGCGGGGTCGGCGATGCGGCCGGCGGCGAGCGCCGGGGGCTCGTCGGCGGACATGGGGATGCGCTGGATGTTCCACAAGAAGGCGCGGCGGACGTGATACTTGGCCTGGTCGAGGAGGTTGACGCCGGCGCCGGGGGCGTACGCGCCGACGTGGGCGGGAGCGTGCGGGGCGGGCGCGGCGGGGGGCGTGGGGTTGGATGCGGGGTCGGTCGGGTGCTGGGACATGGCGGGAGCATACCGGCGGGCGAACCGGTGGATGGGGAGCGCGGGGAAAAACGGAGCGCGCCGAATCCGTACAATCGAGCGGGCGGGCCCGTTTTCACCCGTTCACAAGGAGTGGTTCATGGGCACGGGACTGATCGTGGGGTTGTCGATCGCGGCGGTGCTGGTGATCGTGGTGCTGTGGGCGATCGCGGTGTACAACGGGCTGGTGGGCAAGCGGGTGGACTGCGACAACGGCTGGTCGCAGATCGACGTTCAGTTGAAGCGGCGGTACGACCTGATTCCGAACCTGGTGGAGACGGTCAAGGGGTACGCCAAGCACGAGGCGGGGACGCTGGAGGCTGTGATCGCGGCGCGGTCGCGGGCGATGGGGGCGTCGGCGGGCGGCGTTGGGGAGCGGGCGGAGGCGGAGAACATGCTGACCGGGGCGCTGGGCAAGCTGTTCGCGCTGAGCGAGGCGTACCCGGACCTGAAGGCGAACACGAACTTCCTGGGCCTGCAGGAGGAGCTGAAGACGACGGAGAACAAGATCGGCTTTGCGCGCCAGCACTACAACGACACGGTGGCGCGGTACGAATCGTCGCGGCAGATGTTCCCGGCGTCGATCATCGCGGGGGCGTTCAGCTTCGCGCGGCGCGAGTACTTCGAGGTGAAGGACGGGGCGGTGCGCGAGGCGCCGAAGGTGCAGTTCTAAACGGGCCCGGCGGCGGAACGGGAGCCACGCGTGAGCAGGCAGACGAGCGCAACGCGCGAGGCCGAGGGGCCGGGGCAGCGGCCGGCGGCGGTGACGGGCGCGTACCCGGCGAGCGTGACGTACCTGGACCTGATGGCGTCGAACAAGCGCAAGAGCGTGGCGCTGATCGGTTTCATGCTGGCGCTGGGGGCGGCGATCGGGGCGGTGATCGCGGCGGCGGTGGTGGGCGGGCAGGGGGACCTGTTGTGGCCGTCGGTGGTGACGGGGGCGGCGGTGGCGCTGGTGGTGGGCGGGCTGACGACGCTGTGGTCGTGGTTCGGGGGCGCGGCGGCGATCCTGGCGATGTCGGGCGCGCGGGAGATCCGGCGGGAGGAGGATCCGGAGCTGTTCAACGTGGTGGAGGAGGTTTCGATCGCGGCGGGGCTGCCGATGCCGCGGGTGTACGTGATGCAGGATTCGGCGCTGAACGCGTTCGCGACGGGTCGGGACCCGGCGCACGCGGCGGTGGCGATCACGACGGGGCTGCGCGGGGCGTTGACGCGGGACGAGCTGCAGGGGGTGATGGCGCACGAGGTGGCGCACATCCGGCACTACGACATCCGGCTGGCGATGCTGATGGCGACGATGGCGGGGCTGATCGCGTTCGCGTGCGACGGGTATTCTGCGGATGGCGTTCCGGTCTGGGAAGCGCGTAGTGGTCGTCGGGGGGCAAGGGCAACGGGGGCGCGGTGGTGCTGATGATCGTGGCGGTGGTGCTGGCGGTGGTGGCGCCGATCGTGGCGCGGCTGATCCAGATGTCGTACTCGCGGCAGCGGGAGTACCTGGCGGACGCGGGGGCGGTCGAACTGACGCGGAATCCCGAGGGGCTGATCGGGGCGTTGCGGAAGCTGAAGGGGGATCGGGAGCCGCTGGTGGACCGGGCGAACCGGGGCACGGCGCACCTGTTCATCGTGAACCCGCTGAAGAAGATGCACGAGAGCGGGCAGGCGCTGGACTCGCCGTTCTGTTCGCACCCGCCGATCGACAAGCGGATCGAGCGGCTGAGCGCGCTGCTGCGGTGAAGGTTGGGCGTTGCTATCCTCGGGGCGGTTGAGGAGGCCCGGGCGCGGCAGAGCATGAAGCAAGGCGCGATCAAGTGGACGCTGGTGCTGGGGGCGCTGCTGGCGGCGGGGCCTGTGGCGTGGCTGCTGACCGGGACGCTGCGGGGGGCCGACGGGGCGCGGGACGCGACGCCGCTGCTTTCGATCAGCCCGGCGATGGGGGTGGTGAAGGGGTTGATCGCGATCGGGCTCGCGGCGGCGGTGGGGTACGGCGTGGCGGTGAAGGTGACGGCGCGGTACGGGGTGTTCTGCGCGGGGCTGGTGCTGGCCTGGGCGGCGTGGGGGACGGGGAACATCGACGCGATCCTGCGGGTGACGCCGGAGCGGGCGGCGTTGTGGCGGCTGGCGGTGGAGGGGCTGATCCTGGGCGTGCCGGCGGCCGCGGCGGGGTGGTTCATCATGAACCGCGAGCCGGTTGTGCGGGATGAGGAGGAATCGGCGACGCGGTTCCGGCGGCTGGGGGCCGGCGCATCGCCGTGGGCGCTGGACGGTGCGGCGCTGGGCGTGACGCTGGTGGCGGCGGTGCTGGCGGCGTGGCTGGTGGCGCAGAACACGCTCAAGGGGCAGACGGTGGTGGCGGCGATGATGGCGGGGGTGCTGGCGGGGGTGGCGATCACGGCGCTGACGATCCGGGCGCGGCCGGGGGTGCTGGTGGTGGGGGTGTTGGTGATGGCGTTCGCGGGGCCGGCGGTGGGGGCGCTGGTGGAACCGACGGGCACGGCGCTGGTGATGGCGGCCAACGGCGGGCTGCTGACGCCGACGGCGCGGATCCTGCCATTGGACTGGATCGCGGGGGCGTTTTTGGGTGTGCCGATCGGGCTGTCGCTGCTGGGGAGCGTGGCCGAGGGGTGAACGGGCGGGGCCCGCGACCTAGGATTGACCGAGCACGCATCGAACGGGGCAGACGCCCGTCCGAGCCCCGGAACCGTTGAGGCAGGGGGGCCGGGCGTGGCCGCCGAGGAGCGCGACATGACCGGACCGCGACAGAGCAAGGGCCGCAAGGGTTCGGAGGGCGCGGCGGTGGCGGAGGGTGGCGGCCCGGTGGTGGTGATGCCGGACGTGCAGGGCAAGGCGGACACGCGGAAGGTGGCGATCGACAAGGTGGGGGTGAAGAACGTGACGTTCCCGATCCGGCTGCGGGTGCCGGATTCGGCGGGCGGGGGCGAGCAGACGACGGTGGCGTCGATCAACATGTACGTGTCGCTGCCGCACTACCAGAAGGGCACGCACATGAGCCGCTTCCTGGAGGTGCTTAACGAGCAGGCGGGGCAGGGGGCGGGGGCGATCACGCCGGACCGGATCCCGGCGATCACGCGGGCGATCCGGGAGCGGCTGGGGGCGGCCGATGCGCATTTCGAGGCGGCGTTCACGTATTTCATCCGCAAGGCGGCGCCGGTGACGGGTATGCCGGGGCTGATGGACTACAAGGTGGGGTTCGAGTGCTCGAGCGGGCCGAGGGAGGACTTCGTGATGAGCGTCCGGGCGCCGGCGACGAGCCTGTGCCCGTGCAGCAAGGAGATCAGCCGGTACGGGGCGCACAACCAGCGGTGCGAGATCGAGGCCAAGGTGCGGTTCACGGGGCAGTTGTGGATCGAGGACTTGGCGCGGATGCTGGAGGGCGCGGCGAGCACGGAGGTGTTCGCGGTGCTGAAGCGGCCGGACGAGAAGTGGGTGACCGAGCGGGCGTTCGAGAACCCGAAGTTCGTGGAGGACATCGTGCGCGACCTGGCGGTGACGCTGGAGCGGGACGATCGGATCGCGTGGTACAGCATCAACTCGGAGAACTTCGAGTCGATCCACAACCACAATGCGTACGCGCAGATCACACGGGACAAGAGGGCGTAAGGTCGGCGGGGGCCCGGGAGCGGGGTGGGGGTGCTCGTGGGGCGGGGGGCTGAAAGTCGAAGGCCCGCGCGGGCGCGGGCCGATGCTGGACGGTCGGCGGCCGGGCTGGCGGTGCGCCCCGGGCGCGACGGGCCGTCGGAGACGCCGCATGCCAGCCGGGAACCAGGTGCCGATGTTTCAGCGCCGGTTGGCGCTGCTGGGGCTGCTGATCGTGCTGGGGGCGGTGGTGCCGGCGGCGCGGCTGGTGCAGCTGACGGTGGTGCGCGGGGATGAGCTGCGCGCGGAGGCGGAGAGCAAGCTGATCATCCAGCGGTGGCTGCCGACGGCGCGGGGGCGGATCCTGGACCGCAAGGGGCGGGTGCTGGCGCAGGACCGGCCGGCGTACGACCTGGCGGTGGACTACCCGGTGATCACGGGGCAGTGGGCGTATGCGCATGCGGCGCGGGCGGCGCGCCGGGATCACCGGACGGAGTGGGCGAAGTTGAGCCCGCCGGAGCGGGAGGCGGTGATCGAGCGGTACCTGCCGGGGTTCCGGCGGAGGCTGGAGGAGGCGTGGGAGGAGTTTTCGCGGCTGGCGGGCGTGCCGCGGGACGAGGTTGAGCAGCGCAAGGCGGAGATCATCGGTTCGGTGAGCCGGCAGGCGGCGACGATCTGGGAGCAGCAGCGGCAGCGGCTGGAGGATGAGCTGAACCGTGGTCGGGAGCTGAGCGAGGAGGTGACGGTCGCGACGGCGGAGGTGGCCAAGCCGATCCGGGAGCAGGTGACGAGCCACGTGGTGGTGCACAACGTGGACGATCGACGGGCGTTCGGCTTTCCGGTGGCGATCACCGGGGATCGGGACGCGGCGGCGGCGTCGCGGCTGCCGGGGATGCGGCTGATCGATTCGTCGGGGCGGGAGTATCCGTACGACGGGGTGGACGTGCTGATCGACCGGTCGAGCTTCCCGGGCCCGCTGAAGAAGGCGGAGCCGGCGGTGCAGACGGTGCGCGGGGTGGCGACGCACGTCGTGGGGTGGATGCGGAACCGGGTGTTCGCGGAGGACGCGGCGCGCCGACCGCTGCGCAAGCGGAACGAGGACGGGACGGTGACGATCGACCCGGGCGGGTACCTGCCCGGGGACGCGGTGGGGCACACGGGGATCGAGGGGTCGATGGAGGACGTGCTGCGGGGGCTGCGCGGGAGCGTGACGGAGCAACTGGACACGGGCGAGTCGCTGTCGGTGGACTCGCGGGCGGGGGCGGACGTGCGGCTGACGATCGACGCGGCGCTGCAGGCGAGGATCCAGGCGCTGATGGCGCCGGAGACGGGGCTGGCGGTGGTGCAGCCGTGGCAGAAGAACCGGGCGCTGCCGGTGGGCACGGCGCTGAACGGCGCGGCCGTGGTGATCGACGTGGACACGGGGGACGTGCTGGCGATGGTGTCGACGCCGACGTTCACGCGCGAGCGGCTGCGGGACGACCGCGACAGCGTGTTCAAGGACGAGCAGAACCTGCCGCTGTTGAACCGGGCGATCGCGCGGCCGTACCCGCCGGGCTCGATCGTCAAGCCGCTGATCCTGTCGGCGGCGGCGACGGCGGGGGTGTACGACCCGGGGCGGCGGATCGAGTGCACGGGGCACCTGCTGGAGAACCGCACGGACCTGTTCCGGTGCTGGATCTTCAAGCCGCCGTTTCACACGACGCACACGGCGCAACTGGGCGGGGCGCTGGACGGGTCGGACGCGATCATGGTGTCGTGCAACATCTTCTTCTACACGCTGGGGCGGTCGCTGGGGCCGGAGCGGATCAGCGACTGGTACGGGCGGTTCGGCGTGGGGCGCGGGGCGTTGCACCCGGACCTGGGGCTGGACCAGTACTACCCGGGGTCGGCGGGCGCGGGCGTGACGCCGCCGCAGGAAGACCAGGACGAGGCGGCGCAGGCCGAGGCGACGCAGCCGAAGCGCGGGGCGCGCGCGGGCGTGACGCCGAGCGAGGCGATCCTGATGGGGATCGGGCAGGGGCCGATCGCGTGGACGCCGCTGCACGCGGCGGACGCGTACGCGACGCTGGCGCGCCGGGGGCTGCGGATCGTGCCGCGGCTGCGGATGGACGAGCCGATGCGGACGGCGGACCTGAAGCTGAACGATCGCGCGGTGACGCTGGCGCTGCAGGGGCTGGAGCGGTCGGTGACGGAGGACCGCGGTACGGGGCACCACGTGACGTTCGAGTTCGAGGGGGGCGTGACGCGGCGGGAGAACGTGTTCAACGTGCAGGGCGTTCGGGTGTGGGGCAAGTCGGGGACGGCCGACAGCGGGAAGAAGGTTCGGGCGATCGACGGGAGCGGGGAGCTGGTGAGCCTGGACCACGCGTGGTTCGTGGTGCTGGCGGGGCCGGCGCGGGAGGGGCGGCCGCGGTACGCGGTGGCGCTGGTGGTGGAGAACGGCGGGAGCGGCGGGCGTGTGAGCGGGCCGTTGTGCAACCAGATTCTGCACGCGTTGATCGCCGAGGGGTACATGTGAGCTTGCGAGCGGGCCGGGAGAAGGCGGCGGGCGGAGGGGGGCCGGCGCGATGCGCGTGACGCTGGCCGAGCGGCTGCTGGGGCCGGGGACGACGTTCCGCCACGCGGCGTGGCTGTGCGTGGGGTCGGCGCTGGCGCTGTCGCTGATCGGGATCTACGCGATCAACGTGGGGTCGTCGGCGGAGCCGCCGGAATCGCTGAGCCGGCTGGGGGGCACGACGCTGCGGCAGGTGGTGTTTCTGGGGGTGGGGCTGCTGAGCGCGGCGGTGGTGGTGCTGCCGGACCCGCGGATCGTGCGGCTGGTGGCGTGGCCGGTGCTGGCGGTGGTGGTGGGGCTGCTGGTGTTCCTGCTGCTGCCGTTTGCGCCCGGGTTCCTGGTGACGCCCCGGAACGGCGTGCGCGGGTGGATCGACCTGGGGCCGGTGGACCTGCAGCCGGCGGAGCTGGCGAAGATCGCGTACGTGCTGTGCGCGGCGGACTATCTGCGGTATCGCAAGAACCACCGGACGCTCTTGGGGCTGGTGCCGATCGGGCTGATCACGGCGGTGCCGGTGGGGCTGATCACGCTGCAGCCGGACCTGGGGTCGGCGATGCTGTTCGTGCCGGCGGCGTTCGCGGTGCTGCTGGCGGCGGGGGCGCGGCTGAAGCACCTGGTGCTGATCGTGCTGTGCGGGGCGCTGGCGGCGCCGGCGGCGTACCCGTTTCTCAAGCCGTACCAGCAGCAGCGGATTTTGGGGCTGATCAGCCAGTTCCGCGGGGAGCGGCACACGAGCGACGACATCAACTTTCAGTCGTACACGGCGATCATGCTGATCGGCGCGGGGCGGGCCGAGGGGTTCAATGATCTCAAGGCGCGGAACATCGTGCGGTACTCGCGCCTGCCGGAGCGGCACAACGACATGGTGTTCGCGGTGATCGTGGCGCGCCTGGGGCTGTGGGGCGGGCTGCTGGTGATGGGGCTGTACGGGGTGTGGCTGGCGGGGGCGATGATCACGGCGGCGGCGTGCAAGGACGCGTTCGGGCGGCTGGTGACGGTGGGGTTTCTGACGATCATCGCGGTGCAGGGGCTGGTGAACCTGGGGATGGTGCTGGGGGTGCTGCCGATCGTGGGGCTGACGCTGCCGTTCGTGAGTTACGGCGGGTCGAGCATGCTGAGCGTGTGGGTGATGACGGGGCTGATCGTGAGCGTGGCGACGCGCAAGCCGCGGCGGATGGCGCGGCCGACGTTTGAGTTTGCGGATTGAGGGGGATGGGAGGGGCTGCTTACCACGGAGACACGGAGGCACGGAGGGGGCACGGGGGAAGTACTGAGTGCGGAGTACTGAGTGCTGAGTGTGGAGGGGGAAGGCAACAGGGCCGAGGGCCGAGGGGAAGACCGAGTACCCCGTCGCTGACGCTCCGGGTTCGTGAAGGCGGCGTGCGCACGGAGGCGTGGGACGTTTCAGGCCGTCGGCGCGGGGCGGAAGCCGAGGGACGTGTAGAGGGCGCGGGCGGGGGTGTTGTGGGGTGTGACGGCGAGGTGGGCGGCGGGGTGGCCGGCCGCGGCGAGGCGGGCGAGGGTGCGGATCAGGCCGGCGCGGGCGAGGCCGCGGCGTTTCCACGACGGCGCGGTCATGGAGAATGCGATGAGCGCATCTCCCTGGTAGCGTGTGACCAGCGTGGCGGAAGCGGGTTGGTCGCCGCGGAAGGTGATTTCGGAAGCGTCGAAGTCGAAGGGGCCGTAGGTGCCGTCGAGCAGGCGGTCGGTTTCGGCGGCGGCGTCGGCGGGGCCTTGGCCTTCATCGTCGGGCGTGGCGTGGTACGACGCGAACATCAGGGCCGCGATGTGGCCGGCGTCGGCGCGGGTGACGGGGCGGGCGAGCGGGTCGGGCGGCGCCGGGGGAAGGGGCAAGTCGAGGGGCCGGACCCAGTGTTCGCGGGTGGTCATGGTTGTTTCGCGGGGCGGTCGGGCTGCAGGGGCTTCTCAGGCTTCCTGGGTTTCTTCTCTTCGGCGGCGATGAGTTTGGCGACCCGTTCGAGCAGGTCGTTGGGCACCGGGACGGTGAGGTGGTATTGGGTGATCTTCCAGGCGCCGTCGATCTTGCGGTAGGTCTCGTACTCCCTGCCATAGCCCTTGTAGCCGCAGCGTTCGCCCGTCACCGGATCGCTTGGCCATTCGTTGTAATCGTTGATCATCCAGATGCCGCTCGCCTCGGTCGCGCTGTTGAAGGTGATTTCCGGCATCAGGAAGCGATGGAGCGATACTGCTCCGACGAGCATGTCGCGCACG
>JAHCJH010000004.1 GCA_026126345.1 Phycisphaeraceae bacterium | reverse complement strand
CGCCGCACGAATGACAACGGGCCGGCGCTGCGCCGGCCCGTCGATGGCCCGTTGTGTGCTATTACGGCCCGGCTTACCAAGACCCACCGTCGCGACCGCCGCGACCACCACCCCCGCCGCCGTATCCGCCGCGCCCACCGCCGCCACCGCCGCCGTACCCGCCGCGCCCACCGCCACCCCCACCACCGCCGTACCCGCCGCGCCCGCCACCCCCACCTCCGCCGCCGAAGCCGCCTCGGGGCCGCTCCTCGCGCGGGCGCGCCTCGTTGACGACCAGAGCGCGCCCGTCCATGTCGGCGCCGTTCATAGCGGTGATGGCCTTGCGGGCTTCGTCGTCGTTGGGCATTTCGACGAAGCCGAAGCCGCGGCTGCGGCCGGTGTCGCGGTCGATGACCACGCTGGCCCGGGCGACGGTGCCATGCTGGCTGAACGCCTGCTGCAGGTCGGAGTCGGTGGTGCTGTACGGGAGGTTGCCGACGTAAAGGTTCACGGGTCGAATCCCCTGCCCGCGCTCGCGAGGCTCATCATCGTCTTCCGAAACTCGACCGGCGCAGGCATGGACATCGGCTCGGAGAGAGGCCCCCCGGCCACGATCGCCGGCAGGGACGGCCAAGTATACAACGCAAGGTTGCGGAGATTGGACACCAGCCGGGGTGGCGCGGCGGAATGCGCTTACTTCGCCGGGTACACGAATACGCCGCGGCCGGTCTTGACGCCAAGGCGGCCGGCGGTCACCAGTTGCTTCAGCAGCGGGCAGGCCCGGTAGCGGTCGTTGTTCAGGCCGTCGGCCAGCACGTCCATGATGTGCACGCAGGTGTCCAGACCGATGAAGTCGGCCAGGTTGAGCGGTCCCATGGGGAAATTGCAGCCCAGCTTCATGATGCCGTCGATCTCCTCCGGTCCGGCCACGCCCTCCATCAGGGCGTAGAAGGCCTCGTTGATCATCGGCATCAGCACCCGGTTGCTCACGAACCCCGGGCGGTCGTTGGCGGCCAGCGGCTCCTTGCCCATCGCCCGCGCCAGGGCGATGGTCCGCTGCGTCGTCTCGTCGCTGGTGCCCAGGCCCTTGATCACCTCCACCAGTTTCATCACCGGCACCGGGTTGAAGAAGTGCATGCCGATGATCTGGCTCTCGGCGTTCATCGACGGGCCGGACAAGTGCTTGCACGCCGCGGCCAGTTCGGTGATCGAGATGCTGCTGGTGTTGCTGGCGATGATCTGCCGCCCGGGGATCTTGGCGAACATCTCGCCCAGGCGGACGAACAGGTCCTTCTTGACCTTCGCGTCTTCGACGATCGCCTCGATCACGATGTCGCACATGCCGAAGGTGTCGAGGCTCGAGACGTACTGGAGCCGCCCCTGCGCGGCGGACTTGGCCTCGGCGGTGAGCTTGCCCTTTTCGACGTCGCGGGCCAGGCGCTTTTCGTGGTCGGCCTTAGCCTTGTCGAGGCTCTTGGGGAACGCGTCGTACACAATGGTCTTGAAGCCGGCGACCGCCGAAACCTGGGCGATGCCGCCGCCCATCTGCCCCGCGCCGATGATGCCGACCGTCTTGATGCCGTGATCCATGGAGAAACCTCTGCGTGGTGAGTCCCGGCCGGTGCGGCCGGGCGAGCGCCGGAGGGTAGACCCACGCGGACGGCCGGGCTTTGATTCGGCCATGGCCGGCACCACCGACCGACTCGCCAAACTCGAGAAACTGCTGGCCCTGGATGGACGAGATACGTTCGTGCTCTACGGCCTGGCCCAGGAGCACGCCAAGATGGGCGACCACGCCCGGGCCGTGGACTTCTACAACCGCTGCCTGGAGGTCGATCCGGCCTACTGCTACGCCTATTACCACAAGGCGCGGTCGCTGCAGGCCGCGGGCAATCTCGCGGCGGCGCGTCAGACTGTTCTGGCCGGGGTGCAGGCGGCGCTGCGGGCGGGCGATGCCAAGGCGCACGGGGAGCTTTCGGGGCTGCAGATCGAGTTGGCCGAGGCCCGCTGACGCCGAGGCCCAGTGGGTGCGTTGGCGATAGGCTGCATGCATGGCATGGCGGAGTTCACGATCCCGCGCGCGGCCAGGGGCCAGGCCCGCCGCCACGCCACCACCGACCGATGGGTCGGCGGTCGTGGGCGTGCTTCGGCCGATGATGTCGCGCCCCGAGCGGCTGATCGTCCGTGTGGGCCGGGTGCGTGTCGGCATCGCCACCCGGGCCTTGGCCTCGAAGGTCGGGCTTGAAGAAAGGTGCGTCTGGACGGCCGAACTGGCGGCGGCGGTGGCCGAGTGCACCGCGTCGCTGGCGGCGCGCGATGATGCCGAGCGCCTGCGGCCGCGCCGGGCGCGGAGCGGGCGCGAGGGGCGCCCGCGGCTGGCGCGCCGGGGCCACCGCCGGGCGCACGCCGAGGCGGCGGCGCGGACCATGGAGTCCCTGGGTCTGATCAACGAGGGAGCGCTGGCCGGCGCGATCGTCCGGGGTGAACTGGCCCGCAAGCCCGCCGGGGCGCGCCTGCTGCGGAGCAAGCTTGCCCGACGGGGGATTGCTTCGCCCGCTGCGGCGCGGGCGGTGACCCAGGAAACAGCGGGCAGGGAACCGCTGGCCGACGCCCTGCGGCTGGCACGCCATCGGTTGGGCCGAATGTCAGCGGGCCTGGACCGGGATCGCGTCGAGCGCCGACTGCTGGGGCTGCTGGCCCGTCGGGGCTTTGACGCCGACGTCTGCCGGCGGGCGGTGCGCACGGCCCTGGCCGAACGGGCGGCAGGTGGTGGACAGGCGGACGCCGCGGGCCGGTGAGTACCCTTGGGGCACGATGGCACGATCGATCACACGGGGCGCGATGGCATGCTCGTCGGTGGCGCTGGGGATCTTCGCCGGTTGCGGCGATCTGAACCACTCCTCGCGTCTGGGCGACACGGTCGGACTCGAATCGCTGGGCGATGGATCGCCGTGGATCGGCCCCGCGCCGGCGCCCGGTGAGAGCGACGGGCCGTCGGTCACGGCGCTCGACCGGAGCGCCTGGCAGGAGCGAACGTTCGTCGTGCCGTCGGACGGAGCCCGGCACCACCCCACATATTCGAGCGGCTTGCAGCCGCGGTACGCCCGCGACCTGGCCCGCCAGCGCGGTGAGTACCCCACCGCCGAAACGGTTCTGGACACCTGGTCGCCGGAGACGCGCGGGGCGATGATCGCTGAGGCCGCGGCGGCTTCGTTCTGGGCGGCGCTGGACATCGTTTCGGCCCCGTGCCGCATGGTGCACGCGGCGCCGTGGTCGATCACCGTGACGCCCCGATCGGGCCCGCCCAGGGCGCCCACGTCGCCGGGATCGATGCCGGGCGCGTCCGAGGCGAAGCCGTGAGCGACGCCGCGGGTCGGGAATCGCTCGATGAACTCGGGCTGCCGAAGGGGTACACGTTTCGGCCAGATTGGGAACTGACGCCCCGGCAGACACAGGAAGAACTCGCACGCCCGACGGCCCAGCGGCCGCTGCTGCTCGACTGCCGCGAACCGGACGAGTGGGCGCTGTGCCGCATCGAGGGGGCGGTGCTGGTGCCGATGGGCCAGGTTGAGCAGCGGCTCGACGAACTGGAAGACGATGCGCTCGGGCGCGGGCGGCGGGTGATTGTGTACTGCCACCACGGGCGTCGGTCGCTGCGGGTTGTCGGGGCGCTGCGGGCCCACGGATTCGCGGGGGCCGTGTCGATGGCGGGCGGCATCGACGCCTGGTCGTTGGGGGTGGATGCGTCGGTGCCGAGATACTGAACTCGCACGTGGGGCACATGATCGCCCGTGGCGCGCGCCGGCTGCGCGGGCGAGCGGGGCGGGCGGAAATGAAAACGGGGCCCACGCTTTCGCGAGGGCCCCGCGGATCGCACGTGTTCAAGACTCTACAGGTCGAGTCAGCGGTCGGGACTCAGGCCCGACGGCGACGCGCCATGGCCAGGCCGCCGAGGCCGAGGATGGCCGCAGCGCCGGGGGTCGGGACCGTGAAGGTGACCGACGCCTCGCGGATGGCGGTCTCGGACAGGCCGAGGTACGTCCACCGCTCGTCGCCCGTGCCGGCCTCGCCGTCCGGATCGCTGAAGAGCTCCTGGAAGAAGAACCGCAGAGCGCCGATCACGCTGACCGTGATGTCACGGGGCGCACCGCCGACGACGGCCGTCGGGATGTAGATCATGCGGTACAGGTTCTGCCAGTTGCTCGTGGAGTTGGGGTCGTTGCTCAGCGTGGGCAGCGGCGCCGTGCGGTTCGTGGAGTTGGCCCCGTAGCCGAGGTCCATGCCGCGGATGCGCTCGTTGCCGTTGCTGTCGTTGTCGATGAAGCCGTTGCGAACGTTGGTGTTCGTGGCCAGCGAAGCGCCGTTGGCGTTGCCGGTGGCGCGGTTGCCGCCGGTGCTGGTGTTGTTCTCGGCCGTGGTGAACAGGCCGCGGAACGGGTTGTAGGCGCCGAAGAGGGTGCCGCCGGCGTTGATGCGGCCGCGCTGGAAGTCACCGTTGCCCAGCGGATCGCTCATCGAGATCGTCGCGTACTGCGGGTTGGTGCCCGAGACGGAGATGTTGCTGAACGCCGAGATGCCGAAGTTCTGAACGGCGACCGGGGGGTTGGTGCCGCCCTCAGCGTCCGGCACGGTGGCGGGACGCAGGACGCGGGCCTGGACAGTCAGGCCGACGGCCGACACCCAGAACGGCTGATAGCCGGGGGTGCTGGTCGTGGGCAGGAACTGCTGGATGCCGCTGCCCGCGGAGGGGGAACCGGGCGCGCCGTCAACGACGATGCGCAGTTCGATGGTGTGACCAGCAGCAGTGTTGCTGGGGCGACCCGGGCCCGTGGCGCCGCCCTGAGCGAACAGGGACGAGGCCAGACCGGCCACCGAAATCATGCCGACGAGAACGCTCTTGTTCACGTGCTTCTCCTTCTTCCTACCACTGTGAAATGGACCTATAGACTCGCGGTAAAGCGAACACGACAGGGGGAAGATACCCGACGCCGCGGGGGCTGTCAAGGATTCTGTGTCAAAAACCGGCAAAAGACGCCGGTAGTTTCCCCGGCGTTCGGGCCTATCTCTTGCCCAAATTCACGTTCTGGAGGTCTTCGAGCCGGTTTGGGCCGCTGCAGGTGGTCAAAATGGCTTGCCGGCGGGCAATCGAAGCTCCAACCGGGCTAGATCAAGCCGCGATCCCACGGACTCCACGCCCGGCGCCACCACCAGCCACGGTCCGGCCTGTCCGGTTCTGCCGCACACCGCCAGGCGACGCTGCGCCACCTGAAGCATCGGCACCGAGGTCCATCGACCGTCGCGCAGCGCCAGGCGGATGAGCGCGACGCGCGCGCCCGCCGCACCGATGACGGCGCCCGGTTCGACCGACTCGGCGCGCGACAACGATTCAACGGGCACGCCGATGGGCGCCACGCCTTCGGCCGACACGACCATCATTTCTCCCGTCGCGGGCGACCGCGCCAGCACCACGCCCGCGAGATTCCCTTCTCGCAGAGACGATGGGCACGGCTCCATGGCGGCGAACACCACTTCGGCGGCCTGCATGGACGCCGGAACACCCAGCGGCCGCGTGAACGCGTGCGACCAGCCGTCGCCGCCGGCCGCGTACACGGAGATTTCAAGTCCGCGTGCCGAGAGCCGCACCGCCGCGAGCAGCGTGCGATCGGGCGATATCGCCGGAAAGACCAGCGATTCGCCTTGGGCGGAGTCGATCACCCGCTCCGAGCCGGCGCGGTACTCGACCAGCGCAAAGCCCGGCGCATCGGCGGCCCGCCGGCAGTAGATCATCCGGTCGGCGCCGGGGCAGATCGCGAACGCGTTGACGTGGTCGTCGGCGATCGACCATTGCGGCGGCCCGCCGTTCCACGGCAGGCGGCCGATCCAGCGCGAGCCGTCGGGCCGCGGCCACTCCAGCGTGACGCCCGCGTCATCGGCGCTGCGCCCGAGCAGCAGTCCGTCGAGCATGCCCGGAGGGTCCATGGGCTCGGGCCGGCCCGTTCGAAGGTCGTAGCGCCGGGGGCCGGAGCCGACCGGCGGCCTGGCCCCCGGCGCGGCCAGCAGGGCGCTGTCGTCGGGCGCGAGCCCCGACGCGACGACGATGAACTCGCCGCCGCCCGATGCGATCGGAAGGTGCACTCCGTCGTAACGGACCGCACCCAGCGGTACCAGGCTCAGGGTGGTCGCGCCGGGCGCTGCTTGGGAACTGCCCTGGCCGACGGCCCGAGGGGGCTCCGCGGCGACTCCGACCGGCCGGACCGGGGAGATCGACTCTGTGACGCAGCCGGCGGCGAGCCCTGCGGCGATGACCAGCGGCAAGGCCCGGAGCGCTCGCGGCACGGTTCGGCTCCGATGGAACGACGGGCTTCGGCGACAGCCCGTCATCCCCCAGTGGGGTCACTGCCCGGTCTGATCGGCGGGCTGGATGGTGGGCTTGGGCCCCTTGGCCGGCGGCTTGTCGGGCGATGAACCGGGGGTGGCCCGTTCGGGGTTGATCACCTTGCGGAGCTGCTCCAGGCGGGCTCGATCGGCGGCGTTGCTGGAGTCCATGTCGGTCCGGCCCTCGACGACGACGGGGGTGATGAACGCGACCAGTTCGGTCTTGGTCTTGACGCGCTCGGTGCTCTGGAAGGCCAGGCCGATGAGCGGGATGTCGCCGAACAGGGGCACCTTGCGCTTCACGTCGGAATCCTCGGTGCGCATGATGCCGCTGATGACGATGGTCTGACCGTCGTCGACGATGAGCTGGGTGGTGGTCTCGCGGCGTTCGACGATGAACGCGCCGTTGTTGGTGGTCTGCGGGGAGAGGTTGGCGAGCGTCAGGTTGACCTTCAGGTCCACGCTGCGCTGGGGAGTGATGCGCGGGCGGACGCGGAGCTGGATGCCGACGGCGCGGTAGTCGAACGACTGGACCAGGTTGCCGTTGTCGGTGACTTGCGAGTCGGTGATGAAGGGGATGTCCTGGCCGTCGAAGAAGTCGGCCTCCTGGTTGTCGCCGGTGAAGATGCGCGGCTCGGAAAGGATCGTGACTTTGGTGTCCTGGGCCAGCGCCTGCAGCAGCAGGTTCACGTCGACGCCGACCTGGAGCACCGAGGTGTCGAAGAGCCCCGGCAGCAGGTTGTTCTTGGTGCCCTGCAGCAGGGGGCCGGCGGCGCCGGTGCTGGTGGTGCCCTGGATCCCGATCGCGTTGTCGCTGAAGCGCGGGGTGATCGTCTGGTTGCTGAAGCGGATGCCCAACGCCGTGGCGTCTTCGCTGGTCAACTCGACGATGATGGCGGCGATGAGCACCTGGCGGCCGGCCTTGTCGAGTTCGTCGATCAGCGCGGCGACGGCCTCGCGGTACTCCGTGGGGGCCATGACCATGATGGCGTTCTGGCGGGCGACGGGGACGATGCGGATCTTGCCCACGAGGTTCGAGGCGCCGGCGGTATCCGTCGGCGGCCGGGCACGCTGCCACCAGAGCTGGAGCTGGTCGGCCTGAGCGGTCTGCGTGGCGTTGGTCGTTGCGGTCGTGGACGCGTTGGAACTGAAGGGGCTGATGGCGGACTGCCCGCGGGCGGTCAGATCGGTGTTGACGCGCCGGATGCTCGCGAGCGTGCCCTCCTGGGCGAGCAACGCGTTGAGCTGCTCGGCCAGGTCCTCGGCGGTGGCGTGCTTGAGCTCGATGATCTGCGGCATGCCCGTGCTCACCGGCTGGTCGAGATCCTCGATGATCTGGTCGAGCACCTGCATGTTGTCGGGGCTCTTGCTGACGGCGATGAGCCGGCCAGCCTCCGGGATCGCCTGGAATGAAAACTGGCCGGCGAGCCGGCCGACGCCCTGCTGCAACTGGGTCTGCCGCTGGCCGAACTGCGTGCCGATCGCGGTCTGCGACCCGCTGCCGAACAGGCCGTCGAGCACTTCCTTCATGCGGATGGGGTCGGCGTTCTTCAACTGGTACACGCGCGGCACCACCACGTCTTCGGGCAGCGGGCGATCCCAGAACTTCTCGATCTGCTCGCGGATCTTCTCGATGACCGTTGCCTCGGCCAGCACCGTGACCGAGTTCTGCGCGGCGTTGGTCGTCACGCGGAGGTTGGTGCTGGTGACCTGCTGGCCCTGCTGACCCTGCTGGGGCTGGTTGGGCTGACCGGGCCGGAATTGCTGCGGATTGCGGTTGTTCTGCTGACCCGGCCGGTTCCCCTGGCCCTGAACGTTGCCCCCGGCGCCGAAGAGATCCCGGATGTTCGCCGCCACCTGCTCGGAGTCGGCGAAGCGGAGGCGGAACGTCTCGGTGATCAGGGCCGCCGCGGCGGGCTTGTCGAGCGTGCCGATGAGCCGCTCAACCTTCTGGAGCACCGCGATCGGCGCGACGAGCACGACCTGGTTGGAGTCGTTGTCGACCGACATCTTGGCGGTGTCGGGCAACGAGGGCTTGAGGATCTCGCCGATATTGGACGCGACGGCGTAGCGGAGCGCAAAGACCTTCTGCACCATCGAGCCCAGGTCGCGCCGGTCGCCGACTCGCTCGTCCGGGCCCAGCACCGGGAGCGTCTGCTTGTCGACGTCGCCGATGTCGCGCAGGAGGATGATCTCGCGGCTCTCAATCACCGCGACGCCGACCTGCTGCAGGGCCAGGAACACCAGGTCGAGCGCCTGATCGCGCGGGATCGGCCGGTCGTTCAGCAGCGTGATGCGCCGGGCCATGACGTCCTGCTGTGGGAGCACGACCTTGCCGGTGGACTCGACGATGAACGGGATCACCTGGTCGACCGTGACGTTGCGGAAACCGAGTTTGGTGGGCTCTCCGTACACCTTGCGCCGGCCCAGGGGGTCGTGCTCGCTTTCGGGACTGGCGGGAGGCTGAACCGGCGCCGGGGTCGGCGACGGCGTGCCGGGCGCGGGCTGATCGGCCGGCGTTGGCGACGGATTGGCCGGTTGGGGCTGCCCGGGGGCGGCGGGTTCGGGCTGTTCCGGCGCATCGGGCTCGGCGAGCACCGCGGCGCGCGCCGTCAGCGACCACGGCGAGCCGGCGAGCGTCAGCAGGAGGAACGCGATCAGACGCGGATTGGGTCGGGTGGGCATGTTGGTGTTCACTTGCTGGCCGGCGCGAGCGATGGCTCAGTCCCGGCGTTGGTGGCGGTGGATCGCGGCCTCAGTTCTTCGGCGGGGTCTCGTCGGGCGGCGGCGGTGGAGGTGGAGGAACGGGGACCGGCTGACCCTGCGCCGGAACCGGAACGCCTTGCGCCGGTGCTGCGCCGGCGGGCATGATCACCCGACGCACCACGGTGCCGTCGGGGGTGGTAAAGGTCTGAACGTCGGCGCCTTCGGGCGGGATGAACATGGCTCCGCCGGAGGACTGGAGCATCACCGGAGCGCCGCTGATCACTTGAGGGCCGTTCGCGGTGAACGTCGTGACATTGCCCTTGCCGCCCTTGGCGTTGCCGCCGGCGGTGGGCCCGCCGGGCATTGACAGCGTGGAGATCTCCGCAACGCCCGCGCCGGTGTCGAGCCCGCCGGGCCGGCCGCCGGGCGCGGCACCCGTCGCGCCCCCCTGCGTGCCGATCGGCGCTGAGTTGCCGACGGGCTGGCCGGGGCGGAGCAGGCCGGGCCCGGCCACCAACAGGGTCGGGTTGCGCTCGAACAGATTGACGGTGAACTCGGCACCCATCCATCGCACGCGGGCGCTCCAGGGCGGGTCCATGGCGACGACCGCGACGCCGTCGATCTCGTCGCCGCCGACCTTGCGCTGCTTGCCGTCGCGGAAGATCGCGACGTCGGCGACCATCGCGACCAGGTCGGGCCCGCCGTACCGGGCGGGCGTGGCGGGGCGCGGCGTGTTGGCCACCACCTTGCGTTCGGCGGCGAAAGGCCATCGCCGGTCGATGGTGTCGGCGGCCCCCGACAGCAGCGAGTCGAACTTCGACTTGCGGGCGCGGAGCGTCGCATCGTCGGTCGGCGAAAGGGCCACGTCGTGCTTGGAGTTCCAGGCCGAGATCAGCGGAACCGCGGCGTACGTCAGGTACACCGCGGTGAGCAGCAGCACCACCAGCGCCGCCAGACCGAGCCGCCCGTGCGCGGACGCCTGCTGCTTCAACGCCGAGAACAACTGTCCCCCGCTCATGGGTTGCTCCTCTCGCCGGCGGCGGACGCCAGCGTCCAAGTTTCCGGCGACATCTGCACCTGCAAGAGCCCCGAGTCGCCTTTGGCGCCGCGACCCGCCGGCTCGTTGACCCGGCGAACCGACAGGCGACCGATCGCGGTCACTTCCGGCGCCCGCTCCAGATCCTTCAGCACGGCCAGCAGTTTGGTGGTGTCGCACTCGAAGTTCAGTTCGATGGCCACGCGGTTGTAGCGCGGCGTCTGCTCGCGCCCGACGGTCAGGGGCACAGGGTCCTTGAACGTCTTGCGCGTCTCGCGGACACCGTGGGCCGCGAGCACCTGATTGAGGCGGCGCTCCAGGGCCGCGGCGGCGTCGGCGCCCTTCCCGGGGAGGGCGGGCTTGCCGTATGCCAGCATGGCCCGTTCCATTTCACCCGCCGAGTTCAACACGCGGTCGCGAGTGTCGCGCCGGGCGGCCAGTTCGGCCTCGATCTTGTCGGCTTCGACGTTGTACTTGCGGATGGCGTCGAGCATGGGCTCGATGGCCAGGAAGTAGGCGCCGATGAACACGACGAACGCCGTGAGCCACTTGGCGGCGCGGGGCAGAGCCTTGAAACGGGCGAGCAAGGAGTTCACGAACCACCTCCCTGCGGCGCCGTACGCATGCGTTCCTGCAGACGGGCGGCCTCGTCGGCCAGGCGGTTGCGGGTCGGCTCGTCAACCTGCGGGTTGACGCTGGCGGCGCGTCTGGCCGCGAATTCCCGGATCGCGCTGCCGCGGTCGAGGGCGGCGATCTCATCGGCCGAGATCGGCGGCGGGATGACCGGCGCGCCCTTGGCGGCGGGTTCGGATCCTGCCGGAGCGGAGGGGCGAGCGCTCTCCCGCGTCGTCCCCGTGCCGGTGCGCGTGCTGCGCGAAGGCGGCGCCTTGCCCTGACCCGCGCCGTTCTCGCTCGATCGCCGCGAGCCCGGTTCGCCAACGGGGGCGGCCGCGGGCTGCTGCTGCGAGCGCGGCGTCGGAGCGACGGCGACGGGCGTGCCCGACGGGGTGAACGCCAGCAGCGGCTGGCCGATGGTGGCGTTGAGCTCCCAAGTGATCGGCGAGACGCCCGATTCGATGTTGGGGGTCTTCACCTCATCGAAGACACGGGCGGAAGACAACGCGTTGCGCCACGCCGAGACTTCCTCGGCCGAGTCGGCGATGCCGCGGACCACGATGCGCCGCTGGTCGACGACCAGAGAGTCGATGATGATCCCCTTGGGCGCGGGGCCGATCAGTTCGGCGAGCGTTTTGACCAGGGGCAGGCGCCGCTCCCGGAGCGCCTGATAGAAGTCGGCTTCTTCGGCGGCCTTGAGGTAATCGGCCTTCGTGGGCGCGGCCTCCGCGGCTTGGGCCTTGAGAATGCTCCAGCGGCTGAAGGCGACCCCCAGGGGCCAGAGCGCCGCGACCACCAGGCACGCGGCGATCACCGCGTACGCCCGCGCCGGGCGGGCGAGCCACTCCACCGTGAACTCGATGATCGACCGCCGCTGCGTGGGCGGGTTGGGCCGCATGGCCAGCAGCGGGGCCGAGGCCGGATCGTGCCACGCGGCCATGGCCGCGGCTCCGGAGACGATGCCGAACCGGTCGAGCCAATCGCGATCGGACATGAACCCCTGACCGGCGGGCGCTTCGGTGGCGGCGCCGAGCAGCACCGTCGAGGCACGGTCAGGGGTCGTGACGGCGTGCTCGCTCGAAAGCCCGGCGGCCTGGGCAATTTCTTCGGCGGCGGCGCCGACAGCCTCGGCCCATTCGGCGGGGTCCGCGCCGTCCTCCCTCAGCACGCGGGCGACCACCCGGGGTCGAAGCTCGGGTACCTGATCGCGATCACCCGGCACCAACCCCACGAGGGCGATCGCGCCGGTGGGACGATCGCACGCGACGTGGAGAACGCCGGGGGCGCGGCCGGTGGCGGCGGCGAGCCACGCGACCGCCGCGGGCTCGGGAACCCAGCGGGCGACGGCCTGGGCCAGCGCATCGGGCCAGCCCTGAAGCTCGCCGGTCCAGGCGACAGCGGCCAGACCCGAATCGTGGGCCGTCAGCCGCAGCAGGCCGCAGGCGCGCCGGTGCGGGGGCGTTCCGGTTGGCGCGTGGGCTTCGGCGATCAGATCGAGGGCCGCGGCCACTTCGGCGGGTGTGCCGGAAGGGGGCGGCGCATCGACCGCCCGCCAGACGGTCTGGCCGGTGGGGACGACGCCGACGAGCACGTCGGGCCGGATTCGCGTCAGGGCCTTGTCGAGCCCGGCCTCGTCGGCCAATGGGACCGAGAGGGTCTCGGTGATCCGCGGCCCGCCGGCGGAAGGCGATGCGACGGCCAGGTACCAGGCATCGGCGGCGCGGCGGATGGCGACGAAGCGGCCTTGCCTGGGTGCGTTGTTCGACTTGTTGGGGTCTTTGGCCATTCTGGAGATTCAATCAAAGCGGCTGGATTGGCAGTTCATCGAACGATCAGGGTACGGATGACCACCGGGAGTCTCGAACGGTCGATTTCCGCCCGGATTTCGACTTCGGTGCCCGTGGCGGCGTCCTTGCCCCGGCTGGTGACAGCAAAGACACTGGAGCGCACGTCGAACTTGGCGGCCAGCTCGGCAAGCTGCGCGGTGGTCATGCCCTGAATGTCCAGCAGGTCGACGATGCTTGTGAGCTCTCCGCCGGCCGAATCGCGGTGGGCAATGATGGCGTCGGCGGTGGCGGGATCGACCGACGCGAGGTAGTTCAGGGTTTCGCGCGACACTGTGTTCAGGTTGATCTTGCCGGGTTGGCCGGACTTGGGGGGACCGATGGAGCAATCGTCGTAGAGCATCGCGGTCTGGTCGCGCGTCAGGGCGCGGACGGTGGGGGTGCGATTGTTGCGCCCACCGCGAATGGTCCCGGCGAAGCCGCCGGCCTGCTGTTGCTGTTGCTGCTGCTGCTGGAGCACCTGCTGGTACAGCGTGTTGAGGTCGGTGCTGATGAGCGTCTCCATGGTCGCCCCATCGGCCTGGGCGTAGGCGACGATGGCGTCGGCCTGGAGGCTCTCGAGCCGCAGCAGGGCCGCGACCTCATTGGCCGTGGCCGACTTGAGGTCGAGCCGTGGTTCGCCGGAGGGTCCGAGCGCGTTGAAGGAACTGGAAGCGGTGATGATGGCCGACCAGCCCCGGTCGAGCACGCCGTCGGCGTTGTCGGGCGGCCACGACGCGTTGCCGTCGTTCTCGTTGGCGTCCAGCACGCCGTTGAGGTTCCAATCCTCGCCCCGGATCAGATCGGGCGTCACCCCCGCCACCAACTCCAGTTCGGCGAGGCTGCGGATGGGCTTGCCTCGGGGCACGTAGCTGTGCGGCAGCCCGCGGTAGTAGTCGGCGTTGTACATGGTGAACGAGGTGTCGCTGTCGCCGTTGATCCACGAGAGAATGGCGTCGGCGATGTCCTCGGTCATGCCCGAAAGGAGCATGAGGTCCTCGCGGGTCATGGTGTTGATGTTGATGAGCGCTCCGGTGTCTTCGGCGCCGGGCTCGAAACGGCCCAGGTTCGACGTCCCGACCCGGAACGAGCAACCGGCCAACTCGCCCTGCGCATCGTCCGCCAGCGCCTTGAGCAGCGCGCCGGGGCCGACGGGCTGGCTCTGCTGCGTTTCGGACTGCAGGCGCGCGATCATCGCCTCGATGCCGGACCGCGCCGCCCACTTGGCTCGGACGCGGGCCACCTCTTCGCGCCCCGCCGCGGCCTGCCGCCAGGCGCTGACCTGCAGCGACACCAGCACGATCGACGAGATCGCCACCGCCCAGAGCACCAGCGCCGTCGCGAAGCCGCGGCGGGCACGGGCAGCGGGATGGGTTGGGAGCGTGTGCATGGCCTGGCCGTGGGTCACTACCGTGGACGTGTTCCGCCTCCCCCACCACCGCCTCCACTTCCGCCGCCGCCGGGCCTGGGCGTACCCGGCGTGCCCGCGGGCGGTTGCCCGCCCGGCTGGATGCCTCCGCCGCCGCCCCCCCCACCGCCGCCGCCGGGCCGTCCTCCCCCGGGTTGACCGCCGCCGGGCTGGCGGGGACGTCCTCCGGGGCCGCGGCCACCATTGCCGCCGGCGTTGTTCCCGCCACCGGTGTTGTTGCCACCACCGGTCGCACCGGCGCCGGTGTTGGTACCGCCGGGGTTGGCCGCGGGCTGCGTCGGCTCCTGCGGTTGTTCCTCGGCCGGCTCGGAATCAGGAAGCGGCACGCGGTCGATGGCGATGATCTGGCGGGCGATCGCGGTGAAATCACCGGCGCCTCCCGCGGCGACAACTTCGACCTTGACCGCGTGCGGGTAGCCGTCGGAATCGGTATCCCACTGATCGAACCACTCGTTGCCGTCGTACGCCTGCAGTCGGATGGCCACGACGCCCGGCACCAGCGGGGAGGCAACGCCTCCTGCGTCCTGCAGTTCATCGGGGAACGGGTCGTCCCGGCGCCAGAGCGTCGGGGCCTGCTCGGGCCCGGGCGCGACACGGTACTGCACTTCGTGCACGGGCCCTTCGTTCTGCTGCGAGACGGGGCGGACCGGACGCAGGCCCACGGCCTTGAGCAGCAGTTCGCCCTGATCTCCGCCGGACAGTCGCACGCGGGTCTGCGCCAGGTCGCTGTCGCGAGCGACGTTTATGAGGTCGCGAGCGACCAGGCCGACGGCCGCCTGGGCCCGCTGGAACGCCTCGTGGCGCGCGGCGAGCGTGTCGCGCGTCTTGATCGATCGCGAGAGCACCAGGGTCGTGGCGCCGCCGATGAGCGCGACGATCACCACGGCGACGATCACTTCCGCCAGCGTGAACGCCGCGGCCCGACGTGGCGTGGGTGCGCCGGTCATTGGATGCGCTCCACGGGCGCACCGGGGTAGCGGATGGGGTCGGGGTCGTCGCCGGGGCGCGGGGCGATGAACGCTTCGATCACCAGCGACCGCGAGTCGCCGCCCGAGGGCCAGGCGATCGTGGTCCGAACCCGGTACGGGGCACCGCCCGTGCCGCCGGAGATGGCCAGCTCGAACCCGAACCGCTCGAACGGCGCATCGCACTGGCCCCGCACGGGGAACCGCTTGGCGTAGTCATCGGGCCCGCGGGCCAGGACGAGGTTGAGCTGCTCGTCGGCCAGCATCGCGGCGACCTGGAGCTCTTCGCCGTGGCTCTGCGACCGGGCGGCCTGACCGCCGAGGCCGATGATCGCGGCCAATGAGATGCCCAGCACGACCGCACCGACGATCGCGTCGATGAGCGCCACGCCGCGACGGGTTGCCGAGCGCTTCACCACGGCGTGCCCCTTCGGCCCGTGGCGTCCAGGTCAATGCCGTTGGTGCTGGTGGCGGGCCGCCAGTCGCCCTCGCCGGGCAGGGGCGTGATGATCGCGGCGGTGGCGTCGGGCGGAAGATCGACCTGCCAGGCGGTGCTCCCGCCCAGGGCCGAGCCGTCGAACACGATCAGCAGCGAGACGCTGGGGCGCGGCTGGCCCCCCGGAAAGTCGATGCGCCACTGGCGCGCGTTGGACGCGCGGCCGTCGATCGCGACCGACCTCAGTTCGCCCACCTCCACGCGCACCGGGCGCACCAGCGGCGCCGGAGCCCAGACGGCGTCGCCCTCGTTCTCGCCCGTCAATTGCACCCACAGCGACAGCTCGCGGTTCGCCGAGTCAAACTCCAGCGCCATCGACTGGTTCGACAGCGCGTCGCGCTGCGCCGCGGCCGAGAGCATCGCCCGCACGGCCTGCGCCTCGACCTGCGCCTGGCGGGCTCCGGTCGAGACCAACCGGGGCACGATCACGCCCCCCACGATCGCCAGCAGCGCAACGACCACGACGATCTCGATCATCGAGAACGCGCGGCGGGCGGCGGCGGTCGCTGTCGGGCGGCGGTTCACGGCTTGACGATGTCCTTGTCGTCGCCCTCGCCGCCTTCGCGCTTGTCGGCGCCGTAGGAGACGACGTCGAAATCGGCGTTCTTGCGGCCCGGGACGATCAGCACGAACGGGTTGCCCCACGGGTCGATCAGCTGGTCGGCGTTGTCCATGTACTTGGTGGCGCCGCCCATGAGCATCTGCTCCAGCGACACGCCCTGCGGAAGACGGCCCTCGTTGTCGGTCATGTAGAGACGGACGGCGTTGGCGATCGCCGCGGCGTTGCTGGCGGCGACCGATTGCTTGGCCTGGCCGACGCGCCCGAAGATACGCGGGGCGATCACGGCGGCCAGGATGCCGATGATGACCACGACGACAACGATCTCGATGATCGTGAAGGCCCGGCCGGAGCGGGAACGACGACGGTTTCTGGAGAGGTGCATCATGGGCTGGAATCCGGTGGGTTCCGGGCAACGGCCCGGGAGTGGAACGGGGACGCGGGCTACATGCGGCCGACGGCGTCCTGCATCTGCAGCAGCGGCAGGATGATGGCCGCGACGACGCAGCCGACGATGACGGCGAGCATGACGATGAGCAGAGGCGGGAGGATGGTGGTGAAGATCTTGACGCGGGTCTCGGTGCGACCCTCGAGCGCGCCGGCGGCCTGCGTGAGCAGGTCGGGCAGGCGGCCGGAGCGTTCGCCGAGCGAGACGATCTGGACGAGCAGGGGCGGGAACAGCCCGGTGCGCTCCAGCGGCTCGGCGATGGTCTTGCCGGCGGCCACTTGATCGCACACCACGTTGACGGCGCCGCGCATGGCGTGGTTGGTGATCGTCGCGGCGGTCAGGCGCAGCGCGCTGAGCACCGGCAGGCCGGCCTTGACCAGCGTGCCGAGCGTGCGCGTGAAGCGGGCGACCAGCGCGTCGCGCACCAGGGGGCCGAGCACGGGCGTGGCCAGGATGGTTCGGTCGATGACCAGGCGCGGTCCGGGCGTGGCGCGGGCACGCGACCAGGCCAGGATGAGCGCCGCGATCGCGCCCATGACCAGCCACCAATACGTTGACATGAACCCGGCGAAGCCCTCGACGATGCGCGTCGGCAGCGGCAGCACGATGTTCTGGCCCTTGAGCGGCTTGAGCACCTGCGGCACGATGAACGTGGTCACGACCACCACCGCGGCGCCGACGAGGACCGTCAGGATCGCGGGGTAGAGCGTCGCGCCCATGATCGAGCGGCGGAGCTCCAGGTCCTTCTCCAGCAGGTCGGCGCACTGGTGCAGCACGTCGGTGAGCCGGCCGGACACCTCGCCGGCGCGGATGAGGTTGACCACCAGCTCGTCGAACGGCTTGCCCCACGACCGGCACGCCTCGGCCAGGGCCGTGCCCTGCTCGACGCGCTCGATCAGGTGCGCCAGCATCGCCGACTGGGCCGGCGTGCGGCCGCTCTTGGCCAGCGTGCGCAGGGCCGGCACCAGCGGCAGGCCCGCCTGCGTCGCGGTGGCCAACTCGCGGATGAACGACGCGGTCTCGCCAAGGTTCATCGCTCGACCGCGCCGGGTCGGCGCCGGGGAAGCGCTCGGGCGGGCCTGCGGAGCCGTCGGCGACTGGGCCTGACCCGCTCGACCGTTCTGCCCCGCCGAACCCTTGGCCGGCGACGGCTTGGGCTCCGGAACGGGGCCGTCGAGCGCCTCGACCGCCGCCGGCGTGATCCCCCGGCCGACGAGCAGCCGCACCGCCGCGGCCCGATCCGGCGCGTCGATGACGCCCGCGCCCCCGGCGGACTGGCTCGACGACTTGTAGCGGAACGTGGGCATGGGGCGTCCGTGCTGGGGCGGCGCTGGGGGTCAGCGCGAGCCGGGGTCTTCGGCGTCCTGCGTGGCGCGGAGCACTTCGTCGACGGTGGTGAGTCCTTGCGAGGCCTTGATGAGCCCGTCGCGGCGCATGCTGAGGTGGCCGGGCGCCGCGTGGGCGAGCAGCTCGGGGGTGGTCGTGCGGCCCTTGGCGATGGCGGCGCGCATGGGCCCCGTGATCATCAGCATTTCGTAGTAGCCGACGCGCCCGCGGAAGCCGGTCTTCTCGCACTTCTCGCAGCCGGCGCCGCTGAACGCCATCATGTTCGGGAACAGCGGCCGCTCGGCCTCCAGGATGCGGTGCTGCAGGGCCTCGGCGATCTTCTCCGGCCGGACGCAGACCTGGCACGTGCGCCGCCCCAGCCGCTGGGCCACGATGCCCTCGATCACGCTGGCCAGCAGGAACGGCTCGATCTCCATGTCCAGCAGGCGGCCGACGGCGCTGGGCGCATCGTTGGTGTGCAGCGTGCTGAAGATCAGGTGGCCGGTCAGGGCGGCACGAACAGAGATCTCCGCCGTTTCAGCGTCGCGGATCTCGCCCACCATCACCACGTCCGGGTCCTGGCGCAGGATGGCGCGCAGCCCGTTGGCGAACGACAGGCCACGGTCCGGGTTCACCGGGATCTGGTTCACGCCCGCCAGTTCGTACTCGACCGGGTCCTCGATGGTGATGATCTTCAGCGTGGGGTCGTAGAGCTTGGTCAGCGCGGCGTAGAGGGTCGTGGTCTTGCCGCTGCCGGTGGGGCCGGTGACCAGCACCATGCCGTGCGGCAGGGCGATGAGCCGGTCCATGGAGTCCCGGTCGGCCTCGCTCATGCCCAGAGCCTTGAGGTCCAACGTGATGGCCTGCTTGTCGAGGATGCGCATCACGACCGATTCGCCGTAGATCGTCGGCACCGTGCTGACGCGGATGTCCACCTTGCGCCCCTCGAACCGCAGGCCGATGTGGCCGTCCTGCGGCACGTAGCGCTCGGCAATGTCCATTCCCGCCATGATCTTGATGCGGCTGGTGATGGCCGCCTGCAGCGCCTTGGGCGGGCTGTTCTGCGTGCGGAGCAGGCCGTCGATGCGGTACTTGACCGCCAGCGATCGGTCGAACGGCTCGACGTGCACGTCGCTGGCTCGGCCCTTGACCGCTTCGAGGATGATCAGGTTCACCAGGTTGATGACCGAGGGCTCCTCGGCCATGCGGTGCACGTCCGCGGCGTCCACCGCCTCGAGGTTCGCCAGCAGTTCGTCGGCGGGCTCCTGTTCGCCGCCCAGGCGTGCGGCCATCTGCGTCGCGGTGGCGCCGTACGCGGTGCGGAGCAGTTCGTCGAAGTGTTCCTTGGCGATCTCGACGCGCGTCACCGGCTTGCCGGTGACCACCGAAATTTCATCGGCCGCCGCGAAGTCCTCGGGGTTGGACATCGCCACCAGCAGGCGGTGCCCGTCGAAGCCGTAGGGCACGCACCCCAGCCGCACGGCCTGCTCGGCGGTGATGAGCCGGCTGGCGTCGGCGTCGATCGTCGGCTTTTCGGTCAGGGTGCGCCGAGCCCGGGCCTTGCGGGCGGCGGCGGGTGCACCGTGACCGTTCGCCACGGCCGGAGAATCGGTCGGGCCGGACGTCGGGGCTGACAGGGGCTGCGTCGGCATGCCGGATTCTACAGATGCGTGCCGCTGGGGATGCCGCCGCGGCGCGGATCAGTTATTGCGGGGCTGCTGGGGCGGGTTGGCCCTGGGCTGGTTGCCGACGTTGCCACGCCGGCGCTGCAACTGGTCGCCGTTGTTGTCGCCGCCCTGTCGCATGCGCGGTCCGCCGTCGCCGCCGCCGCCCGGCTGCTCGGGCAGACGGGCGCGCTGCTGATCGTTGAGGATCGCCTTGAGGGCTTCGACGGTTCGGTTGTCCAATTCACGCCGGGCCGTGCGGTATTCCTGCATCGCGGGGTTCTCGCCGAAGCCGCCGGGCCCGCCACCCTGGCCGCGCTGCATCATCTGCGCCGGGCTGAAGGCGGCTTCCTGCGCTTCGGTGGCCTTCTCGCCCTTCTCGTTGAGCGTTGCCGAATCGCGCTGGTACGACTCCATCAGGCTGGCGATGCTCGCCTTCTGGGCGTCGTCGAGGTCGTCGAACGCCGCCGCGGCCTTGAGGGCCTGATTCGGGTAGCGGTCGCGGTAGACCTGTGGGAAGCTCTCGCGCTTGAACTCAGCGGCGAACTTGGCGGCGAGCTCGGGCGGAAGAGCGCCCTCGACCTGCCGGGCGTAGCGCCGGTTGGTGTCGCGGACGGCCGTGGACGCCTCGCGGGCCTCCTCGAACATCTTCTGAATGCCAGCGGTGTCGCCGTTCTGGAACATCTCCATACCCTGCTGCATGCCGCGCTCGAAGAGCTCGTTGCGCTTCTGCAGGGCGCGATCGACGTCGGCGGCATACGCCTCGAGGATCGGGCGCAGCTCGTCCATGACCGTCGGCTCGGGCTTGAGCTGGTCGACGATGCGGATGACGTCCACGCGCTCGCCGGCCATCAGGCCCATGTTGATGGTCTGCTCACGCCGACGCATCATCTCGACCTTCGGCCAGGCGGCGATCTGATCGTCGTTCAGGATCGACTTGAGGTCCGCGACGTAGGCGGTTTCCATCGCCTTGCGGGCTTCGGCCAGCTTGGTGCCCGCTTCGCGCAGGCCGCCCCACACCGACGGATCGCGCGTCTCGCGGAATTCCTCGCGGACCCGGTCCATCTCCTTGCGGAACGCATCGGCCTGCTCCTGGTACGCCGACAGGTGCCCGACCAGCAGCGTCTTGGCCGCTTCCTTCTGCTCGTCCGTCAGGTTCAGGATCGGCGCGAACTTGTCCACGTCGTTGGCGCTGAACGGCGCGCCCATCCGCCCGCCCATGCCACCAAGGCCGCCCATCATCATGCCCATCCCGCCCATGCCGCCACCACCCCCGGGGCCGCGGCCTCCGCCGCCACCGGGTTGTGCCAGCGCGGCCGAACCGCCAACCGCCAAGACGAGGGCAAGGGCGACCGACGCGGACTTCACGGTGCGGGCAGCGTTGGCGAACATGTCGAACTCCCAGAGAACGAGTGGTTGGAGGAAGGCAATCCGCCCCCGTGCGAACGGCCGAACGCCGTCCGGGAACTGCTATTGCTTGTTTGCGGTTTGGTTGCGTTCGGGGACAACCCCATTGGGGGGAGTTCAGGAGAAGACGACCGGCTTCTTGTCGTCCATCATCTTCACGAACGCGTCGAACAGGTACGCCGAATCGTGCGGACCCGGGCTCGCTTCGGGGTGGTACTGAACACAGAACACCGGGCGGTTCTTCAGGCGGAAACCGGCCAGCGTGCCGTCGTTGAGGTGCACGTGCGTGGGCTCCGCGCCGGCCTGCTCCAGGCTCTTGGGGTCTACCGCGAACCCGTGATTCTGGCTGGTGATCTCCACGCGGCCGTTCATGAGGTTCTTGACGGGCTGGTTCGCGCCACGGTGGCCAAACGGCAGTTTGAACGTCCTGGCACCGATCGCCAAGCCCAGAAGTTGGTGACCCAGACAAATACCGAATGTGGGGATGGTCAGGCCATCTGGATCCGCCACCACCTGTTTCAGGGTATTGATGGTAGCGTTCACTGCCGCCGGGTCGCCCGGGCCGTTGCTGATGAACAGCCCATCGGCTTCGCCGCGCCGGAATCGCTCCTTGATCTCCGCGGCGGAGATCGTGTGTGGCACCACCTCAACCTGGCATCCCCGCTGGGACAGATTGCGGAGGATGTTGCTCTTGGCGCCGCAGTCCAGGGCCAGCACTCGGTAGGTGCGGGGGCCTGCGTTGGCGTGCGCCCCGGGGAGCTGGGATTCCAGCGACCACTCGCCCAGCGTCTCGTTCCACGTCTGCTTCGCGTTGCAACCGACCAGGGGCACAAGGTTCTGGCCCGCCATGGACGGGGCTGCCCGTGCCATGTCGACCAACTGCTGATCGGTGGGCGAGGGGTCATCGCTGATCACGCCCTGCATGACGCCGGCCGACCGCAAGCGCCGGGTGAGCGCCCGGGTGTCGATGCCGGTGATGCCCAGCACGCCGGCCTTTTCCAGGTATTCGTCGAGCGGGAGCGTCGCCCGGTAGTTGCACGCCAGTCGAACCAGTTCCCGCACGACGAACCCCGATACCTGCACCTTGCGGCTCTCGACGTCTTCGGGGTTGACTCCGTAGTTGCCCATCATGGGGTACGTCATCACCAGGATCTGGCCGGTGTAGGACGGGTCGGTCAGAGCCTCCTGGTAGCCGCACATGGCGGTGTTGAACACGACTTCGGCCGTGCGAGTCACGCCCTTGGCGCCGAACGCCGCTCCGTGGAACACCGCGCCGTCGGCCAGCGCCAGCCGGGCGGGCCGGGACTCCTGCCTGCTGTTCGCCCCGACGCTGGCCGAATGCTGGATCATGCCGCTACTTTAGAACCGACGCGCCGCACGCGGCGAGCTGCACCGTGACCAGTCTCTTCGCACAGCCCGCTCCAGAACCGGCCCGACCGACCGCGACGCGGTTCGTCCGCGTGGTGGTGGAACGGGGCATCGAGCGCGCGGGGCGGGAGGGGGGGCTGATCGACAGCTCGCTGAGCTACGCCCTGCCGGATGGCCCGGAGCCGGAGGTCGGCGAGCGGGTGGAGGTTCCGCTGGGGCGGGGCAACACCCGAGCCGCGGGCATCGTGGTGCGGACCGGGGGGCGCGAGCTGCTCGACGGGCTCGACCCGGCAAAGGTGAAATTCGTGCTGGCCCGCACCGGCGCGGGGCTTCCGCCGAACCTCGTGCGCCTGGCCGAGTGGATCGCGGGGTACTACGTCTGCCCGCTGGGGATGGTGTTCGGCACGATGGTTCCGGCCGCGGTGAAGCGCGCCGTGGGGCGCACGACGGTGGCTGAGGTATCTCTGGCGCCGTTGAGCGATTCGGAGCGTGCCCGGCGGCTGACGGAGCTCTCGCCGCGGCTGGGCGCGGCGTGGCACCGACTTCTGGAGCAGGACGCCGTGGAGCTGCCGGCAACGGCCCGGGCAATCGTTGCGGCGGTGGAGGGCGTCTCATCCGCGGCGGTGAAGAAACTCCTGAACGCCGGTCTGCTGGTCTCGACCGAGCGGGCGGGCGTCCAGGCTCGAGCGCTGCGGTCGTCGGCGGCGGGGGTGCCGGCCTTGGCGCCGACGCTCACCGACGAGCAGGCGGCGGTCGTGCATGGGCTGACGCCGGCGCTCGGCTCGTTCAGCGCGCACGTGCTGCGTGGCGTGACAGGCTCGGGCAAGACCGAGGTGTACCTGCGGCTGATCGACGCGCTGTTCCGGCGCGATCCGCGGGCGACGGCGATCGTGCTGGTCCCGGAGATCGCGCTGACGCCGCAGACCAGCGAACGGTTTCTGGCGCGGTTCCCCGGGCGGGTGGCGGTGCTGCACTCGGGGCTGACCGGCGCGCAGCGGCACCAGCAGTGGCGGGCGTGCGCCGATGGCAGCGTGTCGCTGGTGGTCGGCGCGAGGTCGGCGATCTTCGCGCCGCTGACTGGGGTGGGGCTGATCATCGTGGACGAGGAGCACGACGGCTCGTACAAGCAGGATCAGCTGCCCCGGTACCACGCGCGCGATGTCGCGGTGGTGCGGGCGTCACTGGAAGGGTGCACGGTGGTGCTCGGGTCGGCGACGCCGTCGCTGGAATCATGGATCAATACCCGACCGCACGGCTCGGGCCCGCCCAAGTACCGCCTGTGGACGCTGTCGCGGCGCGCCACCAACGCGCCGCTGCCCCGGGTGGACATCGTGGACCTGGCCGAGGAGCGTCGCCGCCGGGCGGACCAGCCAGGGGCCGCCGCCGACCGCCAGCTGCACCTGCTGGGGCCGACGCTCGAAGGGGCGCTTCGGCGGACGCTCGACGACGGCGGGCAGGCCATCCTGCTGCTGAATCGTCGCGGCTATGCCAACTACATCTGCTGCACCGATCCGCGTTGCGGCTGGACCATGCGGTGCGACCAGTGCGACGCCACGAGCGTGTACCACCTCCATGCACAGGCCGCGGACCGCGGGGCTCGCGGGTTTGTTCGTTGCCACCACTGTCTGGCCGAGCAGCTCTTGCCGGCCAAGTGTCCGGCCTGCGGCGGGCGTGTCAACACCTTCGGACTCGGCACGCAGCGCATCGAGCAGGAGCTGGAGCGCAAGTTCATCCACACGCACGGCCTGCGGATCGGATCGACGCTCATCCGCGTCGATGGCGACACGATGCGCACCGCGAACGACTACTTCGAAGCACTGGACCGCTTCGCCGCGGGCCAGGCACGTGTCATGCTCGGCACGCAGATGATCGCCAAGGGGCTTGACTTTCCCAACGTTCGCCTGGTGGGCATCGTCAACGCCGACACGGCGCTCAACCTGCCGGATTTCCGGGCCGCGGAGCGCACGTTCCAACTGGTCTGCCAGGTCGCTGGGCGCGCCGGGCGGGCCGACCAGCCGGGACGGGTGGTCGTGCAGACCATGAGCCCGGCCGAGCCGGCCATCGTGCTTGCGTCGCGCCACGACTACGTGGGGTTTGCCGAGGGCGAACTGGCGGTGCGGTCCCGGGCCGCCCTGCCGCCCGTCGGCCGCATGGTGCGGATCGTCTGCCGGGACGAGGACGTCGGCGCCGCCCGCGCCTCGGCTGGTTCGATCGCCGATGCGCTGCGCCGGTCCGCCGGGCGCCTCGCGGGCGAGGGGGGCGCTGTGCACGTTCGCGGGCCGTTCCCGTGCCCCATCTCCAGGATCGGCGGCTTCCACCGGGTCGCGATCGAGGTGATGGCCGCGCCGCCGCTGGGACGGGGCACGCTGCAGCGGCTGCTGGCCGAGGTGCGGTCCCGCGGGCTGGTGACCAGCGACGCCCGGACAGCGGTCGACGTGGACCCGATCGCGCTGCTGTAGCGGCGCGAAGTCCGATACGCTTGCCGCGGTGTGCCGAATGCAGAGCCGACCATGACCACCCTGACCCTGTGCCTGCTGCTCAACCTGTTCCCGCAACCGGCGGCGACGCCCAAGCCGGCCGACCCGCAGGCGACGCCTCCACCTGCGCAGCCGGCCAAGGGCGTCGAGCGTTTGCGGCAGGATGCACGCGCTTCTGACCCGCTGGTGATCTCGGCGCTGGCTCGGGCGTTCGTGGCGGCGGCGGATCGGCTGCCCGAAATCGAGCCGCGGAGCCTGTACCAGAACCCGACTACGAAAGCATGGCTGACGCCCGAGCAGGCGGCGGCGCTTCCCGAGGCCGAGCGAGCCGCGCTGAAGCCCCGCGTGCTGGACGAGGAGTTCTACTACACCACCCGGTACGGGTCGCCGCTGGCGTACGCGCGGGCGATCGATCTCATCGGCGCGCACGAGCCGTGGAAGCAGCGATCCGACCTGCGCGGGGCGCGGGTGATGGACTTTGGCTGCGGCGGCATCGGTCCCGTCCGGCTGATGGCGATCCTGGGCGCCGAGTCCGTGGGCGTGGATGTGGACCCGCTGCTGGGCGCCCTGTACAGCCACCCGACGGACCAGGGGCCGGTCGGCTCGGCCGGCGGCGCGGCGCGGCTGGTGATCGGGCAATGGCCGGGCGAGAGCGAGGCGGCCGCGGCCGTCGGCACCGGCTTCGACCTGATCCTGTCGAAGAACACGCTCAAGCGTGGGTACATCCACCCGGAGCGCGAAGCGGACCCGCGGACGCTGATCCGGCTGGGGGTGAGCGACGAGCGGTTCGTGCGCTCGATGTACGAGGCGCTCAAGCCGGGGGGGCTGGTGATGATCTACAACCTGTCGCCGGCGCCATCGAAACCCGACCAGCCGTACAAGCCATGGTCCGACGGGCGATGCCCGTTCGATCGCGCGGTGCTCCAGGGCGCGGGCTTCGAGGTGCTGGAGTTCGACCGCACCGACGATGCGGCGGCCCGGGCCATAGCCAAGGCCCTGGGGTGGGACGTGCAGGGGATGGATCTGGAGAACGACCTGTTCGCTCACTGGACGCTGCTGCGACGGCCGATGAACGGCGCACCGGCGCGATGATCCGTCGCCCGCCCGAGGCCTCCGCACAATGCTCGTTCACCTCAACGGCGCCATTCTGCCCGCGGACCAGGCCCGCGTCAGCCCGTTCGACCGCGGGTTTCTGTTCGGCGACGGCATTTACGAGGGGCTCCGATGCGGGGTGGTCGGCGGGCGGCGAAGGGTGATCGGCCTGTCGAGGCACGTGCGGCGCATGGGCTCGGGCCTGGCGACGGCGGGGATCGCGTTCGATCCGGCGACGCTGGGTCCCGCGACCGAAGCCCTGCTCGACGCCAACGGGCTGCGTGAGGCGTTCATCTACTGGCAGGTCACCCGGGGCGCGCCGGACCTGTCGACGCACGCGCCGCGATCGCGCGTGCCGCCGCCGGGGCTTCGTCCGACGGTGTTCGGGTACTGTGCCCCTCTTCCGGCGCTGGCGGGGCTGGCGGAGCCCGCGCTGAAGTCGTGCGCCACGCGGCCCGACCGGCGTTGGGAACTCGGTCACGTCAAGTCGATCAGCCTGCTCGGCAACGTGATGGAAGCGATCGACGCCGCGGAACGGGGAGCCGACGAGGCGATTCTGGTGCGCGACCACGCCCGGCGGCGGCTGGTGACCGAGGGGACGTACACCAACGTGGTCATCGCGACAGCGCGGTCGGCACCGGCGGGTCACCTGCCGCCACCGTTCGATCGGTACGAAGTCGCCACGCCTTCGCTGGCCAGTGCGCCGCTGCTGGCGGGCGTTACACGCGAGATCCTGCTCGAGGTCGAACCGAATCTCACCGAAGGAGCGATCGACGCGGCGGACCTGGACCGCGCTGCGGAGATCATCCTGGTGGGGACGACCACGATGGTGACGTCGGTTTCCCGGCTCGACGGGCGGCCGATCGGCGACGGCCGGCCCGGCCCGGTCGCCGGCCACCTGTTCCGACGGCTCATGGACGCGATCCGCACCGGCGCCGACGAACCGGCGTGCGACACGCCCGCGCGGCGGGGCACGAGTTCGGCGCGCGTCGGCTAGACTCGCGCCCGCATGATTCACGCGCACCTTCGAGGACGCCGCGTCACCGTCATGGGCCTCGGCCGCTTCGGCGGCGGCGTTGGGGTTGCGCGCTACCTGGCGCGTCTGGGGGCTCGGGTGCTGGTGACAGACCTGGTTCCGGAGGCCGAGCTGGCCGAGCCGGTCGACGCGATCGGCGACCTGATCTCGGCCGGGGCCGTTCGCCTTCGGCTGGGCGAGCACCGCGAGGAAGACTTCGCGGGTGCGGACCTGGTGATCGCCAACCCCGCGGTGCCGCGGCCGTGGGCCAATCGGTTTCTCAAGGCGGCGCACGATGCGGGCGTGCCGATCACGACGGAGATTCGCCTGGCGGTCGAACGCCTCCCCAACCCGGAGCGCACCGTCGGCATCACCGGCTCGGCGGGGAAGTCCACCACCAGCGCGATGATCGCGCATTGCCTTCGTGCGGCGGGCTTGAGCACGCGATTGGGCGGCAACATCGGCGGCTCGCTGCTCGATGAAGTGGAGTCGTTCGGGCCCGGCGACGCGGTGGTGCTGGAACTCTCCTCGGCGCAGTTGCACTGGCTGGACGCAGGGGCCGGGGTGCCGGACGCAGCCGGATTCTCGCCGCGCGTCGCGGTGCTGACCAACCTGTCGCCCAACCACCTGGACTGGCACGGCGACCTTGAGCACTACGCCCGGAGCAAGGCGGTCATCGCGGCGCACCAGCGCGGACCCGATCGCGACGATTTCGTCACCGCCGACGATCCCGCGCTCAACCCCGCCCTGCGCGAGTGGCCCACGCCGCGGGCGCGCGTGGTGCGGCTGCAGGCCGACGATCCGGCCGGCGATCCGTGGGACGTGTCGTCCTGGCTGCGCCTGAACATCCCCGGGGCGCACAACCGGCTGAACGCCCGTGTGGCGGTGGCGGCGGCGGCGTGCGCGGTGGAGCGTTTCACCGGCGAGCCGCGCGGGGCGGACCTGGCCCGCCGTCTGGCCGAATCGCTGGCGACTTTCGCCGGGCTGGACCATCGGTTGTCGTTCGTGTGCGAACGGGGCGGCGTGCGCTACTACAACGACAGCAAGTGCACCACGCCCGAGGCGGCGCTGCTGGCCGTGCGGGCGTTCGCGGAAGAGCCGGGGGTCGGGCCGAGGCGCATCCATCTGATCGCCGGCGGCTACGACAAGGGGAGCGACCTGTCCCCGGTCGCTCGGGCCGGGGCGGGCCTGGCGGGCGTCTACACCATCGGCGTCACAGGACCGACCATCGCCGCCGAAGCGCGACGCAGCGGGGCCAGCGTGCAGGAGTGCGCCGCACTGGACCGGGCGGTCGCGGCGGCGTCCGCGGCGGCGCGCCCGGGAGACGTGGTACTGCTGTCACCGGCGTGCGCCTCCTGGGATCAGTTCACCAACTTCGAGGAACGCGGGCGACGGTTCGCGGAGCTGGCGCGTTCGCTCGACCGGGAGCGATCGCCGTGAACATTCGTGCGACCATCTGGACTGCGGTCATGGCGGTCATGATCGGCGGGTGTGCCGGCCCGGGCCAGGCGCCAGCGCCCGCACCGGCGGCCGACGATCACATGCACCCGGTTCCGACGGCCGCGCAGTCGCCCGCGGTGCCGCCGACGGCGGGGGAACAACCGCCCGCACCGCCGCCGGCGGGCCCTCGCGAGGTGTTGCCAGGGGTGCGGCTGGATCTATCGGCGCGCACGGTCGAGTTCGACGGGGTCGTCCCGATCGATGCGCACGACCCCGATGCGCCGAACGCGTACCTGGAGCTGATGGTGTGCACGTCGGACACCCGCGAGCACGAATCGTTGGTGGTCACGCGCGTCAAGGCGGCGCACGTGCACGCGTCGCTGCTGATGCTCGGGCTGTCGCCCGGAGCTCCCGGCCTGTTCGAGTTCGGCGATCGGGGGCCGATCGTCACGCAGCCTTCGGGGCCTTCGGTCTCGGTCCGCGTGCGGTGGACTACACCGGACGGAGCCTCGCGAACGTGCGACCTGCACGAGTGGGTCGTTTCGGCGCGCGACGGTCGCCGGTTCGGCGCGCCCCGGCCCGACCAGCCCGGCGTCCGGCTGCCGGGGGGCTTCTGCTTCGCGGGTTCGCGATCGGTGTGGAGGCTGGACCAGGCGACCGGCCGGATGGTGGACGCGTATGAGGGCGACGGCGCCGGCACGCTGGTGGGCCTGTGCACCTTTGGCTCCGAGACGATCGCCTGGCGGCAGGTCATCTCGCCGGACGCGGGGGCCCAGGAGCCGGAGTGGATCGCCGATCGGCGGATCGTTCCGCGCGCCGGCACGCCGGTCACCATCGTCATCGAGCCGCGGGACCGAAATTGATGCCGGCGCCGGCCGGACCGGCCCGCGTCGGGGCGCAACAATCGAGCCGGTGAAGAGCCCGGGCACCAACACGACGGACGCGACGGGGGCGTCGGCCCTGCGCCGGGGCGTGCTGTTCACGAGCTTCGAGCCGTCGGGAGACGACCACGCGTCGATCGTCATCGCCGAGCTGAAGCGGCGGCACCCGGACCTGCCGATCTACGCCTGGGGCGGCCCCAAGATGGAGAAGGCCGGCGCCACCATCGTCGAACGCACGGGCCACGACGCGGTGATGGGCCTGCCGGGCATCGGCAAGATCATCGAACACATCCGGATCAACCGGCGGATCGAGGAGTGGCTCGACCGCAACCGGGTCGCGGCGCACATCCCGGTCGATTCGCCGGACGCCAACTTCGCCATCTGTCGGCTCGCCAAGGACCGCGGCGCGCGCGTGATCCACCTGGTGGCGCCGCAGCTCTGGGCCTGGCGCGAGGGACGGATCCGCAAGCTCCGCCGCCTGACCGATCTGGTGCTCTGCGTGCTGCCGTTCGAGGAAGACTGGTTCGTTTCACGGCGCGTGCCGGCGCGCTTCATCGGCCACCCGTTGTTCAACGAGCCGCTCGACACCGCGGCCCTGGACCGCCTGGCCGCCGCCCTGCCGCGGGGCACGCCCAAGCTCGCGCTCATGCCCGGCTCTCGCCCCAGCGAGATCCGGCGCTCGCTCCCGCCGCTTCTGGACGCGCTGCGACGCATCAGGGCGGACTTCCCATCAGTGTCGGCGGTGGTGGCGGTAACGAAGCCCGAAGTCGAGAGCGAGATCCGTGCCCGCGCCGGCTCGCTGGGCGGCTGGCCGGAAGGGCTCGATGTGGTCTGCGGCGGGACCGACGCGGTGATCCGCTGGTGCGACATGGCCCTGGTCGCCAGCGGCACGGTCACGCTGCAGGTGGCGCGGCAGGTCAAGCCGATGGTCACGTTCTACCGCCTGCCCAAGATCCTGAGGCCCGTCTTCGCGCTCTTCGGGCGGCTCATTTTCACGACCAAACTGTTCACCCTGCCCAACGTCGTCATGGGGCGGCGCATCGTTCCGGAGCTCGTCCCCCACTTCGGCGATGGGCGCGACCTGGCCGTGGGCGTCTACCGCCTGCTGCGCCAGCCCGGCTTTGCCGACGACCAGCGCGAGGCCCTTGCGGCGCTCTGCCGCAAGTTCGAGCACCACCGCGCCGGGCCGCTGGCGGCCGACGCCATCGAGCAGCTCATCGGCCTGGCACCCATCGTGCCGACCACCGCGTCGTTCAACCCCCTGGCGACCGGCACACCCGAAACCAAACCGCTCAGCCCGACCTCATCGGCTCCATGACGATCGCCGCGGCCCAGCCGTTGCCGATGCGATCCGGAACGGGCACGCCCGCGATCGCCGGCGAGCGGACGAGCAGGTCCTTGTCCATGAGCCGGTGCAGCAGGATGGCCAGATCGGCCCGCACCACCGATTCGTCGGCCGCGAAGAGCACCAGCAGCACCCCGCCTCGGGCGACGGACGGGTCGTCGCGGATCTTGCGCAGATCGGCGCCGACGCCCCGCACCAGGACCGAGGCATACGAACCGTTGGGCCCGGGCACGCCGGCGTGGTACTCGAACTGCCCGACCACCTTGCACTCGAGCCAGTAGACCTCGTCGGGCCGGAGGCCGGGGTGTGCGGGCACCGGCGCGGCTTCGGCCACGGGCTCGAACAAGGTGCCTGCGGCCCGCCGCCTGGATTCGTTGGCTTCCCGCTGCTCGCGCAGCGGGTCGGCCAGCGCCTGTTCGGGCCGGGGCGTCAGCACGAAGTCGCACCGTTGCCGCTCGCTTTCTTCGGGCAGAGGCTTGCGCCGCCCCCGCCCGGACCGGCGCGCGGACCATTCGGCCGGGTACACCTGCTCGCGCAGCACGCCGCAGCCCAAGTCCCGCAGCGCGGACTCGATGACCGGGTGCAGCGCGATCTCGTCGAGCGATTCAACCCCGTAGGGCGAGCCCTCGGCGGTGCGTCGGGCTTCCTCGCGTGCGATCGCCCCCGCCGCGGCGTCGGCGATGTCCTGCGCGTTCCACACGGTCAGCCGTGCCCCAGGTAGGCCTTCTTCACCTCGTCGCTGCTGGCCAGAGCCTTGGCGTCTCCGCTCATGGCGACGGCGCCGGTCTCCAGCACCACGGCGCGGTGCGCGACGTTGAGGGCCATGTGGGCGTTCTGCTCGACCAGGAGGATGGTCACGCCCTGCTGGTTGATTTCCGTGATGATCCGGAAGATGGTCTGCACGAGCTGCGGCGCCAGGCCGAGGCTGGGCTCGTCGAGCAGCAGCAAGCGCGGTCGGGCCAGCAGCGCCCGGCCGATCGCGAGCATCTGCTGCTCGCCGCCGGAGAGCGTGCCGGCGTTCTGTTTCAGACGCTCCTTGAGACGCGGGAAGAGCGTGAAGACGCGCTGGCGGTCCTGGTTGACGGCGGCGTGGTCGCGGCGCATGAACGCGCCGAGGGCGAGGTTCTCGTCGACGGTCAGATTCGCGAAAATGCCGCGACCTTCAGGGCAGTGGCTCATACCCAGCCGGACGATCTCGTGGGGCTTGAGGCCGGTGACCGGCTTGCCATCGAGCAGCACCTGTCCGGCCGAGGGCCGGACCATGCCGGAGATGGCGCGGAGCGTCGTCGTCTTGCCCGCGCCGTTGCAACCGATGAGCGTCAGGATCTGCCCCTGCTCGACCGACAGATCGACCCCGTGCAGGGCCTTGATGGCCCCGTAAGCGACGCTCAGGTTCTTCACTTCCAGCAGTGGCACGCGGTTGATTCCGTGGCTTGGTGATCCGAGCGGTCAGGCTTTGGCCGGCTCCCCGAGGTACGCCTCGATCACGCGCGGGTCCTGCTGAACCTGCCGGGGCGGCCCCTGGGCGATCGTCACACCGTAGTCCAGCACCGTGATCTGTTCGCAGATGTCCATCACCAGGCCCATGTCGTGCTCGATCAGCAGGATCGTCATCGCGAACCGGTCGCGGATGTCGCGGATCGAAGCCGCCAGCGACTTCTTCTCGCTGGGGTTCATCCCCGCCGCCGGCTCGTCGAGCAGCAGCACCTTGGGCTCGGTGGCCAGGGCGCGGCAGATCTCCAGCCGACGCTGGTCGCCGTAGGGAAGGCTCTTGGCTTGTTCGTCGGCCAAGCGGGCCAGGCCGAACAGTTCGAGCAGCGATGTCGCGCGCCGGCGCATCGCCGCCTCCTGGCGAACGAACCGGCTCAGACGCAGCACCGTGCCGAGCAGCGTGTGCCGCCCCCGGCAGTGGCACGCGAGCATGACGTTGTCCAGCACGCTCAGCTCACCGAACAGGCGGATGTTCTGGAACGTGCGGCTGAGGCCGGCATGGGCGATCTCGTGAGGCTTGAGCCGCTCGATCCGCCGGCCGTCGAGTTCGACGGTGCCCGACTGCGCCTGGTACACGCCCGTCAGCAGGTTGAACGCGGTGGTCTTGCCCGCGCCGTTGGGGCCGATCAGGCCGTACAGCCCGCCGCGCGGCAGCGACAACGAGAAGTCCTGCACGGCCTTGAGGCCGCCGAAGCTGATGCCGATCCCGCGGACCTGGAGCAGCGCATCGCTCACGTCGCCGCCCCCCCGGGCCTGCCTGGCGCGGGCCGGGCGCGCCGGAAATGGTCCCACACTTCGCGCACGCCCATGAGCCCCTGCGGCCGAAGGAGCATGGCGCCGATGAGCATGAGCGAGTAGAAGATCATGCGGTACTTGCCGATGTTTGCCTGCGGGTCGCCGGTGGCGCTGCGCATCAGCGCGTTGGCGCCCGACGCGACCAGCGCAACGGCCAGCAGGCCCAGGGCCGTTGCCCCCAGCCCGACCGCGAGCGGAGCCCAGCGCGAACCCGAACGCCGCATCGCGACGCCGCCGACCGTTGCGAGCACACCCACGGCGGCGAGCAGCCCCCACGCCTCGATCAACCGCTGCGGGTCGCGCAGGATCTCGGGGAGCACCGTCAACCCGATCGCCGCCAGAACCACGCCGGAGATCGAGCCCAGGCCACCCAGCACCACGAAGATGATGATCTCGAACGACTTGATGAACCCCGCTTCGCGCGGCTGCATCACCACGCCCGTGTGCGCGTACAGCCCGCCGGCCAGGCCCGCCAGCGCCGCCGCCAGCACGAACGCCCGCACTTTGTAGCGGGCGAGATTCACGCCCATGGCACGCGCGGCGATCTCATCCTCGCGGCTCGAGAGCAGCGCCCGGCCGGGGCTGGAGAACTTGATGCGGTAGGCGACGATGCAGACCAGGGCCGCGAACAGCCCGACCCAGAACAGGCTGGCGTACGTGGGCACGCCGGTGAAGCCCTGAGCTCCGCCCAGGGGCGGCGGGAACCACTGCTTGAAGCCGCTGGAGCGCAGATCATCGGCCTCGAAGAGCTGCGGGCCTGAGATCTGCAGCAGCACGCGGACGATCTCGCCGAACCCCAGCGTGACGATCGCCAGATAGTCGCCCCGCAGGCGGAGCGCGGGAAGGCCCACGATGTACCCCAAGCCCGCAGCCAGCACGGCGCCGAGCAGCGAACCGCCGACCATCAGCCACTCACCCGGGACCAGGAACCCCTCTTGCTTGGTCGCACCGCCCCAGAGCGCCAGCGCCCCGTAGTACGACACGGCGGCGCCGGTGAACCCGCCGACGGCTGCGAACCCGGCGTGGCCGATCGAGAACTGCCCGGTGTACCCGTTGACGATGTTCAGCGACACGGCCAGCATGACCGCGATGGCCGCCTGCGTCGCGACCTGAGACCAGTACGGGCCGAGCACGGGCCCCAGCACGAAGTGCACCACCAGGGCCACGAGCAGGGCCACCCCCCAGGGCGCCTGCGCCAGCACTCGGTCGCGCACGCCCCGGGCCGGCTGATGGGCCAGATTGTCGGCCAGGCTCTGCATGGCTCAGACCTTCTCCCGGATCGGCGTGCCCAAGAGGCCCGTGGGCTTGACCAGCAGCACGATGATGAGCACCGCGAAGACGTAGACGTCGCGCAGCGTCGGGGCCATCGACGTACTGAACCACTGATCGAGCGTCCTGGCCCACACGAACTGGCCCATGAACTCGATCAGCGCGATCAGGAACCCGCCCAGGACCGCGCCGCGCACGTTGCCGATGCCCCCCACCACCGCCGCCACGAACGCCTTGAGCCCCAGCAGCACCCACACCTCGTGCGCCGGCTGGTTCAGGCCCGGGTACTTCATCGAGTAGAGAAACCCCGCCGCCGCCGCCAGCATCGCCCCGGTGACGAACGTGATGGAGATCACGCGGTCGACCGGGATGCCCATGAGCGCGGCGTTGTCGGTGTTGAAGCTCACGGCCCGCATGGCGGCGCCGAGGCGCGTGCGGTAGACCAGCACCTCCAGCGCCAGCATCAGGGTGATCGCCGAGACCACGATGATGACGTCCACCAGTCCGATGACGACCTGGTTGTCGCCGAATGACATGGTGAGCAGCGCCGCGTCGGGCAGCAGCTCGGGCATGCGCTTGGGCGAAGCGCCGAACGGCAGGGCCAGGTCCGGCGCGATGGGGAACTGCAACTGGCCGACGTTCTGAAGCAGCAGCGACACGCCGATCGCCGTGATCAGCACGTTGAGGCGCGGCGCCTTGCGCAGCGGCTTGTACGCGAGCCGCTCGATCGTGAACCCCACCAGCCCGCACACCACCATCGCCGTCACCAGCACCAGCGGCCCCAGCCACAGCGGCGGCGGGCCGGAGATCGAGAACCGCGAGATGAGCAGCGTCGAGGCGGTGAACCCCGTCCACGCCCCGAGCACGAAGACGTCCGAGTGCGCGAAGTTGATGAACTTCAGGATCCCGTACACCATCGTGTAGCCGAGGGCGATGAGCGCGTACAGGCTCCCCACGGCCACCGCGGTGACGAGAATCTGAAGGAAATCGGCCACAGGGCGGGCAGTCTAGCAACCGCGCTGACGTTCCGCACCGGCCACCGCTACGGGTTGATCTGCGCCCGGAACTTCGGCCCCAGCGGGCTGCCGGCCATCTCCACGATCACCGCGCCCTTCTTGGCGTCGCGGTTCTCGTCGATGGTGATCGAACCGGTCACGCCCTTGAAATCGCGGGTCGCGGCGATCGCGTCGCGCAGGTCGCGCCCGCCGAGGCTCTTGGACCGCTTCATCGCGTCGAACAGCAGGCACGCCGCGTCGTACCCCAGCGCCGCCAGCCCGTCGGGCGTCTTGCCGTTGAACTCGGCCTGGTAGCGCTTGATGAAGTCCTTGACCGCGGCGTCGGCCTGGTCTGGCGCGTAGTGATTGGAATAGAACGAGCCCTTGATGGCGTCGCCGGCGATCTTGCCGAGCTCCTCGCTGTCCCACCCGTCGCCGCCGAGCAACGGGGCGCTGATGTTCAGCTTGCGGGTCTGCAGGGCGATGTTGCCGATGTCGGTGTAGTAGCCGGGGACGTAGATGACGTCGGGCTTGCCGCCGCGGATGCTGGTGAGCTGGGCCGTGAAATCCTGGTCGCCGCCGTTGTAGGTCTGCTCGGCGACGACCTGCCCGCCGAGCTTCTCGAAGGCCTTTTTGAATTCCTGAGCCAGGCCCACGGAGTACGGCGCCTTCTGGTCGTACAGCATCGCGGCCTTGGCGGCCTTGAGATTCTCGCGGGCAAACTTGGCGCCGACGAAGCCTTGGAACGGGTCGATGAAGCAGACGCGGAAGATCATGTCGCCGATCTTGGTCACCCGCGGGTTGGTGCTGCTGGGCGAGATCATCGGGACTCCCGCCTCCTGGCAGACCGGCCCGCCGGCCAGGCTCAGGCCGCTGGCCACCTCGCCCAGCACCGCCACCACGCCGTCGCTCTTGACCAGGCGCTCCACCGCGAGCTTGGCCTCCTTGGCGTCTCCCTTGGTGTCGTATTCCTTCACCTCCACCATCCGGCCGTTGAGGCCGCCGGCGGCGTTGAACTCCTTGATCGCCAGGCGGATGCCCTCGCTGGTGCTCTTGCCGAACGTCGCCTCGCTGCCTGTGAGCGAGCCGTAGTGCCCGATCAGGATCGGACCCGTGCCGGAAGGCGGCGCCTTGTCGGCGGCGGCGCCGCCGGCCTTGGGAGCCTCTGTCCCCGCCTTGGAACCCGAATCGGGAGTCTTGGCGGCCGGAGCGGGCCCCTTGGGCGCCTCGGATTTCTTCTCGCACCCGCCCGCACCCGCCACCAGCCCCAACCCGGCGACGACGATCGACAACGCCCAGCGACGTGACAGCATCTGCGTGCTCCCGGGACGCCGATTCGGCGCCGCGACTGATCACCTTCGACCGGGGCCCCCACTGGGCCGCCGGCCGCGTGTCGCCATTCTACCAGAAGCATCCCGTCCGCGGCCCGGGCCCGAACCAGGCAACCTACGCCCGCGCCGCGGCACGAAACTCGGCCCCGAGCTCCTTGGCCACCGAAGCGACGGCTTTGTGGGCCGAGTCGTGGATCACCGCGCGGCTGCGGGAGACCGACCGCCACAGCACCCAAGGCACGAACGGGGCCGTCAGGGCCAGGTACCAGTACCAGGTCGTGCCCCAGAGCCAGTCCCACGTGGGGAACATGGATGCCAGCATCGACTCGGTCACCACCACGCCCGGCCAGACCGTCAGCACCAGCACGACGGCCACCACCCACGGCATGAGGGGCTTCATGTGAGCGCGGAACGACAGCACCGTGCCCCCGTCCGGAAGCACCTGTTCGCACGTGGCGATCAGCACGCCGTCGAACGGCGCGCCGAACGCGCTGGCCTCAAACACGTCCTGCCCCACCGGGTCCGGCTGGGATCGGCCGATCGTCTCGAACCCCGCCAGGCGGCCGCGACGAGCCGCCGCGTCGAGCCGCGCTTCCACTTCCGCCAAGCCGTAGGGCGCGACGAGTTCGGGCAGCGGTACGCGCAACGGAACGATCGACTCTTCCGAGCCGCTCGGCTGGGGAGCGTTGCTGGAGGCCGCTGGATTGGGGGCATCGCTCATGCGCGGGTTCCGGCTGATCGCTGGTGGACTTTATCGGTCCAGAGGACCGGTTTCCGCAGCGGGGCGGGACCGGCGCGGTTGACTTCCTGTCGGTAGCGCCCGCTGGCACGCCGCTCGCCACTAGGTTCATCGTCAGCGATGAACCGGCAGAACGGCCAACCCGCGTTGCGTCTGGTCAACAGCGATGTTGCCCAGCGTCCCGGCGCGCTGCCCGGACGCCACACCCGCCCGACCGCCGGCCTCTCGGCCGCACGGACGGTCTCGCCCGCGCCTTCGCGGACCGGCGATGAAACCCGCGCCCGGCGGGATGTCGCCCGGGCCAACGTGCTGGCCTCGGGCATGATGCCCGACGATGCCCGCTGGATCTTCGCGTTGCGTGCCGCCGATGCGCTCGAGGGGGGCGTCGCCGCGATCATCCGACCCGAGGTGCGCCGCAAGCTCGTCGACATCGCCGTGCGGCTGGGGCTGCGCCCGTTCGACGCGAATCTGATCATCGCCATCGTGCAGGACGGCCGGCGCTCCGGGCGCGGGGCGCTCAACCCCGACTGCGAGTCCCGGCTCACGCTCGTGCGCCCCGCCGACCCGCCGGTCAAGACCGCCAACTGGCTCGGACCGCTCATCGGCCTGACCATCCTCGCGTGCATGGCGACGTACGTCATGTGCGCTTGGGTCGCCCGCGCCGGATAACCTCGCGCATGCCCCAGCCCAAGGCCCGCCCGCTCGCCCCGGCGTTTGCGCTGCGCGACCAGCGCGGCCGCGTCGTCCGCCGGACCGACTTCAAGGGCCGGTGGCTGGTGCTCTACATCTACCCGGAGGCCGAAACGCCGGCGTGCACCTTCCAGGCGTGCGCGTTCCAGTCCGCGCTGCCCGAACTGGCCGCACTCCGAGCCGCCGTAGCGGGAATCTCGCCCGATGAACCCTCGCGCCTGGCGGCGTTCGCCGAGCGGTTCGGCCTTTCGTTCCCGCTGCTGTCCGACCCGCCGGGGCCCGACGGCGTGCCGAAGACCATCGCGGCCCTGGGCGCTTGGGGTCCGAAAGTGCTGTACGGGAGGCGCTCCATCGGCCTCATCCGAACCACCGTGCTTCTCGACCCCGCCGGGCGCATCGCCGCCCGGTTCGCCAATGTCCGGGTCAAGGGGCACGCCGACCGCATGGCCGCGGCCTTGCGGGCGCTCGGCGGCGCGGACTGACCGACGCGCCACTACCATTGATGCGTGCCGACGGCCCGCATCACCATCGCGACGATCCGCAAGATGGCCCAGGCCGGCGAGCCGTTCGCCAGCCTGACGTGCTACGACGCGACGACCGCCCGCTGGCTCACCCGCGCGGGGGTGCACGTGCTGCTGGTCGGCGACACGGCCGCCGAGACGGTCTTCGGCTTTGCGCGAACGCTCGACTGCCCGTTGGAGCCGCTGCTGGCGCTCACCGCCGGCGTGCGCCGAGGCGCGGAATCGGCCTTTGAGGGCGCGCCGGCTCCCGAGGCACGGGTGCCGCTGGTCATGGGCGACATGCCCTTCATGTCGTACCAGGCGCGGGCCGACGACGCGGTGCGCAACGCCGGCCGCTTCCTCACCGAGGGGCTGGCCGACGCCGTGAAACTCGAGGTTGATGAGTCGCTGGCGCCCGTGGTCGAGCGCATGGTCCGCGCCGGCGTGCCCATCTGCGCCCACGTTGGCAGCAGGCCGCAACGCTCGGCGGTCACCGGCGGCTACGCCTCGGCAGGGCGCACCGACGCCGAGGCTCGCCAGATCATCGCCGACGCCCGCGCCATGATCGACGCCGGGTGCCCCATGCTGCTGGTCGAGGCCGTGCCGCAGAGCGTCACCGCCGAGCTGATGACTCTGGCCCGCGCCGGCGGGCGCACGGTGCCGGTGATCGGCATCGGCGCCGGCCCGCGGACCGACGGCCAGGTGCTGGTTCTCAACGACCTCGTCGGGCTGACCGACAAACCGCCGCCGTTCGTCCGGCCGCTGGCGTCCCTCGGTCCGGCGATCGAGGACGCGGGCCGCCAGTGGGTTCGGATCGTCGCGCAGCGCGCCGCGGGCGACTCGCCCTACCAGCCTCGCCCCGCCGCCGCTCACTCCAAACCCTGACGCTCGGTGCGCCGCCGGCGGCTCACTCCGGGTCGCCCAGCGCCGTCCGTGCCGCGTCGACCGACTCGAACTGCTCGAACGCCTGGTCCAGCCGGCTCAGCTTGAAGCAGCCGGCGATGTACTCGTTGGCGCCCGACATCACCACCCGACCGCCCAGACGCATCAGCGCCTTGCGGAACTCCACCAGAACCCCGATGCCCGCGCTGCCGATGAACTCGAGCCCCGACGCGTCGATGATCGCGGCATGCGGGTGCTGACGTGCTGCCGCCTGCAGCGACTCGCGCAGGTGATCCACCGCCGCGAAGTCCGCCCGGCCGCCCAGCCGCACCACGACCCCCCGCCCCCACGATTCACAGTTCACCGCCAGCATGCGCACGCTCCGGGCCCGCGTTGACCCAACCGGTGCGGGCGGCCGCAGCCTACCACGGAGCCCGCCAGGCGCGTCGCCGAATCGTCCAGGTCGACCGCCGAAGCCCCGCCGCGCGGGTCGATTCGTTCGGCCCCGGCGAGGATCAGCACCGCTCCGCCCTCGGCGCGCCACCCCTGGTGCGGAAACCCGCCCCGGGGGCCGATCAACGCTCTACAGTCCCGCCCCGGTCCGCCGCGGCTGTCGCCCGGCCGAACCGGGCCAACCCGCACGCTTCGACCACGCCCGAGGTGCCCCGTGACGATGTCCCCCGATGCCCGCGCCAAGTTGATGGCAGATGTCGAGGCCTACTGCCAGGAACTCCGCCCGATCGAGGAGATTTGTTACCTCGAGCACAAGTACAACGACGCCGTACCGAAGCTGGCGCTGAAGCACAACATCCTGGGCATCCCGGTGCCGGAGAAGTACGGCGGGCGCGGGGCCGATTCGTGGACGTACGCCAGGTGCCTGGCGCGTATCAACCGCGAGGGGTCCGGCCCCCGCACCTACTTCTCGGGGCAGACCTCCATCGGCCAGTACCCGATCATGAAGTACGGCACCGAGGCCCAGAAGCAGAAGTACCTTCCGGCCAGCTGCAAAGGCCAGTGCGTGATGGCGTTCGGCCTGACCGAGCCCGACGCGGGCTCGAACCCGCTGGAGGGCACCTGCACCTACCGGCGCGAGGGCGACCGCTTCCTGCTCAACGGGATCAAGTACCTCATCTCCAACGGCTCGATCGCGCACGTGGTGATCGTCTTCGCCTTCCCCGAGGGCAAGACCGGCGCAGATCGGCGCATGAGCGCGTTCATCGTCGAGACCGGCATTCGCCCCGACGGGTCCCACCCCGACACCTTCAACGCCGAGCAGCTCCACGCCAAGCCCGGCATGTACACCTGCGACACCGCCATGTTCGAGATGGTGAACCACCCCGTGCCCGCGGCCAACCTGCTCGGGGCCGAGGGCGAGGGCTTCCGCATCGCCATGCACACGCTGGTCTCCGGCCGCCTGTCGGTCGCCTCGGGCTGCCTCGGCTCGATCGAAGACTGCCTCGAGGAGTGCGTGCGCTACGCCCGCGAGCGGCGCCAGCACGGCAAACCCATCGGCAAGCACCAGCTCGTGCAGGAACACCTCGCGGCGATCGAGATGGCCCGCGCCACCGCCGACGCCATGATCGAGCGCGCCGCCCTGGCCAAGGAGGCCTCCGACAACGCCCCGGGCGACAAGGCCCTGCTGGCCGAGGCCGACTACCGCGTCGCCCAGGCCAAGTTCTTCGCGTCGAACGCCGCCTGGCAGGCCGCCGACCACGCCGTGCAGGTCTTCGGGGGGCGCGGCTGGAGCGAGCTCTACCGTCCCTTCCGCCACCTGCAGGACGTCCGCGTCTGCCGCATCTACGAGGGCACCGACGAGGTGATGAAGCTCAAGATCGGCTCACACGTGCTCGGCGGCAAGGAGTGGGAAGCGTTCAAGTGATTCCGCGCTCAGCACCGTCCCCAGGCTGAGCAGTCACGACCATCGCATCCCCGTACGAGTAGAACCGGTACCCCCGTTCCATCGCCTCGGCGTAGAGCGACTTGACCCGCTCCACCCCGCCGGCGAACGACGCCACCATCGCCAGCAGCGTGCTGCCCGGCAGGTGGAAGTTCGTCATCAACGCATCAACGGTGCGCCAGGTGAACCCGGGCGTGATCAGCAGTCGCGTCCACGCGGCCAACGACTGCCCATCCGGGCACGCGCTCGCGCACACCGCGATCTGCTCCGGAGAGAAGCTCTCCAGCGTCCGGGCGCTGGTGGTCCCCACCGCCACCACTCGCCCGCCCGCGGCCCGGCAGGCCCCGATCGCGCGGCACGTCTGCGGCGGAATCTCGCACCACTCGGCGTGCATCGGGTGCTGCTCCACGAACTCGGTCTCCACCGGTTTGAACGTGCCCGTGCCCATGTGCAGCGTCACCTCGGCGCGCCCGACGCCCAGGTCCGCCAGCCGCGCCAGCAGTTCCGGCGTGAAGTGCAGCCCCGCCGTGGGCGCCGCCACGCTTCCACCCGGCCCCTGGCCCGTTGACTCGACGCGGGCGTAGACCGTCTGGTACTCGGCGCGGTCCGCCCGTTCGGCCTGCCCGTTCTCGGCTTCCCCGGCTTCGCGCCGAGCGGCGCGGATGTACGGCGGCAACGGCGTGACGCCGATCCGTTCCAGCAGCGCGACGGACGTTTCTCCCGCGCGGGACCCAACAACCTCCGCCAGCCACACCCCGCCGCCCGGTTCCGCCGTGTCTCGCCCCAGCAGCCGCAGCCGCAGCCGCGAATCGACCCCCTCCAGTCCCTGGTCAAGCGCCACCTCCACTCCGGGCTTCAGGCGCTTGCCACGCAGCATCACCCGCCAGCACGGTGCGCCGCCCGCTTCGCACGGCGCATCGGCCAGCCACAGCCCCTCGACCCGGCCGCCCGTATCAGCCCGGAAGCCCAGCACCCGGGCGGGGATCACCCGCGTCACGTTGACCACCAGCAGGTCGCCCGCACGCAGCACCGACGGCAGGTCGCGCACCAGCATGTGCCGGGCCGGTGCCGCGGCGGACCGTTCCACCACCATCAGCTTCGCCGCGTCCCGGGGGTGGGCCGGGTGCGTCGCGATGCACCGCTCCGGCAGGTCGTAGTGAAGGTCGCTGGTCCGCAGCACCGTCCGCTCCCGCGTGGCGGCGCCGCAACGGCCTGCCGCGCTTCCCGCGCGCCGGTGTCGCGGTCCGGCAACACACCCGGGTTCGCCCGGCGCGGCCAACGCTAGGCCCCGGCCCCGGCGCACCGGCACCCGGCGGATTCTCGGACGGCCGCCGCCCGCCGCCGCGTGGCACGGCGCTCGCCGGGTGTTCCGCATGCGAATCGGCGACATGGTCACGGCGGCGATGGGCAACATCGGTGTGGTGGAGCGCCCGCGCCAGAACCTGGCACTCCAGGCGCTCACGGCCTCGGGCGACGACTCGGGCGGCTTCCGCCCCAAAATCGCTCCGACGCGCATGGCAGGGGTTGATGCGCCGGAGGAGCCTTCGCCGGCCGAAGCGTCGGACGGCGACACGGTCGAGCTCTCCTCAGCCGGCGGCAGCCCCGCGCCCGCTCCCGACCAGCCGAAGACCGACCCCAACGCCGCGCTGGCCGGACTGGTCGAGAAGTTCATCCGCAAGCGGGCGATCTTCGCGTACTCCCAGCCGTCCAAGGTCCCCGGCGGGCCGTCGTTCGATTTCGTGATGGAGGTCGAAGTGGCCTATCGCGTGATCGAGCCTACACAGCCCGGCACAACGCTCGACATCCAGGCGTGACCCGCCTCGCTCGCCCGCACCCGTCCACCACCCGGCCCAGGGCCGGGTGGTTCACATTTCGTCATCGGCTGGTACACTCCGAGTCGGTCCCCGGCCCGCGCCGGCGGCCGTCAACTCGGAGTGCCCGACCATGGCCCAAGCCGTCAAGACCGCCGACATCCGCAACGTGGTGATCACCGGGCACGGCCTGTCCGGCAAGACGTCGCTCATCGAGCGGCTTCTGGCCCACGCCAAGGTCATCCCCAAGATGGGCTCGGTGCAGGAGAAGAACACGGTCTGCGACTACGAGCCCGAGGAAAAGGCCCACGGCCACAGCCTCACCAGCAAGGTCGTCCACCTCCCCTTCGAAGGCCGCCACATCAATCTGATCGACACCCCCGGGTCGGCCGATTTCCTGGGCCAGTCGATCGGCGTGCTCCCCGCCGCCGAGTGCATCGCCGTCGTCATCGACGCCTATGCGGGCATCCAGGTCACCACCCGCCGCATCATGACCATCGCGGCGGAACTGGGCGTGCCACGCCTGATCATCGTCAACAAGATCGATCACGAAGGCGTGGACCTTGCCGGGCTTCTGGACCAGATCCACCAGGCGTTCGGCAACGAGTGCATCCCGATCAATCTGCCCATCAGGAACAACACCGACGTGATCGACGTGTTCGATCACGACCACGCCGAGAAGGGCGCCGAGCCGGCCATCATGTCGGTCGAGGCGGCCCACACGCACGTCTACGAGCAGATCGTCGAGATGGACGAAGAGCTCACCGGCGAGTATTTCGAGAAGGGTGACAAGCTCGACCCGGCCAAGGTGCACAAGGCCATGGAAGCGGCGCTGCGCGCCGGCCACCTGATCCCGGTGTGCTTCTGCTCGGCCCGCACCGGTGCGGGCGTGGAAGACCTGCTGCACATCATCGCAGGCCAGTGCCCCAGCCCCCTGGAGGCCGGCCCTCCCCACCTTCAGGTGCGCCACGAGGACGGGCACGTCAGCGCCTTCGAGCCCGACGCCGCCTCGGCCGACAAGCCCGCCGTCGCACACGTCTTCAAGATCATCCACGACCCGTTCGTCGGCAAACTGGCCGTGTTCCGCGTCCTGCAGGGCGTCGTGCGCACCAAGAGCGAGCTGCTCCACGGTGAGAGCCGCAAGCCCGTGCGGCTCAACCACCTCATGCGCATCCGCGGCAAGGAGCACCAGGAGGTCGACCACGTCGTCGCCGGGGACATCGGCTGCGTGCCCAAGGTCGACGAGCTCAAGTTCAACTCCATCCTCCACGCCGACGCCGCGATCCACCTGCTGGCTCCGAAGCTGCCGTTGCCCAAGCCGCTCTACGGCGTCGCCGTGGAACTGAAGAACCACGCCGACGAAACCAAGTTCTCCGGCGCCATCCACAAGATGAGCGAGGAGGACCCGTGCTTCCAGATGGAGCGCGTGGCCGCGACCGGGCAGACCGTGTTGCGCGGGCTGGGCGAGCTGCACCTGCGTATCGCGATGGAGAAGCTCAAGACCCGGTTCGGCATCGAGCTGATCACGCACCCGCCCAAGGTCGCGTACAAGGAAACGATCACCGGGCGTGCCGACGGGCACCACCGCCACAAGAAGCAGACGGGCGGCGCCGGGCAGTTCGGCGAGGTCTACCTGCGCGTCGCCCCCCTGCCGCCGGACCACCCCGAGGGCTTCGAATTCGAGAACGCGACGGTGGGCGGCACGATCCCGCGCCAGTTCATGCCCGCGATCGAGAAGGGCGTTCGCCAGGTGCTCACCAGCGGCGCCGTCGCCGGGTACCCCATGGTCGGTGTTCGCGTCGAGGTGTACGACGGCAAGTACCACGCCGTGGACTCCAAGGAAGTCGCGTTCATCGCCGCCGGCAAGAAAGCGTTCATCGACGCCGTCAGCAAGGCCAGGCCCGCGTTGCTCGAGCCGTTCGTCACCGTCGAGATCACGGCGCCCAGCCGCTACCTCGGCGACATCACCGCCGACCTGTCCGGCAAGCGCGGACGCGTGCAGTCCACCGACGTTCTGGGGTCAGACATCTGCATCGTCCGCGCCACCGCCCCGCTCTCAGAGCTCCAGAATTACTCCAACGAGCTCAAGAGCATGACCGGCGGCCAGGGCTCGTACTCCATGGACTACTCCCACGACGAGCGCACCCCCGCCACCGTGCAGGCCGCCGTCATCGCCGCGTACAAGCCCCGCGCCGAAGAGGATTGACTCCCGCTCCCCCGTTCCCCGCAGACACGGCCGGTTCCGCGGCCTCACGCGATCGCCCAAGGAGTCCACACCATGGTCACGTCACCCGCCGTCCGCGCCGCCCGTTTGTTCGCGCTGATCGTCGTCGGCGGCGGGCTCGTCTACGCCACCTACCTCCTCGTCGCCGCCACCACGCCGAGCAACGCCGACCCATCGCGCGGCGCGGCGGCGATCTTCGCCATCGCTGAAGCCGACGACCTGCCGGCACTCCGGCGTGAGATCGCAGCCGGTGTCGACGTCAACGCACGACAGGCCGCCGGACCCGAGCGCGGCATGACCGCCCTGATGTACGCCGCGCGCGCCGGGCGAACCGCCGCCGTCAAAGCGCTCATCGACGCGAAGGCCAACGTCAACGCCGCCGCGGAAGACGGCCGCACCGCGCTCATCTACGCAGGCATGGGCGACCGGCCGGAGATCGTCCGCATGCTCGTCGAGGCCGGCGCACGCGTCAACGCCCGCGCCGAAGACAACTGGAACGCCCTCATCCTCGCCGCCGCCCGCGGCTCGGCCGACGTTCTTGCTGAGATCATCACCGCCGGCGCCGACCTCGAAAGCCGCAACAAGTACCGCCAGACGGCCCTCATGCTCGCCGCCCGCGCCGGCGACGTCGCCAAGCTCGAGCGACTGCTCGATGCCGGCGCCAACATCGATGCCGCCGACGCCGACAGCAACACCGCCCTCAACATCGCCGCCGGCTCGGCCGACATCAAGGTCATCGAGCTGCTCATCCGCAAGGGCGCCCGCGTCGATCTCGCCGACGCCGAAGGCGTCACCCCGCTGATGCGAGCCGCCGAGCGTGGCGACCGTGCCGCCGTCGGAGCCCTGCTCAAGGCCGGCGCCAACCGTCAGGCCAAGGACCGTCGCGGCTGGACGGCGGCGCAATGGGCCGAGAACCGAGGCGATGAATTCGGCCGCGAAGTGCTCGCAGCGCTCGCCGACCGCTGAGCCGCGCACCGCCCCGTCCGGGGGACTCCGCCCGGCCCCTGCGAACCGAACCCGCCCACTCGGCGTTACACTTTGGTCGCACCAGCGTCCGGGCCGGGCGGCCTGCCGAGCCCGGGGTCGACCTCGGCACGAGGACCCGATCGATGTGCGTGAGCGAAGCTCAACCCGGTGCCCGTGACGGCCAGACCGCTGCGCCCCCGGTCGCCGACCTGCTCGCCCGCATGCGCGGGGGAGACCGTCACGCCGCCGCGGAATTCGTCGCACGGTACGGTGATCGCTTGCGGCGTCGTGTCCGCTCCAAACTCTCCAAGCCCATGCAGCGGCTGTTCGATTCCCAGGACATCCTGTCCACCGTCGCTCGCCGGCTCGACGGGTTCGTTCGCGAAGGGCGCGTCCGGGCGGAAACCGAGCCGCAGTTCTGGTCGCTGCTTCACACCATCTCCGACAACGCGCTGATCGACAAGGCACGCGTCATCCGGCGGCTCCGGATCGCCGAGGGCGACGACGGCCCGCTGGCCCATCGTCTGGCCGAACGGCTCGAAGCGGCGGACCGCGACCGGGAAGACGGCGCCGTGATCGAACTTGACGCCGCGATCAATTTCCTGCGCGACCCCATCGACCGGCAGATCCTCTGCCTGTGGCTCAAGGATCTGCCGCACACCGCGATCGGCGCGGAAGTCGGCCTGGCCGCCACCGCCGTGCGCAAACGCTGGCAGGGCATCCGCGAACGGCTCAAGGTCCGATTCGAGTCCCCGCAGTGAACTCCCCCGCCCGCACGCCCGCCGCCGACCCGGCGCACGACGACCCGGCCCTGCGCCGGCGGCTCGCGCCGGCGCTCGAAAGCAACACGCTCCTGGCCGACGCCATCCACGACGACGGTACCGCCCTCAACCGTGTCGGTGTTCCCGTCCGTCTCGACCGTTACCTCGCGGCAGTCGAGGACCTGGCCCGACGCCCCGAGCCGCTCGACGCCGCCCTCAGCGTCGTGCTCACTTCGATGGTGCAGCTCGGGGCCACCATGGCCCAGGCCGTCCAGCAGCTCCAGGCCGATCACCCAGCGCTGCGCCGGGCCATCGAAGAGGCCGCGGCGTTGAACGACGCGGTCCTTTCGACCACCGATCTGGAGAACCGGATCGTCGCCCCGGCCAGCCGCGACCTTCCCTCGGCCATCGGCCCGCGCCTGCCTTCCGGGCACGCGCGGTACGAGCTGACGAGCCGGCTGGGCTACGGGGCGTACGGCCAGGTGTACCTGGCGCGAGACCGGCTGTTGAGCGAGCCCGACAGCCCGGCGTCGGTCGCCATCAAGGTGCTGCCGGCGGTCGAGGGGCTCACCGTCGTGCCCGAGGAGGCCACCAAGGCCCGGCGCGTCGAGCACCCCAACGTGGTGCGCGTGCTCGACTCGGGGCGCGACCAGGGCGACGACTTCATCGTCTGCGAGTACGTCGACGGCGGATCGCTGGCCGAGTGGCTGCTGCGCCACCCGCCGCCCATGCCCGCGCGTCAGGCCGCGACGTTGATGCTGGGCGTCGCCCGCGGCGTGCAGGCGGCGCACGCCGCCGGCCTGGTGCACTGCGATCTCAAGCCGGGCAACATCCTGCTGGCGACCCACGGCGCCCCCAAGGTCGCGGACTTCGGCATCGCCGTGCGAGCGGGCAACTCGCGCGCCCACGCGCCGCGCTCGACCGGTCGCCCGCACGGCAACCTCGCCTTCATCTCGCCGGAACAGTTCCGCGCCGAGCCCTCGGCCTTCAGCCCCCCCAGCGACGTGTACGCCCTCGGCGGGCTTCTCTACCTGCTGCTCACCGGAGCGATGCCCAACGGAGATACGCCCGAGCAGGTCGCCGCGACGCACCACCCCACGCTCGGCCGCCGCTCGCCGCCTGAGTTCCCGCCCCGCCCGCGCATCGACCGCGACCTGGTCCGGATCTGCGCCCGGGCGCTCGAACCCGACCCGGCGCTTCGATACGGTTCCGCCGGCCAGTTCGCCGACGACCTGGCGGCGTGGCTGGACGGATTCCCCATCGCCTGGACGCGGCCCGGCCCGTGGCGATCGCTGCGGCTCGTCGCCCGTCGCCAGCCCGTCGCGCTGCTGATGTTCGGCGTGTGGTCGTTCACGCTCGTCGCCGGCGCCACCGCCTTCACGCTGCTGATGCGTCAACTCGGCAGCGAGAGCGACCTGGTCGCCCGGCAGCGGGAAGCGGCGCTCTCGGTTCGAGCCGAACTTCCCCGGGTGATCACGCTGGAAGTCCAGATGCTCCAGCCGTTCCTGGCTGAGGCAGACGCCAACGCCGCGTACCGATCGGCGCGGATCGCCAGCCTGAGACAGACCATCGACCTGAGCCGGCGCGCCGGTCGCGAGCAGCTGCTGCTGTGGAGCGTGCAGGAGGCCAAGCTCCTGGTCTGGCTGCTGGCCGAGGGCGACTGGAAGACGGCAACCCCCATGATCGAAGACGCCCGCCGGCGCTGGTCCGAACTCGTCGGGCCGGAAGACCCCTGGCTCGACGGCCTCACCGCGCTGGCGCTGCACGCCAAGGTCGACGCGCTAACGGCGCTCAGCGCCGCAACGCCACGGGTCGCCCTGTTGGCCCCGGCCGTCGAAGTGCGCGAGCAGCTCACGCGAGTTCAGTCCCGCCTGGGCGCCGATGCCCCGGGGTCAGGCCTCCACGCCGTGGTCCTGGCGGCCCTGGAAGCGCTGCACGGCCCGGCGTTGCTGGACGACCCCGCGGCCGTCCAATACTGGCAAACGGTGCGGATCGTCAGCGGGGCCCTGCCTGTGGACGCACACGGTTCACACCGGCGCCCGGTTCAGCCGATTCAAGGGTGGTCGCCGGATTCGCCGAACGCGCCATGAGCTCCTCGCACCCCGCCAAACCAGACCTCCGCCTGACCACAGCTGACGGCGGCGGCGCTCCGTTCCCGATGCCGTGCGACTACGGCCGCACTGGAATGGACGGACGACCCAGGTACCGTCTGCTCCGCCAGATCGGCGCCGGCGCGTTCGGACGCGTCTACCTCGCCGAAGACCGCCAGCTCTCCGAACCCGGACACCCCGCCATGGTCGCGGTCAAGGTGTTCGACCGTACCGGCCACACGCGGCGCGGCCTGGCCGATGAAGCCACCCAGGCACGGCGGATCAGCCACCGATCCATCGTCCGCGTCTTCGACCGCGATGTCACCGCCGACGGACAGGCGTACATCGTCTACGAGTACATCCCCGGCGGCACCCTGACCGCGCTGCTCGATCGCCGCAACGGACGGATCCCCGCCCGGACCGCCGCGGAGATGTGCGCCTCGGTCGCCCGCGGCGTGCAGGCCATCCACTCCGCCGGCCTCTCCCACGGAGACCTCAAGCCGCAGAACATCCTGCTGGACGCCTCTGGAGCACCGCGGATCGTGGACTTCGCGCTGGTGCGCTCCCCCACCGCCGGCGACGCCGACGGCACCCACGCCGCCACGCCGGCGTTCACCGCGCCGGAGCGCCTCGCCGACGAGCCCGCGCCCACGTCGCCGATCACCGACGTGTTCTCTCTGGGCGCCATGCTCTTCTGGCTGATCACCGGCAGGGCCCCGCTGGGCGACTCGCTCTCCGAGGTGCTCGCGGGCGCCAAGTCCGGCGCCCCGTTGCTTCCCACCTCGGTCGCCGGCGTCGACCGAACGCTCGCGCGGATATGCGCCCGCGCCCTGGCCATCGATCCGCGTCAGCGCTACGCGTCGGCCGGCGAGTTCGCCGCCGATCTTGAACTCTGGATCGACAACTTCCCGGTCGCGTGGACGCGCCCGGGCGCGCTGCACACCGCACGGCTCATCATCCGCCGCCACCCCAGGGGCGTTGCCGCGGGCGCCGTCGCCACGCTGGCGCTGGCCGGGCTGGCGTACGCCGCGCTGATATCCGCCCAGGAACGCGAGCGCCAACGCATCGGCTTCCTGCTGGAGCGCGAGCGCACGGCCGCGGCCGAGTCTCGCCTGCAGACCGCTCGCGATACGGTGCGCGCCGTGTTCGGCGCGGTCCGGCGCGCCAACCCCGTCAGTGTCTCCACGGCCGAGCCCCCCACGCTCGAACAGGCCCGGGACGTGCTGGCTCGATCCCAGGGAGTCTGGACCGCCCACATCGGCGACATCGACCGTATCGCCCGCCTGGCGACCACCGGCGAGCAGCTCTCGAAACTCCGCGACCTCATGCTCGACACCGAGCGAACATTCTGGACCGTCACGCTCGAGGGCTACCTCATCAGCGAGCCAGAGGCCTCCGTCATCGCCGCGCAGTGGCGGGCCCTGCTCAGGACCGGGGACCCCTGGCTGCTCGACATCGATCTGCTGCACACCGCCGCCCGAGCCAACCGCATCATCGCCGCCGCCAACGCCGCGGCCGCGACCGGGGCGGGCACCAGCGGCATCCCCCTTGGCGAGGCGCGTTCCATCGCCGAGCACCTTCGCGGGTACGTGTCGAGCCTGACCACCGACGGGCCCAACGCCCAGTTCCTGCTCCTGGCGTACCAGGTGCTTGCCGAGCTCCACGGGCGGAACTTGCTGGCCAACCCGGCCGAGGTGGAGCGCTACGCCAGGCTCGCCTCCCAACTGTCGGCCGAGTACGACATCTGGAAGGACCGCGCGCCGCGCTCGACGCCCTGAGCCCCCGCCGCAACGAAAAACGCCCGGCGGGCGGGTCGGCCGGCCGGGCGTCGAGTCTGCGGCGGAAATGCCCTTGCTACCCGGGGTGTTCGCGGAGTCCCGAGGTGGTCGGCAAGGCCGGGGTTCCAACCGCGTCCGTGCGATTGGGCCCAACCGGGCCGGGGCAAGGGCGGCGAGTCCGTTCGATTTCCCGCCGCGAGTCCTTGATTGTCAATCCCCGGGCCGCCGTTTCCGGCGGCGCGGGAAGGTCAGGTCCGAACGGCTCACGGCGTGGACGTGAGCCGGACCCCCGAGGGGTCAGTGATCCGTGGGCGTCCGGTGCCCCTGGGTCATGCGGCGGGCCCTCCGTGGCCGCGCCGGTAGGCTTCGATCTGCGCGATCAAACCGGGAAGCTGCTTGAACCTGTCCTCCGACTGCTTCTGCCAGGCGGCCCGGTCGCGCACCTCCAGCCGAACGCGAGCGCCGACCACCACCACGTCGCTCTTGAGCCCGGTCAGCTCCAGGTGCCGCTTGGGCAAGGCAATCCGCCCGGCGCTGTCCATCTCCAGCCGCTCGGCAAAGCCGAACAGCGTCGATTCCAGTTCCGCCTCCAATTGGCCTGGCGTGAGCGACGTTTCGCCCCGGCGTGCCAGTTCCGTGAAGGTCGATTCGGTGTAGAGCCGAAGATGCCCGTCGGGCCACGGCACGCAGTACCACGCCCCGCCGTCCCGCGACGGATCCCATTGGTTGCGGTACTTGGCGGGAATGGCCAAGCGCTGCTTGGGATCGATCTGGTGCTCGGAATACCCGGTGAAGAGCACGGCTGGTCGCTCCAAGGGACATGCGTGGGATTCTCTCCCACTTTGCGACACTTTGCAACACTACCCTGATCAAGTTCGACACGTGGAAAACCGGTGAAGGAATCGCGCCCAACTTCGCTCATGGGCCGTATTTGCAAGCACTTGCGCGGTGGACAACTCGCGATGCCGACACGAAACGAGGCACCGGAATCTTGAATTCCCGGAGTCGGATTCACAATTCATGCGGATTCCGTCAGGGTTCCCGCGTTGCACGACGCCGCGTCTACCATCGCACATGGCCAGCGTTGAGCGTGGTGTTTCCTCTCCTGAACGCCCCGCGAGCCCGGCCAACCGCTTCGGATGGGACTACCTGTCGGCCGCCGCGCAGCTCGGCCCGCCACCCGTCGAGATCATCGACGCGCACACGCACATCCACGGCCGTCAGGCGACGCCGATCTACGACCGGGCCCGGCGGGCCTTCGGCGTGACCCGGACCTACACGATGACCCAGTTGCCCCTGGCGGCCCCGGTGCGGGACCACCTGGGAGACTCGGTGCGGTTCATCGCGATCCCGACCTGGGGCGACGCCGACAAGCACGCGACGCACCGGCACGGGTACCTCCGCACGATGGAACGTTTCGCCGAGGACTTCGGTTCCCGAATGATGAAAGTGTGGGCCTCGCCCCGGCTGCGCGACTTCGTGCCCGACGGCGCGTGCGATCTGGCCGATATCGACAGCCCGGTGCGGCGGGAGCACTGCCGGCTGGCCGAGCGCCTGGGCATGATGCACATGGTGCACGTCGCCGACCCGGATACCTGGTTCACCGCCCGCTACCAGGACGCCTCGCGCTACGGCACCAAGGCGCACCAGTACGTCGGGCTCGAGCGCATGCTGGATTGGTTCGGCTCGCCGTGGATCGCGGCGCACATGGGCGGCTGGCCTGAAGACCTGGCGTTTCTCGACGGCCTGCTCGATCGGCACCCCAACCTTCACCTCGACACGTCCGCGACCAAGTGGATGGTCCGGGAGATCAGCCGCCATCGGCGCGACGAAGTGATCGACTTCCTCCGCAAGCACCGCGGGCGGGTGATCTTCGGCAGCGATCTGGTCACGCTCGACGACCAGCTCTCACCGGCCAAGAGCGGCATGAGCGCCATGGGCGACCTGGCCGACTCCCCCGAGTCCGCCTTCGAGCTGTACTGCTCGCGGTACTGGGCGCTGCGCGCCATGTTCGAAACCGACCATCAGGGCGAGTCCCCCATCGCCGACCCGGACCTGGCCATGGTGGACCCCGCCCGCCACACGCCCTTGTCAGCCCCCGTGCTGCGGGGCCTGTCGTTGCCACGCGACCTGCTGTCAACGCTCTACCGTGGGGCCGCCGAGGCCGTGGTGGACCGCTGGTGGTCGGACCACGGCGGCCGCTGACGCCCGGGCGATCGCGCCGTGTACGATGAGTCCTCATGCCGACGAGCGATCAGGACATCCCGAGACCGGGCGCCGCGGAGGCGAAGTTCGACCTGGCCGCGCTGCTGGCCTCCGACGGGGCCGACCCCCTGGCCCTGTTCGAGTCGCATGTGAACCCCGCGTTCGCGTCGGTGCTGCGCACCATCGGGTTCGACGCCCGGTACACCAGCGGCCGGGGTGCCTATCTCTTTGACGCCCGGGGCAACCGGTACATCGACCTGCTCGGCGGGTACGCCGTGTTCAACCTCGGCCGCAACCACCCGTCCATCGCCGATGCGCTCCGCCAGGCGCTCGACCTCGATCTGCCCAACCTGCCCGGCGTCGGGTCGTTCCGCACAGCCGGTCTGCTGGCGCGGGAGCTCGCGGCGGTCGCCCCCGGCGAGCTCGGCAAGGTGTTCTTCGCGTCGGGTGGCGGCGAGGCGGTTGACGCCGCGCTCAAGCACGCCCGCGCAGCTACCGGCCGCCAGCGCGTCCTGCACTGCCGCAGGTCGTACCACGGCCTGACCATGGGTGCGCTGTCCGTGACCGCCAACCACGAGTTCCAGGACGGTTTCGGCCAGCTCGTCCCCGGTTCCACCGAGATCCCGTTCGACGATCCCGACGCCCTGGAGCGCGAGCTGCTCGCCGGCGGCGTCGCGGCGTTCATCGTCGAGCCGATCCAGGGCAAGGGCGTCAACCTCCCTGGGCCCGGCTACCTGCGCGAGGCGGCCCGCCTCTGCCGCCGGCACGGCGCGCTGCTGATCATCGACGAGATCCAAACGGGCCTGGGCCGCACCGGCCGCATGTGGGCCTGCGAG